>JAKUPT010000117.1 GCA_022450595.1 Bdellovibrionales bacterium
CATAGGTTTTACATTCAGGGTAGAGCTCTGCCATACAAAAGTTGGCCAATAACTTAAGCTCATCTGTTTTTCCTTGTGAAAAAAAATACTCAAAGTTGCCTATGCGAATATGACTTCTAGCCACTCTGGTAAAGACTCCACCAGGTTCCATGCTTTCTCTAACAACCTCTTCTCCCGTGCTAACAGCGGCAAGGGCTCTTGTCGTAGGAATTCCTAAGTTGTGCATAGCTTCGCTGACAATATACTCTCGAATTACTGGACCTAGCGCAGAGAGCCCATCACCACTTCGTGAGTATTTAGTTGGGCCACTTCCTTTGAGTTGTATGTCATAGTTTTTCTCATCCTTAGCTTTAATATTTCCTAAGAGCTTAGCTCTTCCATCCCCCAGTCTTGGAACAAAATGCCCAAATTGGTGACCGGCATAAACCATAGCAATAGGTGTGGAGTTAGAAATATTTTTTTGTCCTGAAAAGATCAAGCATGCTTCAGTGTTATTAAAATTTGGAAGGTTTAAAAAATCAGCAAGATTTTTATTATAAGCCAAAAGCTTTGGTGATTTAAACTCTCTTGAAGAGACTTCTGAGTAGAAATCTTCAGTGAGGTGTTCTTTATACTGCTGTTTTAAGAGACTGTTCATGCCCTGAGATATAACAAAAATAGCACATATATTAAAGCGGCTTTCTGCTTTTCAATCCAAATAAACACAAGTAGTATCAATGACTGGAGTGTAAATTATGTTATTAGAAGCTGTTTGGATCAGTTTTGCCTTCATTTTAGGGTTTTTTGCAAAATCTTTAAGGCTGCCCAATTTGGTGGGGTATTTAATTGCAGGTTTTGTCATTGCCTTTGTCTCTCAAGGTACATCACTGCCTAGCAATAATTATGAAATCCTGAATCACATCTCACACCTTGGTATTATTCTTTTACTGTTTACCATTGGTTTAAAGCTTAACTTTAAAAGCCTGGCCTCTAAAGAGGTTTTTGGTGTGGGCATGGCCCATTTTTTAATCACTGTGGGGCTTTTAACACCAGTTTTTTATTACGGATTCTCTTTGTCTTTAAAAGTGGCCATGTTGATATCTATTGCTTTGTCTTTTTCAAGCACGGTTTTGTCGGCTAAAACTTTAGAAAGCAAAAAAGAGCTAAAAGCCTTTCACGGTAGGATGGCTTTAGGGATATTGATCATTCAAGACATTTTGGCCTTGCTCACAATAAGTGTATCCACGGCACAAGTGCCATCTCTTTGGGCCTTAGGGATATTTTTACTGCCTCTTCTTCGTCCAGTGTTATTTAAAATCTTAGATCATGTAGGGCGTGATGAGCTTTTTGTACTATTTGGAGTACTACTGGCTATTTCTATTGGAGGCTTTGGATTTGAGTCCGTTGGCTTGTCGGCTGAGCTTGGCGCTTTGATTATGGGATTTTTGATCTCAGGTCATGCAAGAGCGGGTGAGTTGTCTAAAAGTCTGTGGTCTTTAAAGGAGTTCTTTTTAATAGGCTTCTTTTTAAAAATAGGTATAGCAGGCCTTCCCACTTTAAATGACCTTTATATCGCTTTAGGCTTTATGATTATTTTACCCATTAAATCATGGTTATTTTTTAACTTGCTTTTACTCTTTAAACTCAGAGCTCGTAGTTCTTTTTTAGCAGCTTTAAGCTTAACTGCGTTTAGTGAGTTTGGTTTGATTGTTTCAGACAAACTACTGCCTGAGTGGACCACAGCATTGGCATTGACGGTGGCCATGTCTTTTATTATTTCTTCACCACTCAACAGTGCCGCCCACTCTCTTTATGAAAAGATTTGTAATTACTTAATCCCACAAGAAAGAAAAACTCTTCATCCTGATGAGCAGCCCATTTATCTTAAAGACTCACAAGTTCTAGTGATGGGGCTTGGGCGTGCAGGAACTGCGGCCTATGAAGAGTTAGAAAAGCATTGTGTGGTGACGGGTATGGACTCTGACCCTGAGAAGGTTAAACTTCATCAACAGCAGGGGAGAAATGTTTTCTATGCCGATGCTGAAGATCATAATTTTTGGGGAAAGCTCTATCTTGAAGATATAAAAGCCGTGATTTTAGCCATGGATGAAATGCCTGCCCAATTAAACTCTATTGAAAAACTAAGACAGCGAGATTTTAAAGGAAAGATTGTTACCAACTGCTTGTACAAAGATGATTACCAAACACTTATTGACGCAGGGGCTGACATTGTCCACTTAACTATGGTGGAGTCTGGTGTCAGCCTTGCACGAGAGATCATTTAATTTTTGAGTCTATTAACAAGCTCAATATAAGCTTTTTGAGCTTGTTCTTTTTGAATGCCCTGAAGCTTTTGCCAGGCTTCATATTTTTTGCGTTTGACCATATCAAAGGCACCGGGCTTGTCTCCTGTGACATCGCCCTCGGTGGCTTGTTTGTACAAAGAGTAAAGTTGTAGAAGAGTTTTGTTATCTGGCTTCTTACTTAATTTTTGAACGTCTTCACTGGCTTGTTTAAAATCCTCATCAATTGACATAATCACTCTCCCTTAAATTCCTAAGTTTTTAATAAAAGCTTTTGTGTTCCAGTCACGACCTAAGAATTCATGAATGCTTTCTTCAACAGGACGACTGTCTCCAGGCTCATAAATTTCAGTTCTTAATTTTAAGCCAACGCTTTCATCAAAGTATTTGTTTTCTGCACTTTCAAAAGCGGTGTTAAGGTCGTCAGAAATGGCTTGTGCCCACAGGTAGCCGTAGTATCCAGCATCATATCCTGTAAAGTGTCCCAGTCTAGTGATAAAGCTCACTTCGCTTGAAGTTATAGCTCCCACCATCATTTGATACTTTTCACCAGAAATTTTACTGATTTGTTTTTGACTCAATGGATTTTTAGCAGAATGCAAAGTCATATCTAGATCGGCCACGCCCAATTGAAAGGTGAGCTGTCTTCCAAGACTTGCTTTTTTAACCTGTTTCATTTTGTCCAAGGTGTCACTTGGTAACTTTTTAGACTTGTCTTGATAGTGGTGAGCAAAGCTATCAAGTACGTCTTTATTCCATAACCAGTTTTCAAGCATTTGTGAAGGAGCTTCAACAAAATCTCTTGGGACAGCCGTGCCGGATTGCCCAATGTATTCCGCTTTAGTTAAAATTGTATGAATAGCATGGCCAAATTCATGAAATAAGGTTTCCACATCAGAGTGCTTTAACAAAGATGGTGTGTCTTCAGTTGGCTGTGGAAAGTTACACACAAGAACGGCAATAGGGGCTTGGTATTTGCCATTTTTAAGTCTTAAGCCTTTTGCTAAAGTAAATTGGGCAAAGTGATTGTACTTTCCCTCTCGTGGGTAAAGGTCTAAGTAAAACATTCCTAAAAGCTCTTGGCTTTTTTGGTCATAAACACCGTAAAGTTCTACATCTTCTGTCCATTTATACAGAGGCTCAATTTTTTTAAAGTCTAATTGAAAGATTTTTTGATAGATACTAAACATTCCTTGAAGGCTTGATTCCATAGGAAAGTATTGCTTTACATATTCAGAGTCATAGTTGTATTTGTCTTTTGCTATTTTATCGAAATAGTAAGAGGTGTCCCAACTGTAAAGAGTATCTTTAGAGTCCGGCATTTTTTGTTTTATCTCTTTTAGCTCTTGTTTTTGTTTTTTTATCAGTCCAGATTTAATCGAACCTAAAAAGCGACTGACTTTTTCCGGGGACTTTGCCATACGATCTTCAAGTTTCACATCAGCCCATGTGTCGTAACCTAAAAGCTTGGCTATTTGTAATCTTTTGTTGGCAATTTTTTGAACCAAGGGAAGGTTTTCTTTTTTTACAGAAGTGTTTCTAGCTAGATAGACTTTTTTTCTAACTTCTCTGTTGTCAGCAAATTTAATGATGGCGCCATAATCATCGTAAATTAAAGCATCAAGTTTGTAATTGCCGTCCTCTGTTTCCCATTTCTTTAAGTAAGACTCCGGCACACCTTTGATCTCTTCTTTTGTAAAAGTGAACTCGGCCTTGGCGTTTTTAATATTTTCTCCAAACTCAGTAGTAAGCTTTGCTAACTCTTGGGTGATTTTTTTAATTTCATTCTGTTTTTTATCACTTAAGTGCAGGCCATTCATTTTAAAGCCTAATAAAATCTTTTCCATATATCTTTTTTGAGTGTCATTGAGTTTTTTTAAATCAACAGATGTATAGGCCTTATAAAGGTCTTTTCTAAAGCTTAAATCAATTTCCCATTTTTGGAGATCTTGAAAGGCTTGTAAAGCGGCATCACGAACTTCTTTTTTGGGTGAGGTGTTTAAAAGCAAGTATATAACATACATGTGGTTGTACATATCGTTCATAATATAATCGAGTTCTAATGTGGTGTTTTCAAAGTTGTGCTTTTCTGTCTTTTTTAAAAGTTCACTTATTTTTAAGTCTGTGGTTTTTATCAGCTCTTTATTCTTTTTTTCGATCTCTTGAGGGCTAAGATCTAAGTCTGGCAAAACATAACTTCTATTGCTGGATTTTTGATCATCAACAACCACATCTAACTTTTGAGTTGAGGAACAAGAGGTAATAAATACTGTCATTAGAATAAGTAGCTTTTTAAACATAACACTCCCTTTAATTAAAAATGATATTGTAACCTTGTCTTTATCAATGGGCAATTCAAACCGAAACTTGGCCTTTTGTAGAAAAAAGACAATTTTTACAGTTTATTCCATTAGAATGTACTAGGATTTTAGTATGTCTAAAAAAAGTAAAAAGCCTAAAAGTAAATTAAAAATAAGCCCCTATGCTTTTATCTGTTTTACAGTGGTGATTTACTTTTTAATGATACTTGTGGTGCAAATAATCCAAAAGCCAGCTCACTTATTGGGTTTTATGTCTTCCTATTTTTACAAAACCCCTTATGAAACCTGGCAAAGCTATCATCAAGACTTTAAGCAGTATGAGACCATCACAACATCTTCCTACGTGCTAGCGGCTATTGCGCAAGTGGAAAGTTCAGGTAATCCTATTGCCACCCCTCATTGGGAGTGGAATTTAAAAAACAAATGGCACAGTCTTTATGCGCCGGTTTCATCTAGTGTTGGTTTGTATCAGTTTACAACTCCTACTTTTGAAAGAGCGGGGACTTTATGTGTTCATAAAGGAGAGATTTACGACAAGGTGGAGCCTTACCAAATACTACACCCCTGTTGGTGGTCTAGGTTTGGGGTTCGCTTAAGTGCTTCGTCTTCTATTCGTGCCGCCAGTGCGTATTTGCATAAAGAAGTTGGGGAGTTGTTAAGGCGTTTTAATATGGAACACTTAGGAGTTAAGTCTAGGGCAAGGCTTGCCATGGTGGTGCATCTCTGTGGAAAATACAAGGCGGCACTTTTGCTTAAAAAAAGGTCTTTAGCCTCTCTTGGGTACTGTGGAAGCCATAATGTGGCTCAGTACATTAAAAAAGCAGAGAGACTTATTGTAAAATTTAAAAAATTAGATCATCAGAAAATTTAATTTTTTCTGTGTCATTTCCGATACATAGACATGGATTTGTTCAAACGACTACTTATGATTGTATCAATGCTAGCTATCACCGCTTTTTCTGCAGACAAAGGTCAAGACTACTTTCAATCTAAAAAAGTTAAAAAATCAGCTAATTATAAAAGAGCTATGCAGTTATATAAAGAGGGATGTAAAAATATTGAGCAAGGTTTTGTTTACGATACTAACAAATGCATAGCCTCTTTTGATTTACTAAAAAAAATAGCGATTAAATATGATCATGTTTTTGATGTGCACTTTCACTTGGGTAAAATTTATGTTTATCAACCCCAAAGTTTTAATTGGCGGGCCAAGCCTGAGTCAAACCTGCAATTAAAAGAACTTGGGATGAGGCATTTAAGAAAGGCATTAAAAATTAATCCTAATCATTTCGAGGCTAAAAAACTTTACTCAAAATTAGATATAAAAAAAGCCTCAAGCGCACAGGCTCAAGGCTTATAAAAGTTTAGATTAAAACTGATTTTAACGAGCTTGTCTGGCCACAATGTTACAAGCTTGGTTCACAGTCCAAAAGTTATTACGGCTATTAAATCTTCTTCCATTTACAGTTAATGTTTTAACACGCATTCGGCTTTTACCATGGCGATCGATATGACTTTCACACTGTCTTTCAATGCCTTGGCGATTTCTAGCTCTTAGGTTGAAGTAAACTCCTTCCATATTGCCTTGAGCTGTTAAGCTATGCCCAGGTCGATCTCTATCTGGAGGAGTTGGACGGTGAGGAGGGCGACCGCGGTCCGGAGGTGTTGGGCGATGTGGTGGTCTGTTGTAGCGATCTGCTTCTAATACAACAGTCACGGAGTGAATAAGAACATCTCCGCCAACTTCTAGTTGTAAGGCTCTAAGTTCTCGTCCAATGGTGCGATTCACGTTAAGCTCTACGGCTTCAAGGCTGTCATCAACATAAGCAGAATCATAATTTCGTCCGTTGCCTACAGCCATAATTCTTTCAAAGCCGGATCTGGATTTTGCTAACACTATGAGCTTTTTCACTTCCATGTTTCTATAGCTTTGATCAAGATCTAATAGGCGTCTTAGAGGGATGCGGTCACCACGTGACATTCTCGCATCAATTTGTTCAGATAAAATGATTTCCTGTGAGTCCACCCAACGGTTTCTTTGAAGTTCAGCTGTGTCAGCATTGGCTTGCGTGTAAAGCCCTAGCATCATTGTGAGTGCAAGTAATTTTTTAACCATATGTTTCCCCCTCTTTTAGTGGCGTCATGTTGCCACTATTAATTTATACATCATTAGCTTGAGCAAAAGCTGTACCAACCGTTTTGGTGTCGAAATGCCCTATGACGCTAAAAGTTATAATGGGAGCTGGCGCGTAAAAACAAATTATCGGCTTTATTTACAACATTGTTTGTGGCCTGAATGAGTTGAACCTTTAATGGGAATGCGTGCCCTAATAGTAGTTCTGCTTCTACTCCATAATAGGTTTCAGTCATCCGGGTGTAGGGCTGAA
>JAKUPT010000118.1 GCA_022450595.1 Bdellovibrionales bacterium
AGGGGCCTCTGCAAAAACCTCATCCTCAAAAGCCTCTTCTTCTGCAAAAAAGTCGGCGGCAGGCGCTGCAGACTCCGATTCACTAGGCGCTTCATCCATAAAAAAGTCTTCAGAAGTAGAAGTTGCATTAGACCCCTCTGCTGCGACTAACTCATCATTAATTATGTCATCAAGCTCTCCACTCATGGGTCCTGTAGGTGAAGGGCTACTGCATGCAGAAAGATATATTACTAAAAATGGTATTATTATTTTTTTTGTCATCCTTGACCTACCTTAATTTGTAATTTTCATCACTCTTGATCTATACACTGGTTGATTGTCTTTTTGGGTGGCTTCAACAACAACCACTTCACCTTCTCGTATCACAGCAATATAGCCTTGGTTTCTTCCTATACGTTGATCTTTACTTAACACATGAACTTTGCTTGTTGGGTCCATAAACATCGCTTTAGGGTCATTTACATCCCATATAATTCCAATTAATTTTATCTGCTCAAGCTCATACTTTTCAAGAGGTAATAGTGGTCTTATGGGCTGTCCTGTGGCCGCTTGTATTACAGCGGTGTCAACAGGAGCAAAGGGATCTCTTCGCCCACGTGGGTCATAGATATAAGGTTCTAAAAATAAGTCTGCCCCTTCGTCTGCATAGACAGCTGTTTCTGCCAAAATTTCATTTTGTGGCTTTTCAGGGCTTAAATTTGGGTCTTGTGTATTAACATTTTGTGGCTGTTGAGCAGTAGAAACATCCAATATTGAGGAGGCTAGCAAAACAGCCAAGCTTACGCTACATGCACCGACAAGAAGATAAGATAAGATGGTATATATGTTACGCATAAATTACCTTCTCCCCCCACTGTTTTCATTATCATCAATATAGCGATATCCAACAAGTTGAGACTTAAAATTAATTTTGACTCCACCCTCGCTCTCAGACTTAGATGAGTTACTTTGTTGGGTGCTCAAAGATATATTATCAGCAACAATCACCTTTTTTAATCGAGTCAATCCAGACATAAACATCATGATTTGAGTGTAGGATCCCACAAGCTCAACATCCACTCGAATCTCTTCATAAAAGTTAAACTTTTCACCTCGGCCTGTTTGAGAGATTTTTAAAATATTGGCCCCTGCAGTTTTGGCCACATTTGAGATGATCTTCATTTGCTCTGTAGAACTGAAGTCTTCTGGAATATATTGAACTAAAGTGTCAAATCTCTCGCCTAAAAGCTTTTTGGTATTGGCAAATTTTTCTTTTTCAATAACGGCTTGTTTGGCCTGCTCTATTTTATTTTGATTTGTAGAGATTTGTTGCTTTAGATTTTTTATACTGGTTTCAAGTCGTGAGCCATCGTCATAAACCATAAAATAAAACAGTGCCGTGACAACAACACCAATTAGTACCGCTTTAGTTGTTTCTAACTCTTCGAGCCACTCTTCTAGGTTCATCCATCCCCCAAGGCAGAATTGATTTCGAACTCTTTAACAGCTCCTGAGTCTTTTTGCTGCTCAATGGCTTTAGATAAAATCACATCTATAAAATAAGTACTGCCCTCTAAGCTTTCAACAAACGCATTTAGGTCACGATCATTTGTGGCAAAGCCCTTAAATAAAACTTTATCTCCATCATAATCAAGGCTCTCAAGCCAGACCCCTTCAGGAATAAAGTTTTGAAGATTGTCTAAAGCTTTAAGCTCTTTAAGTCTATTTTTTGAAAGGTTAGTTAAAATCTTTAGCTTTTCTTGTAACTTTTCGTTTTCTTTTTTCAACTCCTCTAATTGCCCCGCACTAGCCTCGATCTTTTGAAGCTCTTGGGTCAATTGAGTGCTTTGAGTCCTGTACATTTTTTGTTGGCTTTCAAGAGCATCTATATTGATTTTTTCATAAACCATCAAAGCGACCGCACCTAAAAGCATAACAAGAACCTTAACAACCTTATCTTTAGGTGTAGACTCTCCACCACCGGTTTGAACGGAAAAACCTTGAGTTTGTTGAGCCTGAGTTTGAAGTGGAACTTTGGCTTTTAGTAGATTGACTTTAATCATTCGTCACCTACCGATCTAAGCCCTAAGCCTAAAACAACAGGTGCAAAATCACTGATCTGATCAATGTATTCCGAATTAAAAACTTTTTCGTTGTATTTGATTTTCGCAAATGGATTCAAAGGTTCGCATGGCATCTGTAAAGCTTGAGACATATACTCAATCAAGCCAGGCGTACGGCTGCCTCCACCGGTCACATAACATTTAGAAACTGTAGTGCCTGGAGTTGTGTTGTGAAAAAAGTCTAGACTGCCTTGAATTTCATCACAAAAGATCTCATGGCTAGATTGAATGACTTGAGCCACCTCTTCTGGCACGGCCTCTTGTGAACTAGCACTGAGCTTTAAAGACTCAGCTTCTGGCAATGATATACCCATAGTTTTTTGCACATCCGCCGTATAAATCACACCACCCACAGGGATGTCTCTACAAAAAATCAAGTTCTTACCTTTTAAAACAATAAAGTTTGTATATTGTGCGCCAATGTTAAGAACAGCCACAACATCTTCAGATTGAACACTGTAATTTTTCAAAAAACAGTTTGCCAGAGCAAAACCATTAATATCTAAATGAGAGCAGTTAAGCCCACTGGATTCTGTGATTTCAACAAACTTTAATATTTGCTCGTGGCGAGCAGCCACCAGAAGCAATTCCAACACGTCGGACTCTTTAGAGGAGTCTAAAATACTATAATCTAAATTCACATCACTGATGTCGAAAGGAATATACTGTTCTGCCTCCCAACGAACTTGGTCCGGCACAAGTTTTAGATCCATTTTAGGAATACTGATTTTTTTTACAATAACAGAGGATCCCCAAAGTCCAACACATGCATTTTTTCTATTGGATTTTACTTCTTGAATTAAGCGTTGAACCACACTGACTATAGGTTGTAGGTCTACAATTTCACCGCCAGCCATACTGATATCTGGAGTTTGTAGCATTGCAAAACGGTTAAGCACAACTCCCGTTTTTTTGACGTCTAATTCGACAAGTTTAATCGAACTAGTTCCAATGTCGAGTCCTAAGACTTTTTTGTTGCGAAATAACAATGAACATCCTCGGTGTTTACAACGTTGCTGCACATAATTTAGGAAGACCCTATTATGATTAAAACTAAGACTAGGACAAAAGTCAATTGACTGGACCTAGGGATGGAATAAAAAGCTGTAAATACCAGTCACTTACAGCTTCACCCCCCATTAAAAACAACAAAGCTGCAAGAGCCAAGTAAGGACCAAATGGAATGGTTTGCTTTAAACCCTTTTTACTACCTAAAGCGACTAAAATCCCAACTAAGCTTCCTATAATACTTGAGGTCATAACTACAAAGGGAATGGCGCCCCAACCAAGTACAGCCCCAATCCATGCCAGTAGCTTTATATCACCACCGCCCATGCCTTCTTCTTTTCTTAGGGCCCAATAAATATAGGCGATTAACCACAAAATACCACCACCCACTAATACACCTAAAAGAGCTGGCCAAAAGTCTCGCTCTGGATTTAACAAGCTTCCCACCAAACCAATAACAATTCCCGACAAAGTGAAACTATCTGGTAAAATCATATGATCAAAATCAATAAAACTAACCACTATCAGGCCAAAACTAAATATTAAGCCTTCTAATAAAAACCAACTCCACCCCAAAGCCACAAACATTCCAGCAAACACTAAAGCAGTTAAAAGCTCAACAACAGGATAACGCCAAGATATTGAAGCCTTGCAGGATCTACATTTACCTCGAAGTATTAACCAAGAAATCACTGGAATATTATCATACCAGGCCACTTTGCTTTGACAGCTCCGACACTCACTTCGACTTAAAACAAAGCCTTTTCCCTCTGGAATTCGATAAATTAAGACATTAGCAAAACTGCCAAATAAAAGCCCAAGCCCTGCAAAAAAGAAAATAGAAAAGGTGTTGTTTTGAAGCAGTTCAAGCAAAGTCTTTTCTCCTGATGATAAGGGCGGTAATTAAGATTAAAATACAAAACCAACTAATGGCATAAATCGAAGCCCAAAAAAGCTCTCCTACAGAAACCGATTCGTTATATATAACTAAAGATCTCCAATTAAACATTTCAAAATTTGGTATTAGATATTTTATTACAGCCTCGAATTGCTGAAATACTAAAGATTTGGAACGTTCAGCAAAAAACTTTAGATCATTCAACCAATGCCCAATAAAAAACACACCTGCTGTACATGACACCACCATGATTGGTCTAGTGAAACTTGAAAACAGTAAGCTATAAGCAAGTAAGATCATAGCCTCTAAAAGCACACCATAAAGACCAATAAAAAATAAATGGTTTACACTCACGTTAAGCCCCATAAAAACCATGGCCAAAACCAATGCCAAACAACCTACCACAACAGAAATAACAAAGATCAATCCAAGAGCTTTACCCACTATAAATTGTAATCGAGATAAGGGGCGGACCAACAAAGTTAAGATGGTCTTCTTATCAATCTCTTTCGCAACCAAGGTGCTACCAACAAAAATCGCCAACACAACAGCACTGATGTGAATGCCCGTAAAACCAAAATTAGCTGAAATTCTAGCTTGCTCCGCAAATGTCAATTGCCCAAGTGCTAAGCTCACACTAATTAAAAGAAGAGCAAAAACAATAATCCCGTATAAAATTCTGTCTCTAATAATTTCTCTGAAGGTGTTAATTGCAATAATATAAACTGACTTCATGACTTTTTCTCCAGAGCAATATTAACAAAGGCCTCTTCTAAGCTCATATTAAGCTTTTTAATTTCAAAGATACGATTGTTCTCAGAGCGCAAATAATCAATTTTTTTCTGCAATTCATTTTCATCTTCAACTTTGAGTTTTTCTAACTTTTCCTGCTTTGCAAAAACAATTTCAAAACCTCGGTGCACTTGTTCAAGCAACTTTAAAGTCTCACCTTCAAAAACCACTTTACCATTTTTAATAATAACTAAGTTTTGACATAGTCTTTCGGCATCAGGCAAAAGGTGTGAGCTAAAAAAAACAGCTTTACCCTCTTGGTGGGCCACCTCTTTAATCAACTCACTCAAGTAATATCTGCCATCTGGATCTAATCCAGACATGGGCTCATCGAGAATGACAAAATCCGGATCATGTATTAGTGCTTGTGCAAAACCAATTTTTTGCAACATCCCCTTGGAGTACCCCCTTAAGGCTTTGTCTTTTGCATGCAACAAATCAACTTTTGTTAACAAATCTTTAATGCGTATTTTAAGGTCTGACTTTTTTAAATTTGTTGATAACTGGCCGTAAAATATTAAAAACTCTTCACCAGTTAAATACTCATAGAAGTAGGGCCTCTCAGGCAAAAAACCAATTTTAGACTTAACTTTTCTATCCAGGAGTTGATTGTTAAAATAGCGAATGTCACCTGAATCTGGTTCACATAGACCGAGAATACATTTCATAGTTGTGGTTTTGCCAGCACCATTGGCCCCCAAAAATCCAGTGATTTTACCGGGCTCTATAGAAAAATCAATCCCCTTTAAAACCTCTTGGGTTCTTGGTATAAAGCCAGCTTTGTAAGACTTTTTTAAATTACTAACTTTCAATACCGACATAAAAACATCTCCAAGTTTTTTATATTGGAGCATGTTTTTATAGACTGGTCAAAATATCATCGAGCTATAAATGTGAAACGGTGAACTGGCCTTCTTTGTTTTTTAATAAAGCCTTTACAACTTGTTGAGCGGCCATGCTCTCGGTGATGCATGGAATAGAGTAATCCACACAGCTTCTTCGAATACCAACACTGGCTTCAATGGACTGCCTTCCGGAAGTTGTGTTTATCACAAACGCCACCTTCCCTGATCGTATTCGATCCACACAATTGGGGCGCCCTTCAGCCACTTTTTTAACTTCAATAACCGGAATTGAATTTTGTTTTAAAAACTCAGCGGTGCCTTTCGTGGCAGAAAAACTAAAGCCTAAACTCAAAAGATCTTTTGCAACAGCTAAAAGCTCAGCTTTATCCTTATCACGCCAGGACAAAAACACCTCTCCCTCATTTGGAAGCTCCATTTGACTGGAGTAAAGGGCTTTTAGTAGAGCCTCTGCATAATCTCTACCTCTTCCCATGCTTTCCCCGGTAGATTTCATCTCTGGGCCCAAAATAGAATCCGCATCTTGAAACTTTTTAAAAGGAAAAACCACTCCTTTAACACAGACCGAGGTCATTTTTTTCCAGTCATACTTTTCAGGTTTTGCTTCTGATTTTTTTATTCCAGCCATAGCTTTCGTGCCTAAATCCACCAAAGGAATTCCTGTAGCCTTGGCTATAAAAGGCACACTTCGAGAACTTCTGGGATTTGCTTCAATCATATAAACTTCATCATTTTTAATGGCCAACTGAAGGTTTAAAAAGCCTAAAATATTTAACTTGTCAGCTAACTCTAAACTGAGAGCCTCAATTTTTTCTAAGGTGTTTGTCTTTAATCGCTGAGGAGGAATAACCCCCATACTATCACCACTGTGCACTCCGGCGGCCTCAATGTGTTCAATCACACCGCCTATAATAGACCAGTCCTCACCCCGCACTAAATCTACGTCTACTTCTAGGGCGCGATCCAAAAACTGATCC
>JAKUPT010000119.1 GCA_022450595.1 Bdellovibrionales bacterium
GTTTTAAATCTAAAATTAATGCTTCTATTGCTATAGGGAGTTTGTTGGCATAACGGTGAGGCGTACGTTTTTGCTCAACTAAGGCTTCCTGGCCCATCATCTTGTAGCGTTCAATTAATTTATGACCAGTAGTTCTCGAAACGCCAAATTCACGGCATAATGGAGCTACTTTTTCCCCTTCGAGGTACCTAGCTATGAATTTTAACTTCTCATCCATCTTTTTACACTCCTTCCAACCCATTGGAATCCCTCCCTTTTTGGAAAAGTGTAAACTATGTCTCCGGTATAAAATGTAAACTATGTGTCAGGAAGGACACTTAGAAATCTTAGCCTGTAGTTTTTAAAGTTCTTATACCCGAAAGCCCTTCTCTGTACAAGCTTTCCGGTTCCATTCATTCTTTCTGTGTAGGCATTTGTGTAGCCAAATTTAAAATACCTAAGGATCTCATTTTTCCATCTTTTGAAGGTTCTAAAAACTTTTTGAACCGCTTCTAATTTTGACTGTGACATTTGATGAAGCATTTTATTAAAAGCTTTTTTAGCACGGTTAAAACCCTTCATTCTGTAAATTTCAAAAAGCCTTTCTTTCCATCTATATAATTCATTTAAATCTGTGTGCTGTTTTAAGTATTGATCAATATCGTAGCGAACAAAGTAGTCTAACTTTTTACGACTGCATAAAAGTTTACGACGAGTTTTAAGTTCTTGTCTGTGGCCATGAATCTCTTTTCCCGCCTTCATGATGTGAGGCGTGAAAAGTCTCATGACATGAAACTTATCGGCAATGATTTCAGCATTGGGAAAAAGTTTTTTTACTAGGGCTTTGTAAGATGAAGACATGTCTATAACCACAAGTTTTACGTTTAATCTTCCGGGTATGTGAAGAAGTTGTTCCAGTAAAGATTTATTATCTTTACCAAGAGCCAGTTCAAAAACTCTTTTTTTATTTAAGTCTGTAAACAGTGTTACAAACTCCGTAAAGCCCATTGTTCTTCTAAAAAAATGTTCATCAATGCCCAAAGTTGTCGGCCAATGAGAAGCACTTTGATACTCTTTAAGTTTAATGGCAGCTTGCTCATAGTAAACCTTGTGAACAAAGCCAAAAGAAACACTTTCAAAGGCACTGACTGTTGAGATGTCCGACATGGTTCCACATTTTTTAGCAATAAATTTTCTAAACCTTTGTGTGCTTCTACGCCTGGGCCAAATGCCGTCTACAGGCTCTGTAGAGGTTTTTTTGCAGTCTTTGCAATACACTCTATGCTTATGGATCTTAAGCCATACAGGCTTCTCTCTGAGAGGCTCTTCCCTGACAGTGGTGGAGCATTTGCCTGCTTTGACGACTTTTGTAGAGCCGCATTTTAAACAAGCGCCAAAAAACTCAGTTTTAATACATTCCCAGAGCTTTCCATTTTTAAAAGATCGAATTGATAAAAGTTTTAATTTATTTTCTCGCAAAAATACGTTGAAATGAGCCTCGAGCACAGTGGTTCTCCTTATAAATGTTGTTTTTGGTTGAACTACATTTTAACTAAGAAGAGCTGCTGTGCTCACTTGTTTTTGACTCATTGCCTTATAAGGTTAAATAAGGAGAACCATTATTGTTTTTTAGCCCAAAAGCTTGGTTCGTCTGCGATATTTTTCAACGAAATTGCGATATTTAAATCATGATTGTGAACTATTTATTTGCGATATTTAGTCACAGCGATGAATGAAAATTAGTAATCTCTAAATTTATGTTTTACTCAATCCCAAATCTGAAAATTTATGAAATCTCTAAAAGGTTAAGACGACACACTCCCCGCTCTTTTTTGTTCTCGACTGGATGGAGAAACTTTCCAGAGAGCAATCCTCACTGTTAGGCATGCTTGACAATATTAGAGATTAAAAATATGTTAGGCATACCTAACATAAAAAGAGGATGCCTTGGAATTTCAATTTGGACAGTACTGGAAGGAATATAGTGAAAACGAATTATCACATTCTGAAACGCACTATCTCTTAACTATTTATTCATTTTTACAAAAAAGTGATCAACTCAGAGCTTCCACTATCGCCAAAGAACTTGGTGTTAGTAGAAATGCTGTTCATTTACAGCTCAAAAAGTTATCAGAAAAAAAACTTGTTAAAATAAAAGATAACTTTATATCACTTCCAAAGCATTCGATAGTGTTAGTCGAAAAAATCGCTAATAAGAGACAAACGATGATTGTCTTGCTTACAGAAGTGTTGGGACTCCCTGAACATATAGCTGTGACGGATAGTTGTAAAATAGAGCATTTACTATCTGATGAAACGGGTGAATCTCTACTTAAGTTTGTTCAATTCTTACGTTCTGATCGCAAGGTCGTTTTGCAATTTTTAAAAGAGTTTCAAAAATATTACCTACAATGTGACCCCGAAATTGGCTGTGGTCTTTGTGAAAATATACATTCTATGGAGAAAGGCAATGAGGATGATTAAGATATTTTTTTGTTTGTTATTTGTTATTGGTTCTACAGCATTTGCATCGACTAAAGAGAACCAATTAGCTGTCCACCTTTTAAGCTATTTAGCTCAGGACTACGGTGAAGCTGTTGCCAATGGAAAAGTTATAAGTAAAGGAGAATATGAGGAACAAATTGATTTCTCCAATGAAGTTATTAGAATTGCAAAAGAAAATAATTATAATCAAAGTTTAAGCTCTAGTATTCAAAATCTTAATCAGTCAATTCTAGCTAAAAGTAAGGTTCATGAGGTTTCTGCTCTAGCAAATAAAATAAAGTCTGAAATTTTAAAACAGTTCAATCTTTTAACTTATCCTGAGACAAAAATTGACCTAACTAGAGCGGCCAATTTATATAAGAATAATTGCATGAGCTGTCATGGTCAGAATGGATATGGTGATGGTGAGGCCGGAGAAGGGCTAGAGCCAAGTCCTACGAACTTTCATGACTTAGAGAGAATGAGAAATGTATCTCCTTATGGGGCATATAATACCATTACCCTAGGAGTAAATGAAACAGGAATGGCCGCTCACGACTATCTTTCAAAAGAAGATCGTTGGTCGTTAGCTTATTATGTATCTAGCTTTCGTTTTAAGAACATAGAAAAGAGAGCAGGTTTAGTTTTAGATGTTAAGGAAAGCTCTTCCCTTTCAGACAATGAGATTCAAAAAAAATTCGATTTGAAAGAGGATGATTTAATGGGAATGATGGCAACGATAAGAGACATCAATTCACCACCACCTTCAAACGGCAATAAAGGGCAAGTTGAAATTTATTTAAAAAAGGCAATCAAGGACTTAAAAGCAAGCTTTTCACTATATAAGGCAGGAAAATTAAAAGAGGCCAGGAATCTTTCATTATCTGCTTATTTGCAGGGAGTTGAGCCTGTCGAGGGAATTTTAAAGTCTAAGAATGCAGACTTAGTAATTGAGCTAGAGACATCATTGGCAAAATATAGAGGTTTAATTAGTGAAAGTGCTAATCATAGCAAAGTCGAATCCGTTTTAAACCCCATACTGAGTAAGCTCCAAGGGGCCATAGATACCTCAACGATCAAGAAAACAAATGTATCATCATTTTTAGTGTCTTTTGGCATTGTACTAAGGGAAGCATTTGAGGCAGGCCTTATATTATTTTTGTTACTGAGCCTTACTAGGAAGTCTAATGCAACTGCATTTAATAAACATATTCATTTAGGCTGGATATCTTCAATAGCAATCGGAGTTGGTGCATATATCTTGCTGAGTAGATATATTAGTATAACAGGGGAAGTTGCTGAATCTCTTGAGGGATATACTGCGTTAATCGCATCCTTATTATTGTTTTATGTCGGATACTGGATGCATAAAAATACTGATATTCAAAAACTAAAAGATAAATTTACCTCAGCAGTAGACACTACTCTCGGAAGTGGGAGAGGTTTGACTTTATTTTTTATTGCATTTACTGCATCTTTTAGAGAAATATTTGAAACAATACTTTTTCTTAAAGTATTAATTCTTGACGGTTATCAGCAGTACTTTGTTGGAATTGGAGCTATATCAGCAGTGCTATTAACCTTTTTTGTCATTTTGGTTGCGATTAAATTCTCAATCAAGCTTAACTTAAAGTATCTATTTAAGGCATCAACTATATTAATTTTGAGTTTATCGACAATTTTTTTAGGAAAAGGAATTGGTGCTCTTCAAAAGACTGGTGTATTTCCACAAACTTCGCTAGATATTTTTTCTCTACCATCAATAGGCTTTAATTCGACGCTAGAAGTTCTAATCGCACAAATGATTATGGTTCTTTTAGTCCTCTCTTTTTTCATCGCTTCCAGATTAAAATTGGAAAAAGGTATGGCATAGGTGCAAAAAACATCTGTAAATATAAAAAAAATGGATTGTCCTTCGGAAATAAAAATGATCGAAGGATTGATGGAAAACTTAGATCCAAGTGCAAAGATGGAGTTTGATTTAGAGTCTAGGACTGTGCATTTTTATCATAGTGTGGATAAGCACCAAATAATAGAATCTTTGAATACCATATCCCTTCCTGGTGAGTTAATTAGTACAGAAGAAATAGGAATTGATGAAGTTCCAGATATTGTTCCTAGTGTAGAAGCGAAAACGTTAAAATACTTACTAGGCATAAACTTTACGATGTTTGTTATTGAGATCATGTTAGGGTTTTATGCTGAGTCTACAGGGCTTCTCGCTGATGGACTTGATATGCTAGCTGATTCATTTGTCTATGGCCTAAGTCTTTACGCTGTCGGAAAGTCGATCTCAATGAAGCACAAAGCAGCATACTTTAGTGGAGTAATGCAAATCTCTCTTGGCTTGCTTTGCCTAGTCGAGGTCGGTAGAAAGTTCTACTTTGGGAGTGAGCCACTTTCTAATTATATGATTGTCGTTTCAATGATCGCTCTTATCGCGAACCTTTGGTGTCTTGTTTTGATTCACAAGCATAAAGACGGCGAAGTTCATATGAAGGCCAGTTGGATTTTTTCTGCTAATGACGTAATTGTTAATACAGGAGTAATTGTTTCTGGTGCGTTAGTTTATTTTCTTAATAGTAATATACCAGATTTAATTATTGGTGGAATTGTCTCTATTATAGTAATTAGAGGCGGTATTAGCATAATTAGGTTATCAAAAATCAAGAAAGTAGAGCCAGTAAAAGAGACATGTTGTTCTAATAAATGTGATTAACTAGTCATTAAGCCTTTTTGAATTTTGGTACTAATAGAGCTATGGCCAAAAGGGGCTTAATTTCTCTGAATCATTTTTAAAGTAAAATCTTCTAAGCTTGGCAGACCCCTTTGTATTTTTGTGAGAGCTTCCTTTTTGATGGCCTTACTAGAGAAGTTTAAAACTGTCGTTCCAGTAACGGCTGTAAAAATTATCGCAAGAATGATTTCAATAACTGCACGCATGATTATTCCTCCTGCTTGGTTTCACGCTTTATAATGGTAGAAATAACGGACTTGTCCCAAAGACCGCCGTACTTACCTTTAATTTTCTTATCATTTAGAATTCGAGCTATTTTTCGCAAAGAGTTATCTTGGGAATGAAGTTCCAAGATGAGCTTGATGATTTTCTGTTCTTTCTCACAAAGAACAAGCTCCCCATCTTTTACAATGTAGCCGTACTTAGGTTTAGAAGGAATTGGAGTGTCTGACTTCTTAATTCCATGGGTCTGAAGAGCCTCGATGATGGAGGTCTTTGGCCACTTTCCTTCAGTGAGTTCACTGATTTTGCTCATTGAGAGATCAAAATCGAGGTAGAGTTTCCGTAAAATTCCGATATTTTCCTTGGGTTTATTGAAAAAATGTGTAATAAAAACGGATAGATATGAGCTATGATGGTTTGGTTCGTATACGGTATCGGCGAGCCGACCATTTACACTAGGCGAACCCACGACATTAACAAAACGCTAACTACTTAATATTTCTTCTTTTATTTTTTGGTTCGTCTTGTATTGCGGGTGAGGGTGCAGAGATGATTGCAAACCAGAATTCATCTCCTAAAAAAGCAAAACTCATAGCTGGCTCCGCCCCTCCTTGTATTTTTGGTTTTCATCCTTATCTTTCATCTGCTTTATAAGCAGATCACTTCCCTGTTTATAAGTTGCGGAGACACTTTTACCTTTCTCCTATTTTGACGAACCCGAAGCGCAAATACCATTCCTTTGGCCAGTCATCTGATTTTGCCATTAAGCAAAGGGCATTAAGGTTCATTTTTTTTGCCTTGATACATGCCTCGGCTAGAAGTTCGTTACCATAGCCTTTTCCCTGCTCATTAGAGATAATGTCAACGTCTTGAAGCCGTCCTACTTGTTTACCTTCGAACTCGAAAGGTAAGATTCCAATTTCACCGACTGTTTTTCCTTCAGCTTTTGCCAAGAACCACTTCCCTTTTAATTCGCGGGCTTTCTTTTTAATGTCATCGACAATCCGTTTAACCTCACTTTCATCAGTGATTCCAAATTCTTTTTCGATTGAGATTCTCATTTTATACATCTCTTTCCATTTTTCTTCTGTGTTAACTTCAGAAAGCTTGAGAAGATTTTGCGAGTTATTCAAGAACCTTTCACTTGGAAGCCACCTCGTCCACTC
>JAKUPT010000012.1 GCA_022450595.1 Bdellovibrionales bacterium
GCCATGCCTGTGAAGGTGAACATTCCAAAGGGTGCTTTTGTGGCAGAAAGCTTTATGAAGTTTTACCCTTACAATGTTCAAAGCTCTTATCAAAAAGACATCAACTTACTTGTAAGTGTAGAACCTTGGACAGGCCAAGACTTTTCAACCGTGTTAGCAAAAACCGGAGCTCTATTTGATAAGTCACAACCTTGGTCATTAAAAAAATGGTCGGGTTCAAGTAAAGAGCCCGTTAAAACTCCCTCACTTGCAGATCGACTTACAGAAATTGTGAATCAAGATAATTGGCAAAGTGGCAGTTATGTGACTTTGATTTTTCAAAACATCCCCCATGACTATACTGAAGGTGAACTTAGGCTTGCGCACTTTCCTGAACAAAAAACTATAAACTCGCCTGAGCTTTTTTACTCTTACACAGAAATGAGTGATAAGTTTAAAGTGGATCTTTTAGAAAAAGGTGCCGAGTGGGTGATAAAAAATTATGATTTTGTTGAAAACAACGCCTCTTTTATTGGTGTGAATTCAAAATATCTTTTTGAACAAAGCCAAGCTTTAATTACTCCAAAAGAACAAAGCTCAGAGCCCACTCCTACAACTGGCGTTGAAGTGGATGACAGTATTGTTTCTAAGCCTATTTACAATGATGGCACTCAGTATGATTTAAACTTAAGCGCTTTCCAAGACTGGTGGGACAAGGTAGTGAGCACCTTTGGTGATGCTGTGATCATTGAGCAAAACTTACCATCTACTTTAAATTTGATTGAAAGAACAAGTTATAAACTGTTAGTTAAAGCCTACGGTGTGAACTTAACTTACAAATGGTACAAAAACGGAAGCCTTGTTGCTACAACCTCAAGTTCATCACTAACAATACAAGCTCCTGCTGCTGGAATTACAGATCGCTACTATGTACAAGTCATAGGCTTTAACGACTATGCCACTTCCAGCACTACTTCGGTGAAAGGTTTAAAAGAAACCAACACCACAAGCGCTGGAACGGCAAAGCTGTCTTGGACCCCACCATTAACTCGTCAAAATGGAGAGTCCTTGAAGATGGCTGAAATTGCAGGATATAAAATTGGTTACTACAAAGAGGGCGAAAAAAGTGAAGACGCCAAAGTGATCTCCATAAATAATGCCAGCACAACAGAGTATGTCTTTAACAACCTTAGTTCAGGCATAAAATATTACTTTTTTATTAGAACAATAGACACCAACGGCTTAGAGAGTTCCAACTCTAATCCGGTTTCCAAAACCATCCTCTAACACCAACCCGGGCTGCAATGATTGCAGTCCGGGTTACTTTTTTACTCTCTTAACACCCTAAAGCTAACTCAATTAGACACAGCCCTTTGAATGACCTTACCCGCTACTTTCTCCTTGCTAAATTCTATAAAAACTACTTAGATCAACAATTAGACAAGGATAAACATGAAAAAAATCATCGCCCTTATAATTATACTCATCATTTTAATCATTAGTTTTTTACTAGTGATTTTTAAACCTTTTGAAACTAATTATATGAAAAAAAACGCTGGCGACATTATTCCCGTAAAAGATGAGTTCACCACTAAAATCAAACCCATATTTGATTCAAAGTGTGTCGCCTGTCACTCTTGTTACAATTCTCCTTGTCAGTTAAATTTGACTTCCTATGAAGGACTTATTCGCGGGGCTCACAAAACAGACATTTATGACTTTTCAAAACTCAAACCCAGAAAACCCACAAGACTTTACATCGATGCCCACTCTAAAGCGCAGTGGCAAGAGCTTGGATTTTACCCTGTGGTTGAACAAAAAACAGAGTCTTCGCTTTTAAGTTATTACATTTCAAAAATTCCTGGTATTGAATCTAAAAAACAAGAAAGCTACAATTCTGAAGAGCAAAGATTCTGCATGAATGATATTAATCCTATTCAGGAGCAAGGCTTAAAGCTGACCAATTCGGCAGCAAGAATGCCCTATGGCTTCCCTGCGCTGAATGAAAAAGAGATTTCTACAATTAACACTTGGATTAAAAAAGGTGCTCCTGGGCCAAGTCTTCAAAAAATGGAAAGCTCTATTTTAAATCATCCAGAGCTTGCGCCAAAAATTAATAAATTAGAAACACTTTTTAATCAAAAAACTCTAAAAGCACAAATTGCTAGCCGCTATTTGTATGAACACTTGTTTTTAGCCCATATATATTTTCAGTCAGCTCCAAATGTGTTTTTTAGATTGGTGCGCTCAAAAACTCCGACCAATAAGATTGAAGAGATTGGCACTACTTATCCTTTTGACGATCCCCAACAAAAGTTTTATTACCGCTTGCGTCCGGTCACCAACACCATAACCCATAAAAGCCATATTCCCTTTATGGTGTCCACTGACAAGCTCAAGCGATGGAAGCAAGAATTCTACAACACGCCATGGGACAACGTGCCTGAAACAATGCCAGCCTATGACGCTAAGGGCTCCAACCCTTTTGAAACATTTAAAAGCATACCGACAAAAACTCGTTACAGATTTTTTCTTGAAAATACGCACTACCACATTATGACTTTTATCAAAGGCCCTGTGTGCCGAGGGCAAACGGCTTTAAATGTTATTAACGATCACTTTTGGGTGTTTTTTATTGATCCGGAAAAAGACGCTCTTTCTAACTCACCTGAACTTTACCAGAAAGTGGCCAAAGACATGCAAATGCCCGCAGCCCTTGATGGCAACTTTGACCCCTTTATTGATTTTAGAAAAAAGTATTGGAATGCCATTGAGCTAAAATTTAAATCTTTAGAAAAACAAAATGATCCCATCAATAAAGACTGGTTTTGGTACGGAGATCAACAAGACACCAATGCTTTACTCACGGTTTACCGACACTTTGACAGTGCTATGGTTTTTAAAGGCCTTAGAGGGAAAATGCCAAAGACTATTTGGCTTTTGGACTACCATGTATTTGAGTCCATTTATTATAACCTAACTGCCGGCTATAATGTATTTGGCCCCTTACTGCACCAACTTCAATCTCGTCTTTATATGGAAATTTCAAGAATTGCCTCTGAAGATCTATTTATAAGTCTTTTGCCTAAAGAAAAAAGAGCCCAAGTTCGTACAGAGTGGAACACTCCTGTGCCAGATAAAAACTCGACTCTACTGAAGCGACTGTCGGATCTTGTCAGTGAAAACGTTAAACAAAAGATGCAGTTTGATTACCCCTATCAAGGGGAAAACCTCTCCACTGCATTTAATTTCAGCCAACAAGACTTCAAAACCCAGTGGTTTAATTCCGTGGTGTTAAAAAATTACTCCATAGAACAAATTAACTCTGAAAATGATATTTCCCCACAGACAAAAGCTTCAAAAGAAGAGTTTAACTCTTTAGGGGTCAAATCTGGCCTTCATTTAAAACACCACAGGTTGCTGTCACCTTTGGTGGCACTGCCCTCATCCGTGATACAACACCTTCCAGACACACTTCTGCTTCGAAACACCGACACCCAAGAGGCATACACGTTGATTCACAACAAATCCCATTACAATGTGTCGATGTTGTTTTTTGAAAATGACCGAAGACAACCCGACAAAGACGACTTAGATATTTTGCCAGGTGTTGCCACCTCTTATGCCAACCTTTACTTGGTGCTCAATGATAAATCGATAATGCAGCTGGCTCAAAAACTTAAAAATGCGAAAAACAAACCCGAGGTGAACTCCATTCTCAAAGAATACGCGCTTTTACGAACAAGTAAAAACTTTTGGAAACACCATCGCTGGTTTTCAGAGCAAAGCTCTAGAGCTGAAACCAATGAGTCGGGCTGGCTCGACCTCAATCGCTATTTAAATTTTTAAAATAAGTGTGAACATATATTTAAAAAATACTTTTGATTCCATAAGGTTAAGGACTGTTGCTCTCTAGATTTTAAAAATGGAGCCACGTCTTTTTTAGCATCATCGAAGTTAACCGTTTTAAATTTTTCAGTTAATAATTTTTTTAACTCTTTTTTAGTAAAATTTTTGTCTGAAGGCCAATCGCCACTTTGAACTAAGCGACTTTTTAAATGCTCAAGATTGGGTTGAACTTTTTGACCTATATACCAGATTAAATCATAATAATCTCTACCCTTAACTCTAGTTTTCCATTTACGTGCAAGTATTGCATGCAACTTTCCAGCAAACAAACAGTCCAATGTCATGGTTTTTACTTGAAAGGGAATTGGTCTTAAAAGGTTTTTCATTTCTGTTTTAAAATTCATAGGAGGATCTGTGTCTACTTCAATTTTTATCTTTAAAATTTCATTTGATAGTGTGTGTTGCACAATTGAATCTGGAGCTTTTATTTTAATAAATTGAATTTTTGTATCACTTTTTACAAAGGCACTTTCAATTTGAGACTTCATTTTTTTCTTTTTTTTCTCCACATTAACTTCAAAACCAAATGCTAATAGCTCTTCTTCAATGGCTTTTAAGTGTGGACTCAAATCAAATTTTGAATCTGGCTTGATAAGAGTAAAGTCCATGTCCTCTGAAAAACGATTCAGTCCATAAAGGATTCTTAACGAGGTTCCTCCATAAAAAGCCGCGTATTCATAAAACTTGGACCGCCACAAACCAAGTAGTGACACCTCTTGAATAATTTCTTTTAAAGCATTGCTATAATCAAACTTGGTTTTACAATCGTACTCTGAGAGCATATCAGTTATAGCTTTATCCATTTTGTTGCTCCTCAATTTTTGATTCCATATAAATTAAAAATTCTAGACACAATGGATGATTATAATGTTGCACTAGGCTTCTTAATGAGCTTAGTTTTATTTGTTTTATAAGTTCTGATTCATCTATCCGCAGATCCTCTAAAACATCGATAAATCGCGCCTTTGTTTTTTTACTCAAACTCAATGTCATATAATCTATTAATGCTTTTTCAGGGCTTGCCATAAAAATATGGTCGCCATCGGCTTGTTTTTCCAATAACACCGCAAGTTTATATCTATCTTTATTTAAATACCTGTAGGTATAAACCCCTACAGGCGTATTAAATTCTTTATTTTTTTTACTTGTAACGGACTGGATTGTTTCTACTCTTTCAGGAATTAAACCCCAATAAGAAAGTGCTGTTTCAAAAGATATATAAGATGGACCATAAATAAGGTTAGCTAACAATAGCGGGTTATAGCTTTTGGTTTCATCTGGTTGAATAACATATAAACCTTTTTTTATTCTTACTATTTGTTTCGACTTTAAAAGTTCATTAATTTTTTGCAGTGGCGCCTTATAATTCTCTAAAGCCACCAGTAAACTTTGGTAGCTAAACTCCTCACGGCCAATTGATTTTCTAAGACTGTGTTTATCCATTTTCCATCCAGTATATTAGATTATTTCTAATATACTGGATGTTTTTATCTTAAACAAGTCCAGTACATTAGAAATAATCTAATGTACTGGATGTAACTCTAAAATTCCGCACAAAATAGCCTCACCTTATAGCCAACCAGCTTTTACTTGATCTAAGTAGCTTAAGGGCATACATTGAGCCTGGTCGGGTCCTATACAATGAGGGCTCTTGCGAACTCCGCCAGGTCCGGAAGGAAGCAACGGTAGCTTGAGTGTCATGTGATATAGGGTGCCCGGCCACTTTTTTTGCGCCACACCATACCCCCTCAAAACACAATATGGCTTTATTACCGCAACATGCGATGATATGAAAAGATTTAACTCTCAGGGAGATGTATGTCCTATCAGGTGATAGCTCGAAAATGGAGACCTAAAGGCTTTGAGGAGCTGGTTGGGCAGGGCCATATTAGCCAAACGCTATTAAATGCCCTTCAAAACAACCGCCTGCCTCACGCCCTGCTATTCACCGGCCCAAGAGGAACAGGAAAAACCTCCTCGGCTCGAATTTTAGCCAAATCCCTTCGCTGCCCCAATGCCAAAAACTTTGTGCCCTGCCTTGAGTGCAACGAGTGTTTAGACATTTCCAGTGGCCGCAGTGTGAATGTGATTGAAATTGATGGAGCCTCAAACAACGGGGTGGAAGCCATTAGAGAGCTTAGAGACAGCGTGGGCTACATGCCGGCCTCTGGGCACTACAAGGTTTATATTATAGATGAAGTGCATATGCTCTCCACCAGTGCCTTCAACGCTTTGTTAAAGACCCTTGAGGAGCCTCCAGAGCATGTGGTGTTTATTATGGCCACAACTGAGGTGCATAAAATACCCAACACGATTTTGTCTCGTTGCCAGCGCTTTGATTTTAGAAGGATTCCTTTAAAACTGATCACCGAAAGACTGCAAAGTATCTGTAAAGCCGAAGGCCTTAAAGTTGACGATGAAGCCCTATGGGCTGTGGCCCGTCAAGGTGATGGCTCCATGAGGGACTCCCAAAGCCTTCTGGATCAAGTGATCACTTTTAGTAAAGACCACCTAACTTTAAAAAAAGTGACTGAAGTTTTAGGACTCACTGAGCGCAGTTTGATTTTAGAGGCCATGCAGTCCATCTGCCATAAAAAGTCAGACCTAGCTTTAGATGTTGTCGAAAAAGTCTTTAGCTCTGGTACTGACGCCCAACTGTTTGCCAAAGACTTACTGGAAGAAATTCGTCACATGATGTTTGCCAAAATGGCGCCATCTCCTGAAGAAGCGGCAAAGCTATTAGACTTACCGGATTTTGAAATTGAAGAGCTTCGAGGGCTGGCTCAAAACATGAGTGCTGAAGATATACATATGCTTTTTGATATGTGCCTTAAAGGCGTTCAAGATCTCAGCCGCAGTCAAGACAGCCAAATCATTTTAGAAATGATGCTAATCAGACTCTCCCAGGCCCCAAAAATTGAAGAGCTCAAAACTTTGCTCGGCCAGAGTGAAAAAAAAAAGCCTAAATTAAACACGGATTCACAGAGAAGCTCTACAAACTCACAAACAAGTTCATCTGCATCTGAGATAAAAACACCCCAAAAACAACAAGTATCAGCACAATCAAAGGCCTCTGAACAGGCAAACTCTTCACAAAGCATTTCTCAGACTCAAGAAAAGCCTCAACATCAACAAGCCGGTTCTGCTCAAAATGTTTCTCAGGAACCAACAAAACCTCAAGGCCAAGGCTCTTCAAAAGACAGCCCTAGCACACAAGCTGACAACAAAAATCAAATCAATACAGCTAACACTCAACCTGAAGAAAAATCTCAAAATTTTAGCCAAAACCCTCAGAGTTTTTCACAGGAAGAGCCCCCTCCGCCTCCAACTGAAGAACCAAAACAAAGCCTTAACGTGTTGAAATCTAAGAAAAAACCAAAAACTAAGTTCAAAAAACTAAAAACTCCCCTAGAAACCAAACAGCCCCTTGAGGAGCACTGGTATGAGGTGGTGTCTGAGGTCAAAAAGTATCAACAAATTTTAGGCGCAGAGCTTGAAAATGTGTTTTTAGACTCTTGCAGCCAAACTGAGGTGACCCTTTCCATCCCCGCTAAGGCCAAATTTTTATGGGACCGTTTTAACGACCCTGAGTACCAAAAACGTATAAATAAGGTGTTTAAAACTTTCTGGGGGATGGAATTTGAAATTAAGGTGGTTCAGGACAAAGACAAAAAAAGTTCTGAACTGACTCCAAAAGCCATGCATCGAAAAAAAATAGATGCTAAAAATCAAGAGACAAGAAAGCTTGTGGAAGATCACCCGATGGTCAAACAAGCGCATAAATTGTTTAAAACAGAAATTAAATCAATCAAGGAGCTACCATGAAAAAAGGAATGGGCGGCGGCGGAATGCAGCAACTACTTAAGCAAGCAAACCAAATGCAAAACAAAATGAAAAAGGTCCAAGAGCAACTGGCTGAACAAGAGTACGAGGGTACAGCTGGTGGGGGCGCCGTTACAGTCACTGTGAATGGCAACAACCTACTTGTTAAAGTAAATATTAACGAAGAGGCCATTGAACCTGAAGACAAAGACATGCTTCAAGACCTGATCATGACAGCCACTAATGATGCTATTAAAACCGCTAAAGAAACTTCTGAAAAAGAAATGTCAAAAATCACCGGTGGATTTGGCATGCCAGGTATGTTTTAATCAACTCGGGGTGAATGAGTGCTAAAAGATGTTCCATCATTTGACAAATTAGTTCATGAGCTAGGCAAGCTTCCAGGCATTGGGCATAAAACGGCTCAGCGTCTGGCTTACTATGTTTTAAGATCTCCTAGCGAGTATAGCAGTGAGCTTTCTGAAGCACTCCACTCTGTTAAGGCCTCAGTCAAAGAGTGCCCCACTTGCTTTTCTTACACCGAAAACGAAGATCAGTGTAAACTTTGTGCGAGTGATAGTCGTGATGACTCTGTTTTGTGTGTGGTGGAAGAGCCTGCAGACATCTCAAGAATTGAGTCCTCTGGAGCTTTTAATGGCAGATACCATGTGCTGCACGGAGCTTTATCCCCGCTTGACGGAATCACTCCCAGTGACATTCGTATTCAGCCTTTAATGGACAAGATCCAAAAAGGTATTAACAGTCAAGGACCAGTCATTGAAGAGGTCATACTTGCACTTGACGCTGATTTAGAAGGTGACACCACCGTACTTTATCTTGCTAAAATACTAAGTGAAAAGGGCATTAAAAGCTCTCGCATCGCCCATGGGGTTCCCATCGGTGGCGACATAGACTACATTGATAACAGAACACTAGAACGCGCATTAGAAAACCGGGTGCAACTATAATGTCATTAATTAACTACAACGCCAAAGAAATCCACTGCAAGATTGTTTACTACGGCCCCTCGCTGGGTGGAAAAACCACCAACATGCAATGGCTGTATCAAAAAGCCAACTCCGACGACAAATCGGAGATGTTCCAACTTCCCACCGAAGTGGAACGCACCATGTTTTTTGACTTTCTTCCACTAGAAGTAGGAGACATTCGTGGCTTTAAAACAAGATTCCACGTTTACACCGTTCCCGGCCAAGTCGTGTACGACGCCAGCCGAAAACTGATTCTTAAAAACTTAGACGGTGTGATTTTTGTCGCCGACTCTCAACAAGAGCGCATGGAAGAAAACATTCAATCCATGAAAAACCTTGAGAACAATCTTTCAAAATTGGGCTTCGACATTAAAGAGATCCCCATGGTCATCCAGTACAACAAACGCGATTTACCTAACGCACTTCCTTTAGAAGAGATGCGCACAGCTTTAAACCATCACAACAAACCTGAGTTTGAGGGCACAGCCCACCAAGGTGGCGGCGTGTTCGAAGCTTTTAAAACGGTGTCTAAATCCATTGTTTCCGTCCTCAAAGGCGGAGCACTTTCTTAATTCAACTTTTTGCTAAGTAAACGCTCAAAGACTTGGCTTTACTGTCAAAAAGCTCAGACAAGCGGTGCTCGGGCTTCGCCCTTGCACTGCGAACTCGTTTTTGACTCTAAAAGCAAAAGGCTTTGAGCTTATATCTTACAAATTGAGTGAATTGGCGAATTGAGAAAACTGATGAGAGATTAAGATCCGGAGAAATTAAAAGAATTTTTAGAGATTATAATAAAAAACGTTGTTTACTATTATTTAAATATTTGATTTTATTTATTAATATTCAATTTTAGACTATTGTCCCTATGGATTAAAATGTACTATAATACCTTATAAATTTATTTTATCATGCAGTATAGTGCATTTTATTTTGATTTATTATGCATTATAATGCATAATGAATATATGAAAACATCAAAAAGCAAAGCTCTAGCTCAAAAAAGTATCATTGATCAAAAGCTTAAGGGCTGGATGAAACTAAAAGAAGATATGGCACCCCCATCAGGATGGATTAAAGCCATTCGTGGAGCCCTAGGCTTGTCCACAGGACAGTTAGCTAAAATAGTAGGAGTTAACCAAACCACAGTTTTAAAGTCTGAGGAAAGAGAAGCCCTTGGCAACATTACTTTATCTAAACTGAATGAGTTAGCTCAAGCTATGGATTGTAAGCTGATTTATGCAGTTGTACCTAACAACGATCATAACAGCCTTGATGATATATTAAACTTAAGAGCTGAGATGTTGGCTGATCAAATGCTTAGCGATGTTGAACACAGCATGAGCTTGGAAAAACAAGACGTTTCATTTAACAAAGATAAGAGAGATAGACTTATTAAAGAGTTAAAAGAAAACTTAGATAAAAGGCTCTGGGAGGTTTAAACCATGAAATTTAACCTTCCAACTGGCGCTACTTCTCTTGATCCTAATGAAATAAAAGATTTAATTCCTACCTATATAAATAAACAAGATGAGCTTAACCAACTTGAAAGTAGTAATATACTAGAGGCCGTTCAATGGGCTTATTCTAAAAGAAGTATTAATCCATTAGACTACTCTTTTATATTAGAACTTCATAAAAGAATGTTTAAAGATGTTTGGAAGTGGGCTGGGAAACCAAGAACCACTGAAAAAAATATTGGAGTACACTGGCAACAAATAAGTTCTCAAGTTTTTCAATTGATTAAAAATATAGAATATTGGATTGATAATGAAGTTTATAATTTTGATGAAGTCGCTGTTCGATTTCACCATGGGTTAGTTAAAATTCATATATTTCCTAATGGAAATGGACGCCACGCCAGACTGATAACAAATTTATTACTAAGATTTAATGATAAAGATGAATTTAGTTGGGGGCGAAACAGCTCATCAGATTCAATTGATTTTGATAGTACTATAAGAAAAAAATATATTAGTTCTCTTAAAAACGCCGACAATAACAATTTTAAAGATTTGCTGTCATTTGTGCGAAGTTAATTTTTCATGAGCTTATTTTTCTACCTCTGAGAGAGATCAATTCTTAGCCCCCACAGCCAAAAACGAGTTCGGAGCGCAGGGCGAAGCCCGAGCACCGCTTGTCTGAGCTTTTTGGCTGTGGGGGCTATGAATTGATCGGTTTAAAGGTAAAAACTACGCGATTTCCAGTGTTTTACTTGACGCATCAATGGGAATGAGCAAAATGTGTGTAGACAGGTGGAAGCCCATTTAAGGCTTTAAAAGACCAAACAAATGAGAATAACTCATGTTCCCCGCCTGCAATTATTTGGAGTGATTTTATGTCGATTCAAGAAGAGATTTTAAAACTTAAAAAAGAAAAAAATGCCCTGATTTTGGCGCACTACTATGAAGAGGGTGAGATTCAAGATATTGCCGACGCGACTGGCGATAGCTTGTTTTTAGCTCAACAAGGGCAAAAAAGTGATGCCGATGTGATCCTGCTTGCAGGCGTTGTGTTTATGGCTGAGAGTGTGAAAATCCTCTCGCCAGACAAAATTGTTTTAGCGCCAGATTTGAACGCGGGCTGCTCATTGGTCGATCACTCCCCCTATGATGATTATTTAAAGTGGCGACAAGCCCACCCAGACGGCATTGCCATGACTTACATTAACTGCAGCGCTGAGGTGAAGAGCATTTCAGATGTGATCTGTACTTCTAGCAACTCTGAAAAAATTGTAGAGCAAATACCAAAAGATCGTCCTATACTTTTTGGGCCCGATAGAAACCTTGGGCGTTACTTATCTAAAAAATTAAACCGCGATATGATTTTGTGGCCAGGCATGTGTGAAGTGCATGTGCTGTTTTCTGCACGCAAACTCTTTGAACTCAAAGAAGAGCATCCCGATGCGGTAGTGATTGCTCACCCCGAGTGTATTGAAGAAGTGCTTGAGTACGCCGATGTGATTGGCTCCACTTCTAAACTTTTAAATGAAGTTAAAACTAACCCTGCTAAAAAGTTTATTGTGGCCACAGAAGACGGTATCCTTCATCAGATGAAGAAAGCTCGCCCCGATGCTGAGTTGATCCAAGCTCCAGCCGAAGGCACTTGTGCTTGTAACCAGTGTCCGTATATGAAGCTCAATACTTTAGAGAAAATCAAAAATGCGCTTGAAACTTTAGAGCCACAAATTCATTTAAAGCCTGAGCTGATTGAAAAAGCTAAAACTCCACTTCATAGAATGATGGACATTACCGAAGGAAGAGGCGTTGACTGGCCAGAGCGTTTCACTATTTAGTCCTAATGTTTACACTTATCTTTGGGACACTCAGGTTGATCGCTCAACCATTCGCAATCAAATTGTAACAAGCTTTTCAAATCAACTTACAGATGCTGAAAAAAACAATATTCTTGATTTAAACCAACTGCCTAAATCAAAAAATTTGTTTTTTAGCATCTCTCACTCCCCAGTAGGCTCAGGATTTGTGGCTTATAACAAACCTATTGGCTTTGATATTGAAAAGACTAAAAGAACTCAAAAACAATCTTTAATAAACAGAATCAGTACTGCTAAAGAGCAAAAACTTTTGGGTGATAAGTATTTTTTAATATGGAATCTTAAAGAGGCCGCATTTAAAAGACTCTCTCAAGAATTTGTAAACCTCAAAACAGTCTCAGAAATTTATATTGAGCAAGTTGACACTAATGGCACTCAGGAGCTCAAAGCACATTTAGTTTACAATAATATAAAAGTTCTTGGGCTCTGCAAATGGAGCAATGGGCAGACCTTTTGTGTCGCCCTGTAATGCTTTAAGAAAAAATTTAAACTTTATGTTTTCCTAATAATCATTAGTTTATTAAAAACTCACTAAAGCACTCAACTAATTAGACCCTATATTAAAAAAGCAACCCATATGCAGGTTGCTTTTTTAAATCTAAGAACAATGAATTAAAGATATTATTTTTTGTTTCTGAGTGAACCAAAAAACAAAGACAAGAGTGTGTTAGTTGCTGTAGCGACTTCCGCCCCAGCTAAGCTTAATGTTAAAAGCTATCCCTCTTTCTTCAAACACAGGGCCTTTGCCAATATCATTTTTAATAACCATATAACCAACACCCACAGAGCTTTGTCTTAGGTTTCGACTATCTAGATTTCTAAAATTTAACTTAATCTGATTTCCCATCTCTGTATAAGCACTTCCATCAGAAATATTCGACTCTTCAGAATAGTAAGCTTCATACTCAATGGCATCATATAGAACTAAACCGGCTCTTCCTGAAAAAGAAAATCTATAATCATCATGTGAGCGCCTTCTGTGCGTATTTCTGTCATGACTTTTATTTCTTCCATATCCAACAACAAGATCAGCACTGGCTTTTAAAACCACTTCTGTATCTCCGATTCTATAGTTTACGATAGGAACAAATCGAACAATATTAAAAGCTGTAGACTTAAACTCTGAGTCTTCTACTATTTTATTTTTGTAATCCACCTCTAGATAATGAACATCCAAGTCAACACGCTCAGTTAAGTCTGCATATATTTGTCCCAATGCAATTCGAGCATGGTCTAAATTCACATCTCCATCACGAGAGACAACCTCAACTTTAAATGGAAATAATCCCCCTGTAATTTCATCATCTTCAAGAGAATGACCTCCAAGATATGACTCTAAAGCCACCCCGATTAAGTCCTCGCCATCTTCAGATTGAAAGTGTGTAACTCCAATGCGACCAGAATTTAATGCATCAAAGTCATCACTTGAGTGACTTGCCACAGTAAATGAAGTTATTAAACTGATAATTGATATATATTTGAATAAAGACATGACCCCTCCAGATCTTTAAATTGAATGTTCGTTATATATAAAATGTGGTCACAGAAAATATGTTTATAGATAAATGTAAAAAAGAGTTAGGTCGATGTAATAATTCCTGCTCAAAAGTAACAAACTGTTTACTGTCTAAAGCCCTTTAGAAGCCTTTAAAGTGTACTATTATGAGATTTTTCATACACCCCATTAAACTTTGGTCCAGACCGGCCGAACCGTAATATATGAGTTCAAAGGTAAGGATAAATATGAAAGTCACTGACAAAAGAAGATCAAAAAGAAAAAGCTTAGAAAAAATAGAGATTGAGGATTTAACAGCACTGTCTGATTACGGAGTGATTGCTCACAAGGGCTATATTGTTGATGCTTCAGCCATGGGTTTTAAAGTGGAGATTCATCGCGATAATATTTTACCTCAAAAGCTTCGAGGGCAACTCAATTTGGATGTATTAAACACCGAACATATTGCACTTTACTTACCACAAATGGATTTAGATTTAGATGGACGAATCACAAGGTCTGAACATCAAGGGGCCGGAGTTTTTCATATTGCCGTCGACTTTTCTCACACCGCTCCTGAATACTGGAGGATGTGCTTAGTAGATCTTCTACCTGAGCATGGTGAAATGTTTGACGATGAAGATGATGATTCTATTTATTAAAAAATATCACTTCACAAGTAATCAAATACTCTAAAAAATTAAAAACGGCTTTATATTTTCTTAAATTTCCCTCATTAACAATTGAGTTGAAAGGCACAGAGAAATTTAGTCTTTTTTATTCTACTCAAGATTTAAGAGATTTAAGAGATTTAAGAGATTTAAAAAATTAATGGCGCATTTACGTTTCGGTCTAACTATTTTATATAAAGTAAGAAATAATAAATATTTTAAACTTTTTTAATTTATAGTAATACAGTGTAAAACTTAATTTCATATACACTGAATATAAATTTCAAAGTTCTGCTTTTACATGTTTACACTGTCGTGTGTTTGTAAAAAATATTTCAATAAAATTTACCTAAGTAGTCTATCTAAAATTCAAAATAAAAAAATATTATTTCATTTTTTTTAAGCCTGGGGCATAACTGTTTGTGCCAGGGGAATAAGTCATTCGTACAGCTCGAATTAGTTTTAAGTCCAACGCTCAAACTGTTCATTACAATGACTTAGTTCCTCTTTTTTTTGGCACTTTTCTTGAAGTTATTCCTTACATGCGTGTGGACCGTGTTTTAAGCTGTTTTACAGTGACGATTATTGTATTTTTTTTCAAATTATCTGCTTTTGGGCAGTCTCAATGTCAGTTTATATTTGATAAAACCGCCTACGAAAAAATTTATCTTCCCAGTGCCGGACAGCTCATCTCTAAAAATAACTACAAAGACATCAATAAACTTGCCGACGGTGTTTACAACTTTATTGTGCTTGAAAATGGCTCCCTACAGATTGGTCAAAAATTTCACGGCTCAAGCCTTTACCCAACACAAACTTTGGCTAGTCACAAATCTTTATACAACGGTTATGCTGAGGCCAGCAAAGCCCTACATAAAAAGCCCGATGCTGTTGTTGCTGCAGGCAAACTGATCCTGATCAACAAGCAGGTCTCACAAATTAGTAATTTAAATTTTGACTACAAATCACTCAATCCTAAGAGTTTTATTTCATTAATCACCGAATTTAAGAATCAAGGTGTCTCTATAAACTCTCTCACCCGGGTTAAGCTTTACTCCACTACAAGTTTAGAAAGCTCTCGTTTTCAAGAGCAGGTGAAGCTACGTGAAATGGAGCGGGCCCATGTAATGAGCCTTAAAAATCAAAACCCTGAGTTAGCTTTACTGTGGATGAATGCTAAGCAGTTTTATCGTCAACTTTATGCTTTATTTCCGTCGCAAAAAACAGCGGGAACTCTAGACCTAGCAAAACTTCAAGCAGAAATAGGGCCGCTTTTGTCGAACCAACAAAAGCAAAGTCTATTTTTAGAGATTATGCAATTTTTAAAGTCTGTTGAAAGCGAAGGAATACTTCTTTCGGTTTACAAAAAACATAAAACCGCTCAAGAGTCTAACCCCATTGAACAGTTTCGCGATACAACCAATTACTTTTTAAAACTCATTGAAAATTATAAGTACGAAAAGTCCAAACAAGAAAACCAGCTGGAGTTTTGGTTTACAGATTAAAAAATTTAGGCAAGCCTTTTTCAGACACAAGGCTTAAACTGTAGTGTGTAGGAAAAAACCAGCTTAGTGCTTCTAAAATGCCATGGTATTCTTCTTCAGGAGGATTTCCTAAGGACTCTAAAGAAAAACAAAGGTCATAGTGCTCACCATCTTTTGAAACCAACAAGAGCTTAACCTCTTCAAATCCCTGCTCGGCAAAAAAAGTTTTTAAAAGTTCACGTGCAAAGTCAGGAAAGTACTCTTTAGAGGCATCGCCTGTGTGAAGGGTTTGCCCCTTTTCAAAGTGCAGCTGCCCAGTGGGAACAACTTCAGAGGGCGTAAAAAACTCACCACTAATAGCGTAGTTATAAAGCATACCGTAGGAGAACACATAATCCGGGTAGCCCTCTTTTTGAGGATTCACCACCATGCCTATGCCATTTAACACCAACCAGTCGATCACTTTTACTAAAGGCTCTGCTGTCTCACTGTCAGAGGTCTGAACTAGCAAATAGGGCCAGCTATCGGGACCTTGTTGAGGCTCTTCATTTAAAATTTCTAATTTTTGTGACTTAAACTGATTTAAAAATTTGGCTTCCCAAATTTCATCTCTGAGCATATCTGGTGTTTGTAGTAATTTTTGGAAGTCTTGAGACATATTTACGGCCTAAAAAAGATGGTAGGAGGTACCGGATTCGAACCGATGACATCCACCTTGTAAGGGTGGCGCTCTACCAACTGAGCTAACCTCCTATTAGGAAATGAGAACCTATTCAAAAAGCTCTCATATGTCCAGAAAAACTATCACTTTTAGCAATAATTTTATAGCTATTTGACGCGGTGGAGAGTGTAATCAAGTGATGAGTTAAACTTATCAAAGTACTCAATGCGCGCGTTCATAAGCTTTCTAGAGCCTGACTTATCACAATAACTTGTGATCGTTAAATGCATTGGGCTTGAATCTGGTGATTCAAGACGGGCAAATAAAGACATTTCATCATTAAGCAATACACCTAAACCCTCTGCAATCACTTTACTAGTGCGGTCTACAATAGATATATCTAACCAGAAGCCCTTAGTTGTATCATTGATAATAATGAATTTTTCATCGGCATCTTCTAAGTCATAGCCCCATACACCCAATAAAGCATCTTGCTGAAGTAAGCACTGTGACCATGGAAAAGGTGCTGGATCGTCATCGCCCAATATAATATGTGTTTGAGCCATTATTTGTACTGAAAACAATAAACTTAGTAGTGTTAGTCCCGCTTTAATCAACATTATCAACTCCCCCGTTTCAACCCATTACTGATTAAACATTACCTTAGTGTTTTTATTCAAGTAATAACCGTTTTTAGATCTAAAAATATACTTGGGCTTATCAAAATCTGGTTCGATAAGCTTACGCAGTCTCTTAATTGTTACATAAACCTTATTATCATGCACACTTGGATCATACTCTTGCTTCCATACATGCTTAACCAGTAGCTCTTTTGAGTAGACCTCTCCTGGATGCTGCATAAATAGCCTTAAAAGATCGAGCAAAATAAATTGGCTTTTAAAGTCAACTTTGCCCTTTTTCTTTTCAACCACAGCATTAGATTGAGCATCGAACACAAGGTCGTACTCACTGTGGTCCATTTGACCGATTTCATCTAATCTTTGATTGATTTTTTTACTTAAAAACTTTTGATTTTCAGGATCAACTGAACGTTTTGCTAAATTTAAATACATATAGCCCATGTTAGTTTCACCACTATCGGCATATGCAGCGCCCATGGCATAAAGTAGGCTCACATACATAAATAGGTTTTTATGCTGCTTAAGGGAGTCATAGGCTTGCCAGAAGATCTCAAGGGCTTGGTCGTACTTACCAAGTCTTCTTAAAATATGACCGTTTAAAAGCTTTGCAGACAGCTCAAGCTCTGGCATGGGCATGACTTGAAAAAATACCTGTAAATTATAAATTTCTTTTAAAGCATCTTCATAGCGCTCTTGCAGCCAATACACATTGGCTAATCCACTTATTGCGTAACAGATGTCCTCTTTGTTGTCTTTGTCTAAACCAAGCTTTAAGGACTTTTCAAAGTAATCTTGAGCCACTTGATGTTGCTTTTTATAAGCGGCACACACACCTAACACATAATAAGTCTTTGGGCTCATTTCAAAGCCCTCTTGGATCACTAAATCTTGAATACGATCTTTAGTGACAGTGATTTTATCAAAGTTTTCAGTCTCTGCATAAATACGCAAAAGTAAGTTTTGAGCCTTAATAAAGTTATCTAACTGTTTTTTTTCTATAAAGTCCTCAGAGGCTTGCTCTAAGTAATTAACGGCTTCTAAAAAGTCACCACGATCAATAAATAATTTGGCCACATCAAATGTAGATGCATTTACTTCGTTCTGATTCACTGCTTAGTGTCCCCACACAATCAAAGAAAAATTTAGAATCTTAAATGATTCGCTTATCGAGAAGACAATTCTTACATTTTCTGTAAGGATTTGGTCAATAAAATGTTTAAATAACATCTCGCAAAAGATTTCAAAGCCACCTCAGTTGATATAAAAAAAGGCACAGGTGAAAGCCTGTGCCTTTGAATTTTATTGATTAATTTGGAATTAGTGCTGCAAAGAGTGCCCTGTGTATTGAGCTCGTATTCCAGCTTCTTTCACACTTCTGAACTTAAAAAGCTCTTTTGCGTTTTTAATGTCCATAGCATTGACTAAAACTTGATCAACATGGTCCACAAGAACCACTTTTACATCCTTGAGAACCTGAGCTGGGATGTCTTTTAAATCCTTCTCATTTTCCTTTGGAACAATACAAGTTTTAATCCCACCACGGTGAGCAGCTAGAATCTTCTGCTTTAAGCCTCCAATGGCCAGCACGCGGCCTCTCAATGTCACCTCTCCTGTCATGGCCACATCTTTTTTTACAGGTATTCTTGTGATTGCTGACACAATACTTGTTGTCATAGCAATACCCGCACTTGGGCCGTCTTTAGGAATAGCACCTTCTGGCACGTGAATATGAATATCAATATTTTGATAATACTCTTTGTCGATACCAAATAAAGGCCCACGACTTCTGACATAACTCATAGCTGCCGTACAAGACTCCTTCATCACATCGCCAAGCTGACCGGTAATAATAAACTTACCACGCCCAGGCACAGAACTTACTTCAACCACAAGCAGGTCACCGCCCACTTCTGTCCAAGCCAGTCCGTTGGTCATACCAATTTCATTTTTACCTTCAATTTTTCCGTATTTGTATTTGTTATCTGCACCAAGCATTTCATCCACAAGCTTTGGAGTGATTTTATAAGCCTTAGCCTTAGCTTTGGACTTAGTTTTGCTCTTAGCTTTAGTGTCTTTGGTTTTTGATTTAGCTTCACTCGCCTTCAAATCATCTTTTACAATTTGACGAGCTGTTTTTCTGCATAGAGTGGCAATTTTTCTCTCTAAGTTACGAACACCCGCCTCACGAGTGTAGGACTTAATCACTTCTCTTATGGCAGCGTCAGTAAAGCTAACCTTTCTTTCTGTAAGACCGTGCATTTTAATCTGTTTTGGAACTAAGTATTTCTTAGCAATAAAAAACTTTTCTTCTTCAATGTATCCCTCAAGCGAAATCACTTCCATACGATCCAATAATGGTCTTGGAATGGGGTGAAGTGAGTTAGCCGTCGTTACAAACATGGCGTTAGAAAGATCATACTCAAGTTCAAGATAGTGATCCGAAAAGTTTTTGTTTTGCTCAGGATCTAAAACCTCTAGCAATGCTGCCGAGGGGTCGCCTCTAAAGTCATTGCTCATTTTGTCGATCTCATCTAACAGAACTACAGGGTTTCCATGCTCTACTTTTCTTAACGACTGAATAATCTTTCCAGGCATAGCTCCAACATAAGTTTTTCTGTGACCACGAATTTCAGCTTCGTCTCTAACCCCACCAAGAGAGATTCTTGTGAAGTCTTTATGAAGAGCTTTCGCAATACTTCTTGCCAGTGAAGTTTTACCCACACCTGGAGGACCCACTAAACATAAAATTGGCCCCTTGATATCCTCAGAAAGTGATTGAACCGCTAAATGCTCAATGATTCTTTCTTTTACTTTTTCAAGGCCGTAGTGGTCATCATCAAGAATTTGTTCGGCATCAACAATGTCATGTTTGTCTTTTGAATATTCCGTCCAAGGCAGCGACAAGATCCAGTCAATGTAGTTTCTCACCACAGCTGATTCGGCACTCATTGGAGACATCATGCGAAGCTTTTTAATCTCTTTAAAAACCTTCTCTTTTGCCTCTTTTGGCATTTTCTTTTTCTTGGCCTCTTCTTCAAGCTCGTTGACTTCTTGTTGATAGTCATCTTTTTCACCAAGCTCTTTTTGAATGGCCTGCATTTGTTCGTTTAAGTAGTACTCTTTTTGTGAGCGCTCCATCTGCTTTTTCACACGACCGCGGATCTTTTTCTCAACTTCTAAGATTTCAATCTCGCCTGTCATTAAGTTTAAAAGCTCTTCTAAGCGCTTACTTGGATCATTGATCTCAAGGATGCGTTGTTTGTCTTCGAGTTTAAGATTGAGTTGAGCCACAATAATATCAGCAAGCTCTCCGGCCTCTTCAATGCTAGACACTCTCATTAAAATTTCAGGCGGAATGCGTTTGTTAAGTTTTACGTAAGTTTCAAAAGTGGTTTTTACAGATCTCATAAGAGCCTGAGTTTCCACTTCACTCACTACAACTTCTTCTAGCTCTTCTGCCTCAACTCTAAAAAAGTTATCCGTTTGAAGATAGTCTTTGATTTTTACACGAGCCTTACCTTCAACCAAAACCTTTACAGTGCCATCTGGTAATCTTAACAACTGAATGATTGTACCAATGGTTCCAATGTCATAAACATCAGAAGGTTCAGGGTTGTTGGTTTTAGCATCTCTTTGAGCGGCTAAAATAATATCTGTTTGCTTAGACATGGCCTCTTCAAGAGCATTGATGCTCTTTTCACGTCCAACAAACAAAGGCATCATCATATGTGGAAATATGATTAGATCCCGGAGAGGCAAAAGAGGTAACTGTATGGTGGCCTTTTTTTCCTCTTTACTCATAATTCTCCTCCTATAAGAAAGTATGAGTTAGCATTGAGGTGAGGCCAGTTATAAGATGTTATGCGCTTTCGGCAGAACTACTTTCTTTGGTTTGGCCATCGTTCAACACTAACTTGGGTTGTGCGCCATCGATGATGACCCTCTCATTTATTATAACCTCTTTTACATTTTCCTTGGAAGGAATTTCGTACATGATGTCCAGCATCGCTTTTTCTATAACACCGCGGAGCCCACGAGCGCCGGTGTTGCGGCGGATTGCCTCTTTTGCGATGGATTTTAATGCATCGTCTGTAAATGAAAGTTTTACATTCTCGTAACTAAACAGCCTTTGGTACTGTTTTACTAAAGAGTTTCTTGGTTTGGTTAAAATATCCACCAAGGCCTCTTCAGTCAGTTGCTCAAGTGCTGATATAACTGGCAATCGACCAATAAATTCAGGAATCAGACCATAACGAGCTAAATCGTCTGGCTCAATTTTCTTTAAAAGTTCCGCTTCAGCTTCAGCTCTTTCATCTTTAGTGCGGATATCAGCGCCGATACCAAGTGACTTATTTGATATTCTTGACTCGACCACTTTATCTAACCCTACAAAAGCTCCACCACAAATAAATAAAATATTTGTTGTATCAACTTGAATAAACTCTTGTTGAGGATGCTTTCTTCCGCCTTTAGGTGGCAAGTTTGCAACAGTTCCTTCTAAAATTTTAAGCAAGGCCTGCTGAACACCTTCACCACTTACATCTCGAGTGATGGATGGGTTTTCTGACTTACGAGTGATCTTATCAATCTCATCGACATAAATGACACCCTTTTGACATCTTTCTACATCGTAATCAGAGGCTTGAAGTAAATTTAAAATCACATTTTCCACATCTTCACCCACATAACCGGCTTCAGTAAGTGCTGTGGCATCAGCCATGGCAAATGGAACATTTAAAATCTTTGCAATAGTTTGAGCCAAATAGGTTTTACCAGATCCCGTTGGGCCAATTAAAAGTATGTTACTTTTTGCAATTTCAACGTCGTCTTTTTTACCTTTAGTTGAGTTCACACGCTTGTAGTGGTTGTGCACAGCCACAGACAGAGCTTTTTTAGCTTGCTCTTGGCCAATCACAAATTCATCAAGGTGATCTTTAATCTCTTTTGGCTTTGGAACCTTAAGGGTGGCCTTTTGGCTTTGATCCCTTTCGCGCTCTTCAGCAATAATGTCATTACAAAGGTCAATACACTCATCACAAATGTAAACACCAGGACCAGCAATCAGTTTTTTAACTTCCTTTTGGCTTTTACCACAAAAACTACAGCTTAAAGCTCCAGAAAGATCTTTTGTATTTTTACTCATTTAAGATTCCTTTTTTTTCGCTTTTCTAGATTCCACAACTAGATCTACTAGGCCAAAGTCTTTTGACTCATCTGATGTCATAAACTTATCGCGCTCCATGGAGTCGTACAAGGTGTTGTAGTCTTGACCTGTGTGATGTTCATAAATACCAATTAATTTCTTTTTAGTTTTCACAAGTTCTGAAGCATGGATTTCAATATCTGTGGCCTGACCACTCAAACCACCACCCATTATTAGTGGTTGGTGAATCATAATTTTCGAGTGAGGAAGGGCGTATCTTTTACCCTTGGCCCCAGCAGTTAATAATAGCGATCCCATGCTGGCCGCCAACCCAATACAGGTTGTGCTTACATCGCATTTTACAAATTGCATAATATCATAGATGGCAAGCCCAGCTGTTACACTTCCTCCTGGAGAGTTAATGTACAGGTTAATATCTTTATCTGGGTTTTCCATCTCTAAAAAAAGCATTTGAGCAATAATGGCATTGGCCACTTCATCTGTTACTGGAGTTCCTAACATAATGATTCTGTCTTTTAAAAGTCGAGAATAAATATCATAACTACGTTCACCGCGAGGGGTTTGTTCAATCACTATAGGAACTAATGCCACAGAAGACTCCTTATCTAAGATGTTACACATGTGTTTATACATTCTATTTTTTTATATTCAAAGAGTGAATTTTTTTCGTTCACAAAAGCTGAATATTGATCAATTTAGTGCTTTCATCGCAATTCAAAAGTTGTGTACGTATTCTTCTTTGACAAGGTCTTCATCGGTGAATAATTGACGACACTTGAAAACAAAAAAATTTAATTCGCTTATTTATTTCAATATGATAGGTTTTATGACCTAGATAAACGTCGATGTTCAGATCTAAAACGCTTTAAGTGCTCATACTTGAGACTTTAAACAAGACTTAGATCATACAAAAGCCGTTTGAAGGAATTTTACATGAAATACAGACAAATCGCGTTAAATTAACTGAAGGGGGATTAATGAAAATTCAATTGCACAAAAAATCGGCCAAACCAGCCAAAACGGCCATTTATTTTACTAGAACTACGGGAAAAAAAGACAAGCCTAGCCTTAAGGTCTCATGTGAGAACAAAGACATTAAAAAGCTTATTGAAGACAGCTTCAAAGCTGGAGAGTACAAATCTGCAGCCGACGAAGTCACTGTTTTTAGAAAACAAACTCTTGATGCCAATGAAAATATTGTATTTGTAGGCCTAGGTGACGAAAAAAAGATCAACACTCAAAGCTTCAGACAAGCAGCAGGCACTGCTTATAAGTTTTTAAAGTCACAGCGTTTATTTCAAGCCAGTGTTAAAACAGAGTCTTATGATTTTTTTAAAGATGCTGGCAAAGCCACTTATGCTTTTGCAGAGGGCTTACATCTTGCCGATTATGAACTCAACACCTACAAATCAAACAATAAAAAAGAAAAGTCTGAAGAATTTTCTTTTAGTGTTGAGCCTTCAAAGTCCGCCAAAGAGGCCGCCATTAAAAAGTCTCTAGAGCAGGCTGAGATCACGGCTGAGTGTATTAACTTTTCTCGTATGCTTGGAGACACTCCTGGAAATTTCATGACTCCATCTATATTGGCAAAAGAGACACAAAAAGCCGCGCAAAAAGTAACAAACTTAAAAGTCACTGTTTGGGACAAAGCCCGCATTAAAAAGGAAAAAATGGGTGGTCTACTTGGCGTATCCCTTGGAAGTGGTCAAGATCCAAGATTTATCATTATGGAATACAATGGCGCTCCGAAATCCAAAAAGCCTGTGTGCTTTGTGGGTAAAGGTCTTACTTTTGATGCTGGTGGCATTAGTATCAAGCCTGCGGCCAACATGGATGAAATGCGCTACGACATGTGTGGAGGCGCCAACGTAATAGGCTCCGTACTTGCCATGGCAAAACTTAAACTTAAAGTAAATGTGATAGCTCTAGTTCCTGCTTCAGAAAATATGCTTGGCGAGAACGCCAATAAACCAGGTGACATTTTAGTGGCTAGAAACGGTAAAAGCATCGAAGTGCTTAACACAGACGCCGAGGGCCGCCTGATCCTTGCCGATGCTCTATGCTATGCCAGCGAGCAAAAACCTGCAGCTATTTTTGATGCTGCCACTCTAACAGGTGCCATGGTTATTGCTTTGGGTAATGTGCACACAGGTTTCTTTACAAGAGATGAAAAACTTCGCAGCAAAATTAGCAAATCGGCTGAAGAGGCCGATGAGCTGTTGTGGCCAATGCCCATTACTGACTTCCATAGTGCTGACATGAAGGGTGCTTTTGCCGACCTTTCAAATATTGCCTCAAACCGAGGCGCTGGCAGCTCTACGGCCGCCGCATTTTTAGAAAACTTTGTGGAAGACGGAATTCCATGGGCACACTTTGATATAGCTGGCACTGCCTGGAACCAAGGCCAAAGATACAGCTACCTTCCCGCCAAAGGCGCTACAGGCTCTGTTATTAGAACCTTTATTGAACTGGCTAAAAATTATTAATTAAAAAGAAAAAGGCCTCCATTTGGAGGCCTTTTTTATTTGCTCTTGAACAGTCGTTTGCTTGGTAACTTGGATCAATTTTAACTTCTTGAGGAACAGCTACAAATCGGAGAATATTTATGAAAAAAATTCTTTATGTTGTTATCGCATTACCTATTATTGCCTTGATCTATTTTTTTGGATTAGGTTTTTACAGCCAAAGCCTTAACCAAAACCATGGCATTGTGAATGATCAATTAAAACCCTGCCCCGACAAACCAAACTGTGTCAGCTCTCAAGAAGATCGAGACTCGCACTACGTGCCTCCTATTGAAGTGGAAAGTGTTCGAAACAGCCTGCAAAAGCTTGTGGATTATTTTAGTAAAAACCCTGAGTACCAATTGCAGCAGGTTTCCAACAATTACCTACATGTGGTTCATAAATCTAAAATTTTTAAATATCGTGATGATATCGAGTTTTATGGTGATCCTGAAAAAAGATTGTTGCACGTTAGGTCGGCCTCACGTGTAGGGTATTCAGATATTGGTACTAACAAAAAAAGAGTTGAGAAGCTTAGATCTTTAATTACCAATTGATCACAAGCGGATGACCATTGAACTCTATAATCTCAGAGTTTTGAATGTAAACTCCCTCTCTCAAGGTATGAGAGTTATAAATACGAACAGAATCAAGGCTCCAGCTTGTTGGCCAAACCATGCTCACGTTTGTAAACAAGATGTCGGCATTGTATTGAGTGTAATAATCAAAACGCTGGTCTTCGGCTTTAAAGCTTAAAATGGTTTCGTAAGGAATAAAAATTGGGCTTAAATAAGTGCTATTACCATCAACCATACATTTACTCACAATGGTCATCTTTGGGCGAGTGCCACTCACAGCCATTCCCTCTGCTAAAAACACCAACTCTATTTCATCATATTCATTACAAATAAAGGCTTGGGTGCCTTCACTGGGCTCATACACAAAGTTCCCCAACTGAAAAGAAATCTCTCCATTTAGATCTTGAAGTCTATGAGCTTTAATCAGTTGTTTTTTTTGAGCCATTTCAAGGCTGTAGCCTTGAAGCCGAGTTAAATCCATCGCTTGATCAAAAGCTGCTGGTAGACGTGGATCTGCCACAGATTTAAAAAACACTCTACCATCCCAAGATTGGCTTAAGGTAAGATGGCCAAAGCCACAGCCTATAAGAAAAATAAATAAATAAACTAGCTTCATAGTTTTATTATATATGATTTTGATTTTGTGTCCGTAAAAAATAATATTTTGGACCTTTTACAAGGTTTAACAGGGACCATTTTCTCCTGGTCTATAGCCCTTAAACTCGACCTTAGCCGCCTGAGCTTCTTTTGCAATGGCCAAAAATCCAAGTTTTGCCACCCAGCCGTAAACATTTTCCATAGGAAGGCCCTCAACATTAATTTCAAGATCCGCCACACAAAGTCTTTTGAACACAGCCCCTGGGCTGTTTAAATTTTCTTGAGGACCCTTTTTGTGATGAGTTCTCAGAAAACCACCGGCTAGCTCACAACCAAGCATATAAATGGCAGGTTCCGCCGTGGTGTCTTCGGCTTTTAAAATTGAAGGTATGCCCTCTTGAAGAATCACTTCACTCACACCTCGTCCGCCCTTGGCCGCTTTCATCTTTGTACGCGCTCTGTTGTTCCAATCCAAAACATCTTGCCCAGATTTCGCTGTTAGAACCCCCATTCCATAGGTCCCTGCATTGTTTTTGATAAAAGCAAATGGCTCGGCCTTTATGTCATGCTTTTCATACTCTGATTTTAAGTGATTAATAAACTTATCTGTGTGCTCAGCTAATGTTTGTAACGAGTCTTTACTGGTCACATCAAAGCTTTGGTGCACTTCAGTGGGAATGTTAAAGTGAAAAGGATTGATATCAATCAACTCACAAAATTGCTTTGAAACATGATTGTACTGTTCAAAAAAACTTTCTTTACGACGAACATGCCAGCCTAACTTATGAGGAGGCGTCATTGGTGTCTCAAGTCCTTCAACCCATGACTGATAACTGTTGCTAAAGTCATTATTACTAATAATCAGATCTGGCGTAAAACCATCCACCTCTATAGTTTGAGAGGTTTTAGTGGCGGGATAAACCTTCAATTTATGGCCATTAACACTTTCAACATCCATGGGAGTTTTTAAGCTTTCATCCGGTATGGCTGTTATCACCTTTCTACCCGTTGCTTGTATCATTTCATAGATGGTGTAAACATTCTCCCAGTAATAGGGGTTGTTGGTATGTTCTTCAGTGATCAACAAGATGTTTTGGTTTTTTTCGTAATGACTGCTCAAAAAAGCACCCAAAAGCTCTACAGAATGCTCTTTATCCGTTTGGCATATGTTATTAAAACCCGCCGGAAAAATATTGGCATCCACAGGGACTACTTTAAATCCTGAGTCTCTTAAATCAAAACTTGAGTACAGAGGAAAGTTCAACCCTTGTTTTTGTTCCTGAAACCAAGATTTAATGTTGTCAAAATTATGAAGAATTTTTTTATGTATTTGCTCTTGAATCATTCAGAAGACCCCTTTAATAGCATTTTTTCAGCATGAATACGACTAGCACCAACCACACCAAGAGGAGCGAGCACAAAAAATAAACCAGGAATTAACGTTGTTGCAAATAAGGCTAAGCTCACGCCACTTATCATTGGCACTTCTTTTCGGCCAAACCCCAAACGCTGAGTCAGGTTGTAACCAGCAGCTTCTAAACTGTAGTCAAACAGATCCAGCGACATCATATACAAGGTGATATAAATCGATAAAATATTAAGACCTGGTATAAAGGCAATTATAAAAGCAAAAAGGCCAACAATTAAAAACACCACGGCCTTTAACAAGGCGACAATAAACATTTTAATTGTGAAAGAAAGCCAACGCCCGATTTTAAAGGGCTCCTCTGGTAATGCCCCTGTGAGTTGCAAAGTTTTTTCCGCAAGCAAAGAGTTAAAGGGTGATGCTATGATTAAACTTAAAATATAAGCGGCATAAATAGCTGCAATTATGCTAACAATTCCAAAAAGAATTAAGAAAATAAAATAAGAGATATCAAACAACCAATCTAAAGCCGCAGCTTGAAAAAGACTTGTTATGGCACCCTCAATCCAGCCAACAAAATAGGTTGTAACGGCCGGTAAAAAGTTGAAGGTGAAATAGAGTAGTAAAAAAAATAAAAATAAATCTATTATAAATGGAATGATCATCCACTTTTTAAGCTCTGGATATTTCTTAACAGTTCTTAGGCCTATAAAATAAACTTGTAAACCAGAAAACAAATTGTATCCCACAATAGTTAATCCTTACTTGGTGATTTTTTAATTGATAATCTTTTTTGAGCCTCTTCAGTTAGCTCTAAGCCGGCGCCCATTGAAGCTAAAAGTCTTTTAAATTTTTCTTCTTTTTCTTCAACGGTGTTAAATAAAGAGGTGATCACAGATTCTTCATTTGGGTCAGACAAACGGTTTAACTTTAACATGTTTATTGCCACAATGACTTTTTCAATAGAACGGACAAGTTTTTTATTATCATTATTTTTTTGTTTACTAATCGCCGTCCACACATTGTCGTAGCCATATAAAATCTCGTCTATAGCCATTGGGGACCATTTGGTTTCAGTAAATTCGGCGGCTCTTAATAAATACGGCTGAAAGGTTTTTAAACTTTCGATGTATTTGTTTAAACCAATATTTTCAATTTCAAGCTGGCTATAGCTACCCATTAAATAAAAAGTTTTAGCAAGCAGTTGCTTCTTTTTATTTGGAGTTCTGACTTGGTTGTTAACAATTTTTAAACCCTGCCGTGCCTTTTCAAAGTATTTTTTGGCCAACTTATGCTGGCCTCTTCGGGCATAGGCCCCAGCAAGCCTGGCAGGGATCTCTGCGTCAGCGACTTCAATGGGCAATACCTTCTTTCTTTTGTAGGCATCTTGTAACGTGGCGATAACTTTTTCGTCTTGTCCAAGACATTCGTACACATAGCTAAGTCTTAATAAAGCCTCGGCCTGTGTTCTTGGAGCATTGCCCTGAGAGGTTCTTACGAGTTTTTGATAAATAATTCCTGCTTTATTACAATCATTGATCGATTCATAGCTAGAAGCCAAATTGTACATCACAAGCTGTTCATACTTAGAAGAAGGATATTTATTCAGAATAATATTAAAATTACGAATAGCACTTTTAAAATTCTCTCTTTGCATAAAACTCATCGCATCTTCATAGAGTTTTTTTGTCTCTTCTGTCGTACTTGGTTTTTCATTTTTTTTATCACTATGGCTACAAGAAATAACAGTTAAAAACAGTGCACCTAACAAAAGCATACGCATGGTTTAATCTCCTTTGTGATTTACGAATTGGTCGCCAATCACTTTTCCAAATAATTGTAGCTCATTAAGTCCAGAAATGTCAGTGCTCATCTCTGGGATTTTTGCAATGTAGAGCTGAGATTGGTACTTTTGCTTAAATTTATCCAACTTTTCGCTTCTGGTTTTATAATAACTATAAATTTTGTCTTCATAAAAGCTTAAGGTTTCATTCTGCTCTTCAGAGGGGTTGAATTCTAAAAACCAAGCAGGAAAGGCTCTATTAACAATAATGGACTGAAGGTTGTAACCATCGCTAACAAGAGTTTCAAAAAATTCTTCTGCCTCTTGTACCTTGGCCTCATCAAAACTTGTAATAAGAATAAAGCCTGTGGTTTTGTCTTTTAACATTTTGTCTGCAGCCGCTGTTTTTGTTCTAATCTCATTTTGTATACTGCCAAGGCTGGTGAAAAAATCAGCCAGCTCTTGCATAAAAGCAGCACCAGTGATTTTTTGAAAAACGGAGAGCACCATTTTTGTGCTTTTATTCACAATTTTTTGTAAAAAGCTTTGATCTTTTTCATCTTCAGTAAACCACTTAACTATGGCTCCCTGAAATAAGGTGTGGATTTTTTTAGGAGCATTTAAAAACTCTATAGCGTGCTGAGCGGGAGGCGTGTCTAAAATAACAATGTCATAATTTTGGGATTGCACTTCATCATAAAGCTTTACTACAGATGTAAATTCTTGAGAGCCACTCAATGTGGTCGATAGCTGTTGGTACAACTTATTTTTTGTAATGGTTTGTACAATTTTAGAGTCATTGCTGGCTTTATTTAAAAAATCTAAAAATACTTTTTGCTCATTAATACAGCCAGCATAAAGTTCGCCTGAAACATCTAAGCCTTCAACTTTGGTGATTTCATCGTGATTGGCTATTCCTAGGGAGGTTGCAAGTCTTCGAGCCGGATCAATGGTTAACACCAGCACCTTTTTGCCCTGTTGAGCGGCAATCACGCCAAGAGTGGCAGAAACCGTGGTTTTCCCCACACCACCGCTGCCTGTGCATATTAATACTTTATGCTTAAGTAGGTTTTCAATATTCATTACACATACTCCGAAAGTGACTTAAGCAAAATTGCGGGATCAGTTTCGTAAATATAAGGCACCAAAGTGGTCTGTTTTTTTTGCTTTAAAACTTGAATAGATTTTTGTTGTTCTTCAGAGCTTAACTTATAGTTTTCAATAAACTGATTTTTATCTGGAACTTTATTCAAGGCCTCCACAAAGTCCGTTGGCAAAACCTTGTTACAAATGATGTCGGCCTCGACCTGAAACTCTTGCTGAAGTGTTTGGTCCATTTCTAAGGCTTCAGTGACAGGAAGGTCTTCGGGTAAAGTGACAATTTTGTACTCGCAGTGATTGGGATCACTTAACACTTTCTGAATGCTCAAGCATTGCTCTCCCATAGGACCAAACTTAATGGCCTCATACATGCCCTTTGGGGCACGCATTAGAGCTAAAAAATGACCAGTAGCATAGCCATCAATCACCACTCGATCGTACTCCATTGGGTAGCCAATATTTCTGACTCCACTTGTAAACTTTCCCATTAAGGCCAATTCTTTTAACGCTGGGGCTGCTTTTATGAGAGCACGCATCACCTTGTTGTCAAAAAACAAGTCCGTCACCTTTTCAATTTTCACGTAATGCAAAATATATTCTCTGAGACAGCTCTCGCCGGAATAAATGGTTGTACTTAAATTATTGAATTCATTAGTTATTTTATTATTTTTAGAGCCAAGCATGCGATCAAAAAAGCTGGTTTCACCAATTTCAATCAACAAAACTTTCTCGCCCGCCTTAGCTTTTTTAAGAGCATAGGCGTAAGAAATCATGGATTTTCCCACACCGCCCTTGCCGGTAATAAAGCTGATTTGCTGTGCTGATGCTTTTTTTGTCATGAAAACCCTCAAATCTGCAAATAACCGGTTGCGTTAGAAACCGTGAACTGTTATCTCCAAGTGCATATCAATTAGACCCCATGAAGGAGTAAATATGTCGACTTTAGATAAGTTAGATGGTTTATCACGCAAACTCAATATAGAAGTTCCAAAAGACGATGTGTCTAAGGCATTTAACAACGCCTATGAAGATATCAAAAAAAATGTGAACGTTCCAGGCTTTCGCAAAGGCAAAGCCCCGCTTCAAAAAATCAAAAGCATGTATCAAGACAAGGTCAAAGAAGATGTTTTAAATAAGCTGATTTCTAAAGCCTATGTTGATGCTTTAGACGAGCACAAAGTAGATCCAATTAGCTACCCAAAAATTAAAGTGGATCAGTTTGAAGAAAATGTGGACTTTAAATTTTCAGCGGAGTTCGAAGTAAGACCCGAGGTTGAACTTACAACTTATGAAGGCCTAGAAGTGGAAAAAGAAAAGTTTGATGTTGAAGACAGTCAGGTTCAAGACATCCTTGAAAACATGCAGTCTCAAAAAGCAGAACATAAGTCTATTTCTGATGACCGCCCTATTCAAGAAGGTGACTTTGTAAAGTTAGACTTTAAAGGCTTTATGAACGGGGAACCTCTTGAGCGCGGTGAAGCTGAAGATCATGTTTTAGAAATTGGCAGTCAAAGCTTTATTCCTGGTTTTGAAGAAGGTCTTGTTGGCCTTAAAAAGGGTGATGAAAAAACTGTCGACATTAAATTTCCAGATGACTACCACGTAGAAGACATCAAAGGAAAGCCGGTGTCTTTTGAAGTTAAGATCAAAGACATTATGGAAAAGTCACTTCCAGAAATTAATGATGAGTTTGCAACTTCTTTATCTGAAGAGTTCAAATCACTTGATGATTTAAAAGCAAAAATCCGTGAAGACATTCAAAAATCAGAAGGCAACCGTATTGAAGAAGAATTCAAAAAACGCTTGTTAAAAGCTCTTGTGGCCGCCAACCCGGTTGAAGTGCCAGACACTCTTCACCAAGAGCAAAAGCAAAAGCTTGAAGAAGATGTTAAAAACCGCCTTAAACAACAAGGCTTAGATGATAAAGCCATTGCCGAGTACAAAGAAAAGTGGGCTTCCGAAATGGACGAAGAGTCTAAGTTTTTAATTCAGTCGAGCTTTTTAATAGATGCTCTAGCTTCTAAGTATGACCTGAAAGCTTCTAAAGAAGACCTAGAAGCCAAGATGAAAACCTACGCGCTTCAATCAGGTATTGATTTAGAAAAACTTATGGAGTTCTACAATACTCCAGACAGACGCTCTCAGCTTTCTTACCAAATCACTGAAGACAAAGTGATTCAAATGCTTGCTGATAAAGCCAAAGTCAAAGAAGTGCCAAAAGACAAACTAAGCAATTAATTTTCTTTTTAAATTTTATCAGCTATCAAACCCACATCCTTCGATGTGGGTTTTTTATTCTAAATTTCTGAAACTCAGTCCAAAAGGCAGTCCGTACCTTTTGTCCCTTTGCGTCTTTCCCTTAACTTACATAGACTTCATCACTTTGTAGGCACGCAAGTAATTGTAGGCTTGTTGAACTTGGTAATCGTCATTGAGTAGTTTTTCTCGAGCGCTAAGGTTTGTGTTTTTATCTTTTTCTGGGTTTTCCCACCAAAAATCAAAGTTATTATCTTTTTTCTGTTTTTGCTTCTTTTCTTTGTCGCCAAGCAGATGGTTTTTCATATCCTTTTCTCTACGAACTCGGCTTTTCATTTTTCTGGCTCTTTTTAAAGCTTTAGAATCAATGGACTCTACCACCACGTCTGGAGTGATGCCTTCGGCCTGAATAGATTTGCCACTTGGTGTGAAGTATCTTGCTACTGTTAGTTTTAAGGCTGAGCCATCTCCTAGCTTTACAACAGACTGCACAGAGCCCTTTCCAAAGCTTCTTAAGCCCATAACAAGGGCGCGTTTATTATCTTGCAAAGCTCCGGCTACAATTTCACTGGCCGAGGCAGAGTACTCATCAATAAGTACCACTACGGCAAAGTCTCTTTTTTTCTCTTCTTTTTTGGCATATATAATTTCTTTTTCTTTTTCATTACGCCCAACGGTACTAACAATCACTCCTTCTTCTAAAAACAAGTCACTGATTTTTACGGCTTGATCTAATAGCCCCCCTGGATTTCGTCTTAAATCTATAATAAGGCCTTTGGTGTCTTTTCGTTTGTCTAAAATTTTAGTGAGCTCTTTATGGGTGTCTTCGATAAAACTTGTGATTCTGACATAAGCATAACCATCTTCTAAGTCGGTGTACTTTACAGATTTTATTTTTACAGAATCACGTTTAATAACAAAATCTTTAGGCTCATCAAAGGAGTCTCTAAAAATCGTTAAGGTAATTTTTGTTCCCTTTGAGCCCTTCATACGTTGGGCGGCTTCGGCAAGACTTAAGCCCTTTGTCGACTCCCCGTTAATCTTTACAATCTTGTCGCCAGCTTTAATTCCAGCCTTCCAAGCAGGAGTGTCTTCAATGGGAGAAATCACTGTCAGCACTGATTTTTGAACAGTGATCTCAACACCTAAACCACTAAACTCCCCATTGGTTTCTGATTGAAACTCTTTATATAACTCTTTCGGCAAATAATTGGTATGAGGATCCAGTTCTGACAACATGCCTTTAATCGCACCATCTATAAGTTTTTTTGTCTCGACAGATTCTACATAATATTGCTGTACAATATTTAAAACTTTGGCAAATAGCTGCAAATCTTCATAGCGCTCTTTAGCAAAAGTCTTAACTGACTCAGCCTGAAGTAAAACTATAAATAATGAAATCGTTGCTGTTAAAATGAGGACTTTCTTTTTCATATAAACCTTCTACTAGTAGTTTGCTAACTGTTCTTTTTTAAACCATGGTTGTGGATCAATGGACTCACTAAAATGTCTTAGTTCAAAATACAAGCCGTGCTCTCCTAATATCGGATCCTTGTCCACATAGGCAAACTCTTGTTGTAAATTGAGCCTGTCTCCTTTTTTTACCTGAATGTCTTTTAAATGTGCATAAAGACTAAAATAATTATCTCCGTGATTAATGATTACAACTCCACCAGTTCCTTGCCAATCTCCTACATACTCCACCGTTCCAGGGTATACGGATCGCACAAGACTCTCTTTGTTTGCTGAATAAAAAATGCCTTTATGGTTTAATCTAAACAAATACTCAGGCTCGGTGTAAAGACCGTATTTAATAGCCACACTGCCATTCACCGGAGGATGCATTTTTCCTTTATATTCATAAAAGCTCGTTTGCATTAGCTCTGAAATCTCTACGGTGAGGTCGTCTAATGTGTAATTGCCAACAGAGCTTCTTAATTTTTTAATTTCTTTAAGCTTTGATTTGTGCTTTTTTCTTAAGGCCGATAAAAGTTTAACTTTGTTTTGTTGATGTTTTTCAAGTCTCTTTTCTATACCTTTAAGATTTTTTTTAGTTTTTGTAAGTTTTAAAAGCTGTTTTTTGAGGCTTTTTTCTTTGAGCTCTAAATATTTAATATTTTTTTTGTATTGCCCTATCAAATCATAATCTCTTTGCACAACGAGCTTTAAAAATTTTAAATTTTTATCAAAGTTCACCATACCCTGATCGGCTAAAAGTAAACGAAGCACCCCTAAGTCGTTCATTTTATAAATGGCACTCATTCTTTGCCCAAGTTGTTTTCTTTGAACTTTAATTTTTTCTTTAAGCTCTGCAATACCTTGCGCCGTAGCTCTGGCTTGATTTTCAAAATCAAAAACTTTTTGATTCAAGTCTGAAAAGTTTTTGTTAATTTTTTTTATTTTTTCATTAGTTTGATGAATATTAAATAAGGCCTGCCTTTGAGCCTTATCCGTTTCTACCAATACTTTTTTATTCAAATCAATTTTTTCAGCCAACTCAACTATTGAGGCTGAAACTGATATTGAAAAAAGAGTGATTAGCAGAACCCACTTCATTAAGACCTGCCTTCTTTTCTTGCTGTCCAGCCGGTATTAATATTTCTGACACTAACATAAGAAGCTATAGCTCCTAAGCCTGCAGCAATAAGTAAAAACAAACAAATGTTGCCAAAGCCTATAAACTGAAAGCCTGATCCAAAGCCCACAAAGCCCAATTCTTTTTGAATAAGTCCACTTTGCCATTGAATCACAAAATAGCTAATGATCATTCCTAAACCACCAGCAAGTACTGCCATAACCGCTCCCTCAAAGATATAAGGACGCCTCAAACTCCAAGAGGTGGCACCTACTAATTCCATCACTTCAATTTCTCTTTGCCTTTGCGAAACAGCATGGCGCATAGAGTTTCCAATGACTAAAATACTTCCTACAATCAACACAATAATTAATCCCACAGCTGAAGCACTAAAGCCTTGCACAATGGAAGCGTAGTTTTCCACCCAGCTCTGCCCATAAGAAACATCAGACACACCCTTAAAACCTAACAAGGACTTAGCACTACTTACTAAAAGCTCGATCTGATCATCCACGCTTAGACCGGACTTTACAGTGACTTCAAAACTTGAAGGCAATGGGTTTCCAAACTCCTCGTCTTCCATAAGGTCAGGAGCATAGCCCTGCATCTGTTGTTTAAAGTTTTCAGCAGCTTGATTTTTTGAAACAAACTGATGACCGGAAAACTTTGAAGTGTCTGTGATAAAACCTTCAATTTTAGTTTTGTCTGTTTCTGTAATTTCATCATTTAAATAAACACTTAGCTGAACCTTGTCGCCCCATTGAGTTAAAATACGGTCGATGTTTTCATAAACCACAAAAAAGCCCATCAACACGCTAAAAACGCCTGAAAGAACAAATAATGTGGTCATTTGAACGCCAAGGTGATGCTTCCAACTTCTAATAAGATGTGTAAATAATTTGTTTAGCACTGGGTGTCTCCTGTCATATTGCCTGCTTCTAAACAAATATGTCTTTTTGCTCTTCTTTTCACTAAATCTAAATCATGTGTGGCCACAAAAACTGTGGTGCCTTGAGCGTTGACTTTGTCTAGCACGTCTATGATGTCCTCACTCAAATCAGGATCTAAATTTCCCGTGGGCTCGTCAGCAATAAGAATTCCTGGATGATGTACAAGAGCTCTTGCAATAGAAACCCGCTGCTGCTCCCCACCGGAGAGTTGTTGTGGGTACTTAGTTTTTTTATGGCTTAACCCCACCTCAGTGAGAATTTCATCTACACGTTTATTAATATAACTTTGGCGTTCATTTCGCACTTCTAAAGGAAGGGCCACATTTTCAAACACAGTGCGATCAGAAAGCAGTTTGAAGTCTTGGTAAATCACACCAATTTTTCTTCTAAAAAATGGAACTTCAGAGGGTTTAATTTTATTTAAATCGTAACCCGCCACGCGAATGTCTCCAGAGGTGGCGTGATCATAACAAGATAAAATTTTAAAAAGTGTGGTTTTACCAGCACCACTGGGGCCAGTGAGAAACACAAATTCGCCTTTGTTAATACTTAGATCAATGTTTTTTAAAGCAACAACATCTTCTTGATAGGTCTTATAAACATGAGAAAAATCAATCATGCACAAACTTCCTGTTATAGTTTTTTGCGTCCTGCAAATGACTTATATATATGTTAGCTGGAATTAAATCAGTTGACCAGAAACCAGTAGGTCCAGAATTTGTTGATGCTGTACTTTCATCGCGAGGCGAACGGACTGCTTTGTGGACAGCACCCCCTGCGGCAAGATGTCTTGATAACCAATTTTTAAGCTTTTAACGACGGCACCGTTTTTAAATACACGGCTGACAAGATACGGATTTTCGTATCCCCAGTCTTCGGTCTGAACATGATATTGTGCGCCCTCAATTTGAACGTCTGAATTAAAGCCTTTTTCCACGTGATGCCTCTCATACACTTCATGGCTGAATTTTCAAAAGAGTTCAAGTAAAAAATAGCTCAACGCTCTTAAGCATCTTAAAAAATCACAATAAATTTAGGTAGTTAGTCTTTAGGTTTTTTACCTCCTTTTGCACTTAAAATTTAGTTTCTTGCTTCTAATTGAATCGTCTCAATTTGAGAAAAATCTCGAAATTAGAATCTTTAAAATAGTTCATTTTTTTCTCAATACAAAAGTAAGAGGGCCGATAAGTCTAGTATGGGCTTAAGTAGTAGTAGTTTAAAATCCTTAATTGTATTGTCATCAGTGCTTGTTCTTGCCGGCTGCGGAACGCCCGATTTAAATAAGGTCGACCCAGAAATTATTTCTGTCTATTCAAAGTGCAATCGCACGAGTTTGCTTTCAAGCTCTGAACCAGCAGAAAAGACCTACTGCCAACCCAGAACCATTTCTGGAAGCTCAGTAACACTCACAGGTTCTGCCAATTACAAAGTGATGACTTACAATCCTAGCAACTTTAATGGATTGTCAGGCATTAGTTCTAACAAGCCCATTCGTCATGCTGAGGTGGAAGTGCTTGATAGCAATGGCAATGTGGTACAGTGTGGTCACACCGATGCCTCTGGGCAGTTTAGCTTAACTGTTCCAACCTCCTCAAACACCTTCACAGTTAAAGTGAACTCTAGAGGAAACAATAGTTTTGTTCATGCTTCTGTCAAAATGTGCCCGGAACAAAACAACCTATACTCCATTTCTGCAAATACTACTTTAAGTTCAGACACCAGCGTGTCTTTGCCGGTCGCTAATGTGAATGATCAAGACGTCACAGGCGGTGCTTTTAATATTTTAGACCAAATTGTAAGTGCCAATGCCTATTTAAAAGCGCAGGTGGGCTCGGGATGCCCATCGCCTTACAACGACTGCACATCGTTTACTGTTGCCCCTAAAGTAGATATCTACTGGGAAAAGGGGTTTAACCCCAATGCTTATTTTGGCGATTTTGATGTGGGATCAAGTTTTTATTTAAAAGGAGAAGATCGGCTTTTTATACTTGGTGGAGTCAACGGTGATGTGGACAATCAAGACACTGACCATTTTGACAATTCCGTGATTTTACACGAATTCGCACACTTTCTGGAAGATAACTATTCAAAATCGGACTCTCCAGGTGGAAGACATAGTGCTGACGCAGTCATTGATCCAAGACTTGCTTGGAGTGAAGGCTTTGCCAATTTTTTTCAAGCAGTTGTTACGGGTGACCCTTACTACACCGACACGTTTGGAAACTTTAACGGCACCCCAATCACTAATGGCTTTTCTATAGATTTAGAAGACCAAAGCAACAGCTATTTGGATAAACCCCTTAACGCTAAAGAGGGTAACTTTAGAGAGTTTTCTGTTTCAAGATACTTAATGGATATTGTAGATACTAATGATGATATCGCTGGTGAAATAGAATGTACACCAGGTTGTAGCTTTGTAGACTCAGGACAAGACAACGTTTCCAATGGGTTTAATAAAATTTGGGGTGTTCTTACTTCTATGAGCAAGGGCTTTAGGCACCCAAGCGTGGCCTTTAGATCAATGGGGCTTTTTCATTATTTCTCTAGTGAATTTGGTGCTTCTGAAGCTGCAGCTTGGGATGAAGTGGGAGTTATGGCAAAACAGGCCAGGTTTCCGGCTGGGTCAATCACTAACAATCGACTTGAGTATGCCCTTCCGGTCAATACTGGAAGCACCTGTAGTTTGAATGAGGTTTCATCTGGAACATCAAGTGGTCCCTATTCTATCACTCCATCTAATAAATCACGTTTAGATACTGATCAATCAAACAGCATTAATAACGATGGCAGTCTTAAAAAGTCGCACCTGCTTTTAAACAATCAATTTTTTCATGTATATCACTCGGGCGGCGCTTTTAACTTACAACTTAAACATCAACCAGAAAATGCTGACAGTGGAACGGTCGCAAATCTTCAACTTTTAGTTTATAAAGAAAACCATGTTTACTTTTTAGAGAGTGGCACGAATTCAAGTTTATTAAACAACCTCTCGCAAAGTGAAGGCATTGTATCCACACCGACTTATAACCCAAATGCTCCTGGCCAAGCCTATACAATAAACTTTAATAGAAGCTCTTTAAGTTCCGGACATTATTTGGTGGCTGTAAGGGCCTATGCCTCTGGGCAGTACATTGGAAGCAAAACAAACTTTGAACTAAAGCTGGGCGGAAATGACTTGTGTCCTGCCAGCTATTGAACAGATAATTAAATAAAAAGGTCATTTATTTATGAAACAACTTTTAGCGCTTACAATATTGATTTTTTTTGCTGGCTGTTTACAAACCCAAAAACAAAACAGTGAAGGCTTTTATGACACCGGCCCCAAGCGCACACAAAAATTAACCATGGCTGGTTACACTTTAAATTGGGCACAAAAGTATGACGAACAAATTGAAGTCACCGAGCCTTTTGAATTAAGAGCCATATTCGCGACACAAAAAAACCTAAAAAACGTCAACGTCTCTTGGGTGATTCCAGAGGGCTTTGAAGTTTTAAAAGGCCCCACACAAGAAACCTTCACACAGCTTAACTCCGGTGAAAGTGTAAACCTAAGCGTGACCTTACAAGCTAAAGAAGATGTAAACCAAAAAATCATACTAGTCATTGGCTCCAAGGACCCACAAAACCCATTTGCTCTTTCAAAGCAAATCAACACGCATATTCCCGAACTCAACCAATAACCACACTGTGTCGCCCCAAAAGGTACGGACTTACTTTTGAGACGCCACGCTCCCTAAAGGGCTGCGTAGCGTCTCAAAAGTAAGTCCGTACCTTAGACGGGGCGGACTTTGATTTCGGGGTTTTGCATTTCTTGTTGGAGGATGCCTTGGATGGCGTCGAGGGTGCCCATCATAGCACTTGGGCAGCCGCCGCAGGCGCCTTGGTAGAGGATTTTTAAGGTGTTGTCTTCATAGCTAATCACATCTAGGTCGCCGCCGTCAGCTCTTAGGCCGGGACGAATGGTGCGATCTAGGATCTCTTCAATCTTTTGCATTTCAGGTGATAAGTTGGATATGTCTTTTGAAAGACTTTGTTTTTCTTTTTCGTCTTCAGTGATAAAAGTTGGATCGTGCACAGGCATTCGAGTTTTAACCACCGACTCCACTTGCTCCTCCATAGTTTCCTCTGTCAGTTCGCCTGCATGAGAAATAGTTAAGGTGTTTTGAAACAAGTGAAGTTGTTTAACACCTGCAATATCAAACAATGACTGACAAAGAGGCATCGACTGACATTCGTAGCGACTACTAAAGGTGGCCTTGCCTTCAGTTTTAAAGGGAAGATTGCAAATAAACTTCAAGGCATAGGGGTTGGGGGTTGGTTGCATTCTTACAAGAATATCTTCTGGTGCAAGCGAGGGTCTTTCTCTCATGTTAACATCTCCATAGACTTTTTTAAGGCTTTTAAAAATCTTTCCACATCATCTTCATTATTATAAACACTCAAAGAGGCTCTAATACTTGAGGTCACACCAAAGGCCTTCATCAAGGGCTGACAACAGTGATGCCCCACTCTTACGGCAACACCTTGTTGGTTCAGCAAGTGTCCAACGTCTGAGGCATGACAGCCATCAATGTTAAAAGACACAATACCTACTTTATTTTCTGACTCACCCATAAACTGTAAACCGTCAATGGTTTTAAGTTCCGTGGTGATCATGTTAAGCAGGTTTTTATCATGCTCTTTGATTTGAGAAAACCCCATCTGTTCAATGAAATCAATCGCTGCAGGCAATGCAATCACTCCGGCTATGTGAGGAGTTCCCGCTTCAAATCTTTGCGGGGCTTCTAAAAACTCACTGTGATCAATCTCCACGTTAGAGATCATGCTGCCTCCACCTTTAAATGGAGGCATTTCATTTAGTAACTGTTTTTTTCCGTAAAGCACACCAAGACCAAACGGGCCAAACATCTTGTGTGTGGAAAAAGCAAAAAAGTCCACATCTAGAGCTTGTACGTCAGTGGGAAAATGCATAATTGACTGTGCAGCATCTACCATGACCTTAGCCCCTACTGAGTGGGCTTTTTTAATCACAGTTTCAATCGGATTAATGGTTCCTAACACATTAGAGCAATAACTTAGAGACACGATTTTTGTCTTTGAAGTGATCAATTCATCTAATCTTGAAAGATCCAACTCACCTTTTGGCGTCACCGGAATGGCTTTGATTTTTAACTTTCTTTTTTTTGCCTGTATGTGCCACGGCACCAAGTTTGAGTGATGCTCCATCTGTGTTAAAAGAATTTCTTCACCTTCACTCATGGAAGAGCAAAAGCTCTCAGCCACAAGATTTATGGCATCGGTGGTGCCAGAGGTCCAAACAATTTCATCTTCATGAGAAGCATTTAAAAAGTTTTTGACTCTTTGGCGAGAGTTTTCAAACTCTGAGGTGGCACGATCACTTAAAAAGTGAGCGCCTCTGTGAACATTGGCCGAAAGGTTTTCATAAGCCCAACTTAAGCGATTGGTTAACACCGTGGGCTTTAAGCTTGTTGCAGCAGAGTCCAAGTAAACCAAGGGCTTTTTGTTAATTGTTTGTTCTAAGACCGGAAACTGGTTTCGAACATCGATCATTTTGTACCTCTAAAATAGTTATCCAAAGCTTTATCCACAACTAATTTTAATGATGAACTTTTTAATTTAAAAACCACGTCTTCTAAATAACCACGAGCCAGCATAGCTTGCGCTTTTTCTTTATCAATGGCTCTAGATAAAAAGTAAAAGAGCTCCTGCTCGTCCATTTCTCCAATAGCGGCCCCATGATTGGCCTTCACATCGTCGGCATAAACTTCAAGCTCAGGCTTAGTATCAATTTGAGCTTTTGAGCTGAGTAAAATGTTTTTATTTATTTGTGAGGAGTCTACTTTTTGCGCGTACTGATCTATAATGATTTTACCATTATAGACCACGTGTGAACTTCCATCTAAAATCCCCTTAAAGGTCTGCTGACTTGTGGTATGGGGTTTATGATGTCGAATCGTAGTGTGGTTATCCACATGCGAGCTGCCATCGGTCAGATAAATCCCGTTTAATGAACAAGCTGCTCCCTCTCCATTTACAAAAGCATCAAACTGATTTCTAGTCAGCTTTCCATTGCGAGTGTAGTAAAAGGCCTCAAAATTTGAGTGAGCATTAAGCTCTGCCATACAGTAATGGGTCAAATAAAAACCACGATCAAATTCTTGCAGCTGTAAATAACTGACATTGGCGTTTTCTTCGATCCAAAAATTTATACTCTGATTGGCGTAAAAAGACTCATCTGTAGCCGCCTGGTAAGACTCATACACTTCAACTTTAGAACCGGCCCCAACATGAAAATAAATAAAGGGATAAAAAACCTGATTTTGTGTTGAGGTTTGGTAATTGTAGGTGATCTTAACTGGCTTTTTTAAAACCTGATTTGGTTTTAGCTTTATGCATATAGCTTGAGGGGTGAGACTAAAATTTAAGTGATACAAAGAGTCTTTGTTTTTTTCTTTTAAACTTTCAATATTTTTTAAGTGTTGACCTTGCTCTTCCTGCGATAAATTTGTTGGCACCGCCGACTCAATCACTGAAACCTCAAGTTCATTAAGGCTTAGATCAGAGTTTTTTTCATCCAACAGGCCATCCACAAAAACCAAGTTATATACGTCAGAGTCCAACTCTGTCTGAATAGAGTTTGGCTTTAAACTCATTTGCCATGTGTTGTCTTTTAAAAAGTTTGCCGGTGTATACTTCCACTCCTCCACTTTACGAGTGGGAAATCCCTTGGCTTGAAAAAAAGACCAACTGCTTTGCCTTAGGCTTGAAAACTCTGGGTGAGTTGTACTCACCTGGTTTAATAATGATTTAAATTCAGATTCTTGCATATAAACACCCATTAGGACTTCTCGCTTTTTGTTAACCAGTCATAACCTTTTTCTTCAAGTTTAAGAGCTAAAGACTTATCGCCGGTTTCAACAATTTTTCCACCAGCCAGCACATGAATATAGTCCGGCACAATGTGCTCAAGCAGTCTTTGATAATGTGTAACTAAAACAATAGCGTTGTTTTTGTTTCTTAAAGAGTTCACCCCTTGCGAGACAATTCTTAAAGCGTCAATATCAAGGCCTGAGTCTGTTTCATCTAAAAACGACAACCTTGGAGATAGCACGGCCATTTGTAGTATTTCGTTGCGTTTTTTCTCCCCACCAGAGAAGCCTTCGTTCACTGGGCGCTTTAAAAAGCTTGGGTCCATATCAACCACTTTGGCTTTTTCTAAAACAAACTTATAAAACTCCTCTTCGTTCATCTCCTGCACACCTTGGTGTTTACAAATGGAGTTAAAAGAAGTTCTTAAAAAGTTTAAATTGCTCACACCAGGCACTTCAATGGGGTATTGAAAGGCTAAAAAGATGCCCTCTTTTGCTCTTACATCTGGCTCCATCTCAACAATGCTTTGATACTCAAAATTCATTTCATATTGAATATCACCTTGAGAGACTTCATAAGCCGGGTGACCTGCAATCACTTTAGAAAGAGTGCTTTTGCCACTGCCATTAGGTCCCATAATGGCGTGCACCTCTCCTGGCTTAATTTCTAAGTTAATGCCTTTTAAAATTTCTTCGTCTTCAACTTTTACATGTAGGTCTGTGATCTTTAACACGGTGATTGCTCCTTAATTATCCAATGCTATTTTCAAGTTTCATTTCAATAAGTTTTACGGCCTCAACACTAAACTCTAGAGGTAGTTGCTTAAACACGTCTTTACAAAAACCATTCACTAAAATCGAAATGGCTTCTTCTTGAGAAAGACCTCGTGATTGCAAATAAAAAAGTTGGTCTTCACTGATTCTAGAAGTGCTGGCTTCATGCTCAACTTGTGCGGTTTTGTTTTTTACCTCAATGTAAGGAAATGTGTTGGCTTGGCACTCTTCGCCCACAAGCATGGAGTCACACTGAGTGTAGTTACGAGCCCCTTGGGCGGAAGGCATTATTTTTACCAAACCTCTGTAGCTGTTGTTTGATTTTTCTGTGGAAATACCTTTTGAGATGATAGTGCTTTTGGTGTTTTTTCCGATATGAATCATCTTTGTGCCAGTATCTGCTTGCATTAAATCATGAGTTAATGCCACGGAGTAAAAAGCGCCTTGAGAGTTTTCCCCCTGCAAAATGCAACTTGGATACTTCCAAGTGATCGCGCTTCCAGCTTCAACTTGTGTCCATGAGATCTTTGAGTTTTTCCCCGCACACTTTCCACGCTTGGTCACAAAATTGTAAATCCCACCGCGACCTTGTTTGTCACCGGCGTACCAGTTTTGAACGGTGGAGTAGTTGATTTCGGCATTTTCTAAAGACACAAGCTCAACCACGGCCGCATGCAATTGATTGTTGTCACGCTGTGGAGCCGTGCAACCTTCAAGGTAGTTTACAAAGCTGCCCTCATCGGCCACAACCAATGTTCTTTCAAATTGCCCAGTGTCTTTTTGGTTGATTCTAAAGTAAGTGGAAAGATCTAAGGGGCATTTGACACCTTTTGGAATATAACAAAACGAGCCGTCAGTGAAAACGGCTGCATTCAAAGCCGCATAAAAGTTATCTTTGTAAGGCACAACGCTGCCAAAGTATTTTCGCACAAGTTCTGGGTGTTCTTGAATGGCTTCAGAAATGGAACAAAAGATCACACCCTGTTCTTCTAAAATTTCTTGATGAGTGGTTCCCACCGACACACTGTCAAACACCGCATCAACGGCCACACCAGAAATACGTTTTTGCTCAGCTAGCGGTATGCCTAGTTTTTCAAAAGTTTTAAGAAGTTCTGGATCTAAATCATCTAAACTTTTTGGCCCCTCTTGCTGCTGCTCCTCTTTAGATTTTGGAGCGGAGTAGTAGCGAACATTTTGAAAGTCGACCTTTGGGTAATGAACATTGGCCCAAGTCGGCTCATCTAGAGTTTGCCAATATTCATAGGCTTTAAGGCGGTACTCTAACATCCACTCAGGCTCTTTTTTCTTGGACGAGATCAAGCGGATCACATCTTCGTTTAAACCCTTTTCAATAGTGTCTGCATCTATTTGAGTTTCAAATCCATATTTGTATTCTTTTTGAGCATAGGGGATTTTTGCACTCATAGCGCCTCTCCTTGTTCGCTGAGGGAACCGGTCAATTCCACATGAGCATGTGTGTGTTTTTGTGGTTTTAAAATTTCAATTAACGGCAGTGAATCGTAAAAATTTATCAGCTTTTGATTCAGTTCATGAATAGGAGAAATAATATTGCAACTGTGTGTGAGTTCACAGGCGCTGTCGGAGTGAATGCATTTGGCGAGTTCAAGACTCCCCAAAAGCCCCCGATAGAGTTCTAATAAGCTCACTTTACTCAGGTCTTTAATAATCATGTATCCACCGTGAGCACCTTGAACGGATTTTAATAAACCCATTGAGGTCATTTGCTGCATAGTTTTTGCTGTTGCGTCAAAAGGACAGCCCGTACTCTCACAGATCTCTTTGACCTGAGTAAGTTGGCCCTGACCTTTAGAGCTCATAAATTTGAGCGACATCAAAGCATATTCCAGCTTTCGGTTGATTTTTGTCATTTAAAACCACTCCTAATTAAGTCCGTAGTTGAGAATTAAATGAAAACAAAGTGAAATTCAATTAGAAATACGCTTTTTTTTAACTTATTTAACTAATGTCAAATAAGGGGGTTTTGTATTTACAAACTGTAGAGATTTCACTATGTTAATCTTTATGAAAAATCCATGGGTTCGCTTAGCCTATATCACTGTTTGCAGTGTATTAGTGCTCACAATTATCGTATTTGTTTTAAAAATCTACTCTGAGTCTATGCAGCATGGGGCTTACAACCACCCACTGGTGCAACAGCCCTATCACCTTGTGATCAGTGCCACAACTCCCGACCTTGGTCCTATAGGCCAGTTGGAGTTTTATCAAAAGGCTCACAGCAAATGGCCCGGGGCTTTCTTAGAAGTGCCCATCCAAATCAGCCGTGATGGTACGGCTGTGGTTTATCCTTTTGATGACATTAAAGAGTCTGGCTGGGGTGACGGCGATGTTTTTGAGCACACATTTGGAAAACTTCAAAAACTTTCAAACGGCAAAATCCTAACTCTAAACGAACTGCTCGGAGCCATGCCCGATAGCTTTTTGTTTTTAAAAGTCATGGACCAAGATCCAGCCATGTTTCAGCCCGCGGTTGAGGTTTTAAAAAACAACGAAAAGCAAGACAATGTGATTGTTTACTCTCAGATGATGGACAGCTTTAATTATGTTTTTAAAGATCATCCCCACTGGGTTTTCGCTGGCGGCACCCTTCATTTGCAACAGCTCCATATATTAGATGCGATCTTTCTTCCTGGCCTTGCTAAAATTAAGCCGGACTTTTTTGTGGTTAACACTAAAAACATCAAAGACCAACTTCTTACAAAGTCCGCCATGAATGAGTTGAACCGAAGGTTTAAACGAATTCTTTTTGATGGCAGCATTGAGGAATACAAAGCTCTGCCTGACTGGGTTAAATCTGAAATTAAAGGCTTTGTGACAGCACAGCCTGATTACTTTCTAGAAGTATTACAGAACTAAATTATAGATTGTTGGACGGATTCTCTATTTTTTATTAAGTATTCTTCAGACTAAAGCTAACTTAAAAAATACGTTTGATTCTATCAGGTGACCATTAACATAACTGACAAAAGCACACTCAAATCAAAACCTCATATAAAATCGTCGAATTTAGCCTCTAATTTATTAAGACCGGCATAAGATCAAAGTCTTGAAAATAAAAAGTCCATAAACTCGACAATATCTTTCATTAAAGCTACAATCTCTAGGTTAACAACTTAAAAGAGAGATGCATCTATGATTTTATTTCTTCTTTCCAACCTAGCTTTTGCTCAAAACCAAAACCCTGTACAACCAAAAGTGGAAATGGGCGTATGGCATGCCATCACCTCAGCCAGCCCGGTGGTACAACTCACACTGATTCTTTTGATTGTTATGTCCGTGGTTACATGGGCCATTATTTTAAATAAAAAAAATCAGTTCAAAGGTTTCTTTACACAAAATGAAGACTTTTTGGATCAGTTTTGGAAAGCTGGTTCTTTGGATGAGATTTATGATTCCCTTGATAAGGTTCCAGAAAGTGCCATGGGCAATATTTTTAAATCTGGTTATCTAGAGCTTACAAAAATTGCTGACTCAAAGCTTGCTGTTAAAAAAGAAAACGACACGGTTTTTGTGGGGGGCTTAGACAACTTAGAGCGCTCTTTAAAAAAAGCCACTGAAGTGGAAATCGCAAAACTTGAATCGCGACTCAGTTTTTTAGCCTCTACAGGAAGTTCAGCTCCATTTATTGGTTTGTTTGGAACGGTTTGGGGGATTATGAATGCCTTTCAAAAAATTGCATTGGCAGGCTCAGCCTCTCTAGCTGTTGTGGCCCCCGGTATTGCTGAAGCTCTTGTGGCCACAGCCATTGGTTTACTGGCTGCCATTCCTGCAGCTATTGGTTACAACTATTACATGGATATGATTCGAAGACTTGAAGTGGAAATGCATAACTTCAATTTAGATTTTTTAAATATCGCCAAGCGAAACTTTTTTAAAGGATAACTATGGGAATGGGAAGTTCTGGCGGCAATGGCCGCAGACGAGGCATGATGAGTGAAATCAACGTCACTCCCCTTGTTGATGTCATGTTAGTGCTTTTAATTATTTTTATGGTCACAGCCCCCTTAATGCAACAAGGCTTAGAGGTGGACCTACCTGAAACAGCCGCATCCGGGGTGGAGGCTCAAGAAGAGCCCTTTGTGCTGACCATAAATGCAAAGGGCAACATCGACATTGGTGGCGTTAAAGTTCCAGTGGATAATTTAAGAAAAAAGGTGGCAGCCATTTTATCCACCCGAAAAAACAAACAAGTTTATATTAAAGCCGACAAACGAACATATTACGAAACGGTTGCGCAAGTTATGGGTGAGCTTCGCGCTGCAGGAATTTACAACATCAGCTTGATTACGCTGCCAAAATAAAATTATGAGTTTTTTAAAAGCCAAATTAAAACATGACCACTTTAAACTCTTTTTAGTAGTGAGCTTTTCCACTCACTTACTAGTTGTGGCATTGTTTCAAATAGGCTCTTTGTTCACATCTAACGAAGCTATTGAAATTAAAAGTGCGATGAAGGTCGATATGGTGGCCCTTCCAGACAAACATCAGCAAAAGCCTAAAAAAGCGCCGGCAAAAAAGAAAGTTAAAAAACCAAAGCCTGCACCACCACCGCCTAAGCCGAAACCAAAGCCTGAGCCCAAAGCCAAGCCAAAACCTGAGCCAAAGATTGATAAAAAAGCTCAGCAAGATGCCTTTAGTAAGCTCAATCAGGCCGATGCTTTTTCAAAGCTCGACGACATAAAAGAACCAGAGCCCGAAGAAAACAAAGAGTCCGACAACGATGCCAGCGATGACAAATACAAAGGCAATCAAATTTTAGATGGCAACAGTTTAAGTGGTTTAAACAAAATGGAAATGAATGCCTACTACAACACTCTTATTACTCAAGTTCAAAATGAGTTTTTAGCACCAGCTTTTTTAAGTCAAAAGGACTTACGCTGCAGCGTGATTGTGCAACTCGATGAGAGGGGATATGTCCTACGTCGAGATATAGAGTCTAGTTCTGGCAATGAGTTGTTTGATGAAGCGGCTCTATCAGCTATAGATCGCTCTTCTCCATTTCCCACACCTCCAGAGCGTTTGCAAAATACCATAGCAAGAAATAAGATAATTTTTAGATTTCCAAGACAATAACTTAGGAGTTTGTCATGAAAAAACTGTCCCTTATAATTTTCACGCTATTTTTTAGCTTGTTAGCAACAGCTCAAAAAGACTCCAATAAAGTCTACCTTGATGTGGGAGATGCAAAGGTCAAAAAAAGCTTACTGGCTATGCCGGCATTTTTGTACTTTGGTTCGGGCAAAACAAACTCCACTCATATTCGCTATGGGACTGAAATTTTTGAAACCATTAAACAAAACATGGAAGTTTCCAGTTATTTTACCTTTGTAAAACCCGATGCTTTTTTAGAAGACACTTCAAAGGCCAAGTTAAAGCCTAAAACTTTAGAAGAAGGTGGGTTTGATTTTAAAAGTTGGTCCGCCATTGGCACAGACTTTTTGATCAAGGCCGGCTACAGTGTTTCAGGCTCAACGGTAAAACTTGAAATCTACGCCTATTCTGTAAAACAAATGAAACTAATTTTTGGTCGCACTTATAGTGCTAAGGCCAGTGACTTAAGGCAGATTGCTCACACTTTTAGTGATGACTTTATAGAGGCACTTACTGGCAAAAAAGGCATGTATCGCTCAAAAATAGCGGTCACCGTAAGCACTAAAGCGGGTCAAAAAGAAATCTTTGTTATGGACTGGGACGGTAAAAACAGAAAACAGATCAGTAAGTTTAAAAACATCTCTATTTCACCAGCCTGGTCTCCAGATGCTAAAAAAGTGGCCTACACAAGTTTTGCTTATCACCCAAAAGCAAAAGTTAGAAATGCGGATCTTTTTGAATACGATTTAGAAACAGGCAAGACTTTTATGATCTCTAGCAAAAAAGGTATTAACTCTGGAGCTGCCTACCACCCAAATGGAGAAGAACTTTATTTTTCTATCTCAGAGAATGGCGCTCCTGATATTTATATTTATGATCGTAAAACTGAAAAAAGAAGAAAATTTACCGATGGCCCACTTGGAGCCATGAATGTGGAGCCCGCTGTTTCACCCGACGGAAAACTTGTGGCTTACTCTTCAGACCGCTCCGGTAAACAACCCATGGTGTACCTTAAAAAAGCTGGTTCTTCTCCAAAAGCAAAACCCAAAAGACTTACTTTTGCAGGACGCTACAACTCGACCCCAGCATGGTCACCAGATGGAAAGTTGATCGCATTTAGTGGTCATAAAGACGGACATTTTGACATTTACTTATTAAATGTTGAAACCAAAAGAATCTTTAAAAAGTTAACCTCAGCTAAAAAAAGAGTGGGCAACACAAACAAGTGGGCCAACAATGAGTCGCCCACCTTTTCACCAGATGGCCGTTTTGTCATGTTCACTTCTGATCGCTATGGACCACATCAGCTTTTTATTGTAGATGTGCATGGTAAAAACATTGAAAGAAGAATCACCAACGACAACAAAAACTATGAAAAACCAAAGTGGTCGAAACTTTTAGATTAATATGGCTTTAAAAAGCATTGAATCCTATTCAGAAAATCAGATTGAACAGCTTAAATCGGTGAGCCCAGCAGCTCACCGTTTTTTTTCGTTAATAGATAAAATTAGCGACAGTAATGATTTTTCAAAGCTTCGAAAACTAAGACATCAATACTGGCTTGAGTGTGCCCTGGCCACATTCCATAATTCCGCCAGCACAGAAGAAATTTGTGATTATTGGAGTCAGTGCGCCGATTCACTCATCCAACTTAGTTTTGAAATGGTTGAACTAGATAAAGAGCCTGTGGGTATTTTTGCCTTAGGAAAACTAGGCTCTGTAGAACTCAATCTCAGCTCAGATGTGGATTTGGTCATTATCAGCCAAAACCCTCCCCACAAAGAACTTTTAGATAAAATAAAACTTTTTACCAAACTTTTAAATGAAAACACTGAAGAGGGATTTGTTCTTCGAGTGGATTATAACCTTCGCCCCGGTGGACGCTTTGGGCCTCTTATTTCAAGCGTGAATCAATTTGCTGACTACTACTGGAGCCAAGGAGAGACTTGGGAAAAGCTAGCCTTTGTAAGACTGAGAGGCCTCTGCGGCACCAAAGAGGTTTTAGATCAAATACTTGAGATCGGTCACAAGTTTAGCTTTAGAAAGTTTTTAGATTACACACTTTTTGAAGATTTAAAGCACTTAAGATCCCGAATTCAAACCGAGTACAAGCCCCAAAAAAAACAAATTGATTTAAAAATGGGAATTGGTGGCATTCGCGATATTGAACTTTTTCTGCATGCACTGGTTGTGATTCACGCTGGCAAAGTTAAAAACCTTCATGCCCAAGAAACATCAAAAATAGTAGAGCACTTAAAAACTCATAATATTTTAGAAGCCAACAAACTAAATTTTCTTATAAATACTTATTGGAAACTCAGAGATCTTGAAAACAAAGTTCAACTTTTAAATGATCAACAAACACACAAGTGGAGCGAAGAGCTGAGTTACCCTGTGCTTTCTGAACAAGACTATCAAGGCCTTTTAGAGGACTTTGAACAAGTAGATAAAGTTGTTACAGATCTGTTAGGTAAAGCCGAACTTGATCAAGAGCTTTTACCACAATCTGAGAGTGAACAAAAAAAATGGTTGGCAGAACTTGGCTTTAACAACACAAGCATTGAAAAAGTTTGGCCCCAGCTGATGCAGTACACGGCTCTTTCCAAACGGCAGCAAAAAGATGAGTCGATTAGAAGAAACTTTTTATATCTTTTTATCAAAGAATTAGTAAACAAAAATCAAGATATGGACCTGGGACTGCATCTGCTATTTGACTTTGTTCGGTCCACCAGAGCTAAAGCCAGTTTTTTTAGTTTGTTGGTGAGAGAAAAACCTCTTATATCAAATTTGGCTCGCCTGTTTTCAACCAGTCCTTATCTTGGAGGACTCATTGCCTCTAGGCCGGAGCTGTTAGACGCCTATTTATTTCGTGTGCAAGAGGCCTACTCCACCGACACCGCACAAATGCTTGATGAAATGGCGGAGAGGCGATTGATCACAGAGCTTATAGCAAGTTCTGAGTTTTTAGGACAACTCAACGTTGTTGAACTCACTAAAAGTTTATCTAACTGTGCTGACAATATTTGCTCTTACCTTTTGGAACATCTAAAAAAACAACACGCCCCGGAATCCACCATTGATATTTTAACTCTTGGCAAATGGGGCGGCAAAGAGTTGGGGCTTCGATCAGACTTAGACTTTGTTTTTGTGGTCGATCACTCACCCGATGAGGACGACTACAAGGTGGCAAAAAGGTTTATTTCTAGGCTGAATGACCAACACCGAGGTGGAAAAATATATTCTGTAGATTTACGCCTTAGGCCTTCTGGCAATGCCGGCCCTATGATTTTAAACAAAAATCAACTTGATAATTTTTTAAAAAACGAAGCTCCTATTTGGCTTAAGCAGTCTTATTTAAGAGCCAGATTTTTATCTGAAAAGCCCTGTGAGGAGATCTATCAGTCCTGCGTGGAACAGCCTTTAACTTTAGAAGACAAAAAAGAATTATTAAAAATTCGGAACAAGCTAAGAGTTTCCCTCACTAAAAACAAGATTGATATTAAACACTCTCAAGGTGGACTTATTGATATTGAGTTTTATATACAGATCAGTTTTTTAAAACTACAAGTGTCGCCAAAATCTTCCAACACGCTCTTACAAATGCAACAATTAAAAGAGATCGACCCTAACTGGACCAAGGTGTACCAACAACTTTCTAAAAACTATCTCAAGATGAGACAGTGGGAGCAACTCTATCAGTTAGTCAGTCTTAAGTCGGGCAGTGTTTTAGAGTTAAACTCAGAGAGCTTTAAGCGAATGGTAAGGCTTCTTAAAACTGATCCCAAAAGCTTAGAACAAGAAGTCTTGAACTGTCTCAAAATGACTTATGAAAGTCTGGCTAAAGTTGACCCCTTGGGTGACTCAGCTTAACCTATTATATATAGGGGACTATCATGAAACTTATCCTTCTTTCATTATTAATGATATTTTGCTTACCTGCATTTTCTCAAAATTCAGATATAGTAAAAAAAATTGAACGCGCAAGCCAGCCGGAAGAAAAACCGGACATGCGTATGATTGATCCAAAGCTGATGAAGATCAAAAAGCCTGCCGACCCAAGACCTTTAAGAATGTACGCTGTTTTTAAAATTCAAATGCCAAGCGAGAATAACAACAACTCGGCACAAGCCAAATCTGAAGAAGACAATTCAACAGCAACGCCAACTGATAAAAATGAAAACCTAGAGACGGTTAAAATAAAACTTTTCCACAACCTTGTCCCCAACACTGTGGCCAATTTTGTCGGGCTTGCAGAGGGGAAAAAGTCCTTCACCTTAAGAGATGGCAAAAGACACAAAAGGCCTTTTTATGATGGCCTAGAGTTCACCAAGGTTATTAGGGGCTTTATTGTACAAAGTGGCTGCCCATACAACGACAGCACCGGTGGCCCTGGTTACGAGATCGAAAACGAAGTGAATAGTAATTACACTTTTAATCGCCCGGGTCTTGTATCTACGGTTTTCAGAAACGGCAGTCAGTTTTTTATAACTCTTGGAAAGCACGAACACCTTAACAACAGTGACCCAAAACATATTATTTTTGGTGAAGTCATCGAAGGCATGGACACCATCTATGAAATAGGTAAAATTCCTGTCAACCGCACCGATAAGCCGCTTAAAAAAGTCATTTTAAAATCTGTAAAAATTGAGCGAGAGTACAAATAAAAAAAGCCATACTGAATACAGCATGGCTTTTTTAAAGAGTATTTTGAAATTATAAATTAAGCCGCGTTTAAGCAGTTTTTAAGAGCTTTAGTATATAAGTTTTCACCCATCTTCTCCCTAATACTACCTTTTACTGCCATTCCATTTACACCAAGACTAACTATTTCTCTAGCCATTGTGATGTAGCTGTCAGGAATTTTGCCATCTTTAAACATAGTATTAGCTTGTGCCACCATTGAAATAACTAAACCAAGATCTTCCTTAACCTCTTTAGAAAGTTGTTCTTTATATGATTTGTTTGATGCTAAAAAAACCATGTCTGCTAATTGATAAATGGCATCAGCTTCTTCTTTTCTAAGTTCTCCAGATGATTCCTTTTGCTCAACCATTTTAAGAGATACTACGATATTTTCAATAAGTGTCTTTTCATTAAGTAGAGTGGCATCAAGTCCCTGCCTAGATGCTTTTAAGTGCAACGCCCCTGTTGTAGTTACTAACCCATGTGCAATTAAACCAATTTCTGCGTCTCTTAGACTTTCAAATTTATAACTCGTTTTTAATGAACTAATTTGATTAATTGCAACTTCTACAGCTTGTTGTTTTTCAGCAGTAAGAGTTCCATGACCGGAAGCCCTGTTTTTACCCACTTTTTCTTTAGCTTCTTTAACCTGTTTTACTTCATGGTTGGCTCTATTTTTTCCAGGCTTCTTTCCACCGCCTTTGACATTGGCCATTACTGGTAGTGCCATCATGGTCGCAAGTGTGGCTGTTAGTAATAATTTCATTATATCCTCCTGCTTTCTGTAACTTTTATAAAAGTAACGTTTTAATTAAAAATAAATCCCCGTAACTTATTGATTTTACACATGTGTAAATCTGTCTAATATATGTAGTTTACAAGCAATATAAATGCCAGATTATTCTGCGTTGTAAAAACTCTTTGGATTTCCCAGTTCCTCCATCATGTCTAGTCGAACCACTAAATCTTTCATGCTCGAGAGCATTAAAAGGGCTGATGTCATGTTTTTTACTGTTTGGTCTACAGCCGCTTTTTGTAACTCATTAAGCTCAGATTTTTCCACTTTTTGTCCCATCATCTGTTGATACATCTGCATTTGTTGGTACATTTGTGAGTCTTTTTCAGAGTATCGAGTGTGCCCCATAGATGGCATATTCGGATCTATCTGAAAACGACTTTTGTACTCTGATAAGCCCAAATGATCAATCAACAGGGTTGTGGCTTGTAAAATATTATTAAATGCCTGTTTGAGGTTATTGATGTCATTAGTAGAATTTTCCCTATTGTCTTGAATCATAGCAGAACTCTCATCTGCAACTTTTCGCTCCTCAAAAACATAGATATCAATGGCGTCATTAAAGTTTTGCCTCAACTTCTCATAGGTATTCATCCACTCTGAGTTGTCTTGATTACCAGAGACAGGCATCAAGACCTCATCAAAATAGTATTGAAGTTCAAGAGCCACGGAATCAAAGCCTCCGTAATTATGGTGCCTATTCCAATCATCTTGTGAAAAAGCCTTTGCACTTAAATTACTAGAAGACCATCTATTTTTAGATTTAGGATCCCATAATTCAGAGGACTTTTTGGCCCCAAATAATGCCGGTTTAACTACCTGCCTAACTAAAGCTTTGTATTTAATATGTGCTTCTGCCATAAGCTGTAAAAACTTACGTTCAACATTTTGATCCCACCATGGATCTAGCCTGTTAGTATTACCGAAGATTAGATCTGGTTTAATATTGTAAGCTAAAACCTCTAAAAGAGAACTAGCATTATAAACCTGTCCGTCATCATACTGGTAACTAAAGGACCAATTATAAATATTTGAATTCTTATCTTCCCCATTAAATTTTTTTGAAATCTTGTATTTGTTTGCCTCTTTGAGTTGATTACAAACATACCCCATGTCTTTATTTACTAAACGAGGAGGCTTAAAGTCTAGACTAACACCACGAATGTTTCTTAAAAAATCTTTACGCTCAAGCTCCGGAGCCTCTGCGCGAACACAACGATAAAGTTTTTCATTGTCTTCTTGGTACTTGTCCTCTGAACTTTGAAACACAGATTTAAAACTTTGCCACATGCTATTGTCAACCACGTGGTCTTTATAACACTTTTGAACCCTATCAATCTGATAAGAATCTAAGTCATAGTAATTTCTTAAAAAGAAGCCAAAGTCTTCAGGAATATCACTCTCTTCTGCAGAAGGACCACACACACTTTGTGCTAAAATGTATTCAGCCATATTATCTGTATGAATCAGACCTACTTTTTCTTCACTAAACTCATTGTTAGCTCTAACTTTACCATTTTGGTCTGTAACTACACGAGATAAATTTTCGATGTAACGCTCACCAAAGTGTCCTGGTGAACCTAAAGAAAAGTGAAGCATGGTAAAGTCACAGTATGAAAACTCTTGGCCTTGGTTTTGGTTATTAATACAGGCCATAGCGTCTGGAGCTTTTTCGTTCACAATTTGGTTTAGGTCCCCAATGGTTTTATTAAGGTACTTAAAGTAATCATGATAGGCTTTCTTTTCTGATAAGCCTTTGGCTTTATAGTTTTGTTTGATTTGTTCAATGTCACGGTTTAGGCCTAAGATGATCTTTTCCGCATCTTGCTTTAATTCTTCATCTTCAACTTTGCTTGATCTAAAGCTTTGCTTAAAGTTATAAGCCTGCTCTTTGATCAAAGCCACACGCTTAAAGGCTTGCTGGCCACGAGTGAGCTTTGCCATATCTTGTCTTGGGTAAAGAGCTTCTAAATCCGACATCACAGTGTCTTCAGACCTTTGAGATTCACTTCTTGGCGCCACGTTTGAAAAGAATGACAAGTCTTTGTCTGCTTGAGTTTGAAAGGTTTGAAGAGCATCACGTGTAGTCTGGGAAGTTTCACTCCAGCCTTTGTTAGCATCAAACTCTGCTATTTTGCTAACTAAATCATCGTAAATGAAATAAGCCGCATCGTATTTTTGCTGTAACTTTGAAACATGTGTCACCCAGTTACTAAAAGCCATATTGGCATCCATTAAGACATAGTTTCTCCAGTCTTCATGCATACGACCAAAATGATATATGTTGTCCTCAAGGGTCTGCTTAGCCTCGTCTTTTGAGCCATTTCTAGCTTGTGCAAGCCCGGCTTTGCTGATTGGCCCACCATTATAACCCAATAAGTGCTCGATGTTCTCTTTTAAATCTATGGCCGCGGCATCAACATGTCGAGAGTGCTTCCACACTTCAAAAGGAATCGCATAGTAACGAGTTCTAGCCATCGCCATTAAGAACATCGTAAAGTTTGGAATCTGCATTAGGACTAAACCAGCTAGTGGACTGGACTGCCCTGCCTTGATGTATGCACCCTTGAATGTGCGAAAGCCGTTAATTAAGTATCCGCCACCCACTTTTGCCTTTTGTAAGCTGTAACCTGCAAACTTTGTAGATTGCTTGGTGGCTTTTCCTAAGATAGAGTCTGACAGTTTTTTACTAATTGTTAAATTACGAACGCTGTTCAAGGCTTGAGCCTTACTTGTTGCCATGTTGGCTTTTAAGTTATTCGCACTTGTTTTAACTTTGTTTGCAGCATTGTTTAAGGTTTGCTGTGCACGATTGAGTTCTCGCATTTCTGCATTAGTTATACCCATTCTTTCAGCAGCTTTTATACTCAAAGTACGAGACTTTCTAAATAAGTCAGCACCCTGAGCATATGCTTTTCCTGTAATTAAGCCCTGGGCTGTGTGAGACAAAAATACAGCCGGAAGTAGTGAGAAAAATGTGTCATACATCCATCGCTCAAAAACTTTACCAGTCACCGTTTCTTCCATCACACGGTCACACTCGTGAAGTTTCTGATCGATCTCTTCTTGTGAAAGGTTCACCAGTCCATAACTAAGTTCTATAATTCTTGGAAGTGTACAGTTGTATATTCCAAAGCCCACTTCAGTGATAATACTTGCGCCCACAGAGGCAACTGCCATAGAAGCAAATGGATTTCTACCAGCCCAAACAGCTCCTCTTTGGAACTTGTTTAATGTTTTTGGATCGCCCGGGCCATTCATATTGGGTGAGTAAAATTGTGCAAACTCGTTCATCATACGGTTAACCGCGATGAAACCACCAAAGTGCACCCAACCGTTAGGGTCTTTAAGCCTAAGAAGTTCGTTTTCATAAAACATAGGGTCAATCAGTGATTCCCCTAAAAG
>JAKUPT010000120.1 GCA_022450595.1 Bdellovibrionales bacterium
AATTTTTTAATTAAGTTTTTCATCTCTTCAATACCGGCATCATTACACACAACAATAATAGAGTTGGTTCTGTCGTCGGGGATAACCAGTGAATAGTTCACTGATCCAGAAGATCCCGATTCTTGAGCTTGACTAGATCTTGAAAAACGCGAGCCTCCACGTCTTCTAGAGGCATTACTATCTTTGTTAATAATTTGGTCAATAAGATCGGCGATATCTTTAGCCTTCGCATATCTTATAGGAATCACTTCAAGGCGCTCTTTAAAACTTTGAACATCAAGTTCATCTAAAATATCCACAATACGCTCAATGTTAGAGCCAAAGTCTGTCACAATCAGAGAGTTGGTTGGAGCGTAGGCTCTCATATCACCATATTTAGAGGGAAGAAATCGCAGCTGCTTGTCCACTTCTTCTGCACTGATATATTTTAATTTAATAATTTTTGTAATGATTTGATCTGTGTTTGGAAAGTAGGCGCCACTATAAGTTTCAATGCTGTCTTTTTGTGCATCTCTTGCATTTTTAATTTTTAAAAACTCACCAGAGGGTACAATGGTGTAACCTAGGCCGGCCAGGGCAGACAAAAAGGCATTATAAGCTTCAGCCACAGTAATTTGTGTGGGAGCAATAATAGTGATCTTTCCTTTTACTCCAGGTTCCAATATAAAATTTTTGCCCGTGAGTTGACTGATGGCTTTAATCACATCTTCGATTTCCGCATTAGGGTAGTCAAAGCTTTCAACTAAGTCTGGAAAGTTCTCATTGGTGATGTCTTCAGGATCAGCTTTTGAAAAACGCTCTTGGAGGCTTTCTTTTTTCTCCTCATTGGCTTTGTTCTCGTCTTGAGAGAAACCATGAGTGGCTGCAAACAGCACAGTTGCTATAAGTAAACACATCCTAGTTGTTTTGAGCATGTTGGCCCCTTGTTGTTACTGCGTTATATCGTACATAAAAGTTTCATCCACTCCATTTCGAGTGACATCTAAACGAATACTATCACTGCCTTGAAAGGCTCGGTAAGCTTCCATGGCAGACCTTGCGTCGTTGATCGGTTCCCCATCAACACCGCGAATGACATCTCCGACATTAAATCCAAGCTTAGTAAATATACTGTCTGGAGCAATCCATGTGAAGCGAAAGCCTTTAACTCCTCCGCCCGGAACAAAGTTCGGTTCCACACGAGCTTGTTTTAAAAGGGATGGTAAGTCTTGAGTCAGTTGGTTGAGGTCAGCTCTAGTAACTTCCCATTCAAACTTTCCAGCTTTTCTTACAACATCACTTTGAGAAGGGGCTGATTGTTTAGGAGAGGATAAGCCAATAGAAAGTTTTGCATCATCAGGGATTTCAATAAATTCTTTAACGTTGTCTCGAAGATTAATAAAAATCAGTTTTTTTCTTTCAACTTTAGTGACACGGGCCATGCCTTCAATGTCGTCACCAACTTTAAAAGCAAAGCTTTGATTTTTCCCTCGAATGAGAACACTGGCCACAGATTTTTCTGGGTTTGCATGCACAATGGTTCCATTTAGTACAAAGGGAAGTGTTGATGGTCTAGCTGGAGCCTCTGAATCAAAACTTTTGTCACTTTTCTTCGCCGATAAAGAGTCTGGAATGGAGCCATCAAGCGAGAACAGATTTCTGTTGATAATACTGTTGTAGTTTTGAGTTTGGTCGGAGGCCATTCTTTGAGTCGACCTAATACTTGGTGCAGATTGTTGAGGTAAAAGCATGGGTTTGATATGCATCATCCCAAGATCTGCGGAAAACAGAGCGATTAAGGCGGCTATAATGTATTTGTAATAGCCCTCGATCTTGGTTTGGATGTCTGTTTTTAATTTTAAACCACTCATGTTGCAAAATACCCATCTGTTGCTGGCTAAATGTTACCAAAGACTTTGGCCGAGCTACATTAAAAAAATCAAAAGAATTCAATTTTTTTAAGAGTTTACCTTAAAAACTTCCTTATCGTCTTTATTCTCCAAGGGAACCTAGACCTTTTGTCAGTCGTTTCGCTGCTTGCTGCTTAACAATTGAACTTTTTCAGTAAATAGCCGGCCTGACTGCTGTTCAAAAAATACATGGCTCTAGCCTGGCTCAGTTGGTCATTTACATGGAAATTAGAAAAAATTACATAAACAGAGCTTTTGATTGGTGTCATTTTGGAATCACTTTACACTAATTTGTAGCTGAGCAGTAAAAAAGTAGGCACAGAGCTTGCTTTACTAGGAAGCAAGAGGCCATGGGGGTGGCCAGGTACAAACTTTAGGGGGGGGAAGATGTCCAAAGCTGTTATATTCAATGGGATCAATGCATTAGATTTTGAAGAGTTAAGATGGAATGCGATCCGAGTTCCAGAAGTACTAACCCGAATCAAAAAAGCCCAAACCATTTGGGATCAAATGAATCTGCCAAGTTTTGATTTACTTAACTTTATAGGTTCTGAAGATAAAGTGTTTTTAAATAATATAAAATTAAAAAGCTTAGCCTCAGCCATTGTGCAGGTCGGACTTTTTGATCGTTACTTGAGCAAACATGACTTTCCTCACTTTTTAGTGGGAGATGTGAATGCCGACTCTGCAGTCAATGTCTGCTTAGGGCTTATTAGTTTTGATGAGTTGATTATAAATTCAATGGCCGTAGAGCCTTTTAGAAGTTCGGATCAAAGCCAATCCTCTGATAAGTTTTTATCTGGAGTTGGTCTTCAAAAGCTCAAAGTCTATAAATGTAAAGCCAAAAAGAATTTAGTGGAGTACGAAGAGGTCGAACTTGAAGATCCAAGCATAAACAAGATCATTCGCCACCTTGTGGATGAGTTTAAGATTAAAACTTATATTAATATAGGTCCAGGATCGAACTTCAATCAATTAAGAGCTCACTTTGAAATGGAAGAGCTTTTATTTCTAGAGTCTATAGATCAAGATCCAATGCTAAACTGGTTTTGGACACAGTATGCTCCAACTGAAACTCAAGTTCATATGAGTAATTAAAGGTATATATAAAAACCGAGAAAGACTATCTTGGTTGGGTTTAATAAGCACTTAATAAATGCCTCCGATTTTCATCGGGGGCATTTTTTTATTCCCCTCCAGCCCTATAAAATGGCTGATTGGTAGTTATCAAAGTGTGCATTTACTTTTAAAATAAAAGTCAGTGATTTTTTTAGGTACTTAATGAAAGCCCAATAAATAACAACTTTGTACAAAGATCACAGTGATAAAATAAGCGGCCACATTCATCGCAACTAATTGATAAAGTGCAAACTTCACTGACTTCATCTCTTTAATGGCCACACCGGTCGTAGATATGCACTGGAGTGCAAACATAAAAAATAAAATAAGACCAATCACTGTAACAGGAGTAAAGATCAGCTCACCATTAGGAAAGCTAGCAGTTTGCATGTTCTTGATTAAAGACGTTGTGATCTGCTCTTCGCTGCCATCTGTAATGTTAAAAATTATGGCCAGTGTTGAAACAAAAACTTCACGTGCAGCAAAAGCGGAGAGTAGTCCAACGCCCACACGCCAATCAACTCCCATGGGCTCAAAAAGTGGCTCAATAGCATGACCCGCCTGACCTAAATAGCTGCTTTGCACCTTCACTGTGGCGTCGGTCTCTTCATAGTTTGGAAAGTTTGTGCCAAGCCAGATAAATACAGACAGTACAAAAATAATTGGGCCAGCCCTTTTAATGTAGCCATAGGTCTTTGAGAGGGCATTAAGTAAGACCACCTTAAACTTTGGCTTTCTGTAAAGGGGGAGCTCCAGCATAAAGGCCGAGGGCTTTTCGTCTTTCAGTATGCGATTCAAAATAGCAGCAGAGATGCCGCCAATAATTAAGGAGCCAATATAAATGATAGCGAGCACAATTCCCGGTAGAATTGCTTTTGAGCCAAAAAATAAAAAGCTCAATAAAAGTGCGTATACGGGAAGCCTTGCAGAACAAGTCATAAAGGGAATAATAAATAATGTGATCCATCGTTCTTTTTTAGACCCTATAGTTCTGGCGGCCATCATTGCTGGCACGGCACAGGCAAAGCCTGAGAGTATCGGGACAAAGGATCTTCCGTTGAGTCCCACCATAGAAAGAGGGCGGTCGATAAGGCTAGCGGCTCTGGCAAGGTAGCCCGAGTCCTCGAGCAATCCGATTCCAACAAATAAAATAAAAATTTGAGGGACAAATACAATTACGGCTCCAAAGCTTGCAATGATTCCATTAGAAATAAAGTCAGCAAATAAGCCTTCTCCAAGTTGTACAAAGCTCCAACCAGCAAGTCCTGAGGCGTAAGAGTCCAGGGCGTCCATAAAAGGGGTGGCTAGCCAAAATATAGACGTAAATAGGCCTGTCATAATGGCAGCAAAAAGAGCCAGTCCAAAAATGGGGTGTAATAAAAAGTGATCCCAAGTTTCAGTGTTTTGAACGGATTTTAAAAGTTGACCTGTTGATTTTTGCTTTAAACAAAGCTCTGAGATTTCTTGGGCCTCAGAGGCAAAGTCATGCTTTAGGTTTTTAAGGCTTGGAGTGAAAGATTCCGAATTCCCATTGGCCTTGTTGAGGCCATCAATAAGTTCATTCACTCCACCGCCAAGTTGTCCGTCAATGGGGTAAACTTCGCAGCCAGTGAGCTCTGAGAGTTTTAAAAGGTCCACATTAAGATTGTCCTCTTTGAGAAGATCAATCATTGTCAGTGCAATAGTGACATTAAAGCCTGCGGCTTGGGCCTGTCTTACCAGCACAAGGTGTCTTGAAAGTTGAGTGGCATCAACAACGACCACTATGTTTTTTGAAATATCATGATTAGATTTATTTTCAAAAAGCAGTTTATAGGTGACTTCCTCTTCTGGGCTAAATGGAATAAGGGAATATGTACCAGGAGTGTCGGCCACATGAATCATATGTTCGTAGCCTTTGTGGCTGGTGCCAACAAAATAGTCCACTGTGGCACCTGGGTAGTTCACGGTTTTGAATCGGTTGCCCGTGATCCAATTAAAAAGTGTTGTTTTGCCTGAGTTTGGTGAGCCGAGAAAGGCAATCACTCTGTGGCTTGTAGTTTCAGACATTCCAACTCGTCCTTTCTTAAAGCAATATGAGCATTTTTAAATCGAACAACGTAAGGTCCACCAAGTGGAATTTTGGTCTGAATATAAAGGCTTTCATTTATTTGTATGCCAAGCTCTTTAAGGCGTTGAGCGAGTTGGTCCGAGCCTTGAAATCCTAAGACCTTATAATAAGACTTTAATTTTAATTTTTGCATAAACTCTTGAGTATCATATCTGAGTGTGGGCTATGAGAGGAAAATGGGTCATTTTTCAACTTGAAAACTACTTGATAACCAGCCTTTAAACATAAGCAATGTCAAAATTCAAAGGAGGTGTTTCAAAGGAAGGTTTGAGAAAATTTGCCACATGATCACCAGGCGCCACTATGCAGTATAGGCCAAAAGGCACAGAGGATGCGATCATTGAGCGCATGGGGAGGGTGTCTAATTCCCCTTTGAAATGAAGATAGCTTAAATATTTTTTAGCTGAGGCGTGTTTGTAGCAATAGTATAAAAGCGCCTGAAAAATATCTGGATTGTTCACGTATGTGAAATTAAGTTGTTTCATATTTAAAGCTTGGTCTTTTGAAACAATAGGGCGAGTCCACCCAAAAAGGCGTAAAAATCTTAAGGTCTCTTGTAGAGTCAGGGCTCTTTTAGAAAAATTAGATGGGCGCATTTTTTGGACCTCTGAAGGGTCCCAAATGTTTGTTACACCAACAATATTATGCTCGTAATCTTTGGCTAAAATAAAATTTTCAATACTCATGTTTGGCCAGAGTTTTAGGATTTCTTCAATAGAGGGCACACAAAAGTGAAAGGGGCGCTCTTTAAGCTTTGACTGTATGTAGTCATTAATACTGGCCAAGTCTTGTATTTTCGCTGGAGCAATGTGAAGAGTATCAATGGGCTTTTTGGCCAGAGGTAAAATGCCGTGAATGTTAATCACCTTAAATTTTCGGTATAAGTAATATCTGGGTAAAGAGCGTTTGTTGCTTTTGGGGCGTATAAAGGCATTGTATATTTGCGTGTAACTCTTAGCAACAGCAGAGAAAATATAGTCACAGTGTCTTTTATCTCGCTCTTCAATCATGGCGGGCAGCATCTTTTCTGCCCAATTTAAAATAGCCTCTCTGGTGGGAGACACTCTTAAATCGGTGGCATAGCCAATAAGTTGTTTTTTTCCTTCAATCATGGCCTCTTTAAAAACCAGAGTGGCCATGGCCTTGGGTTGATCATTGTCGTCAACCAAGGTGAAGGTGACATAGTCGTCTGATAGTAGTTTGTAGTGCTGAAAAAAATCCTTTTCTCGGTCGATTGATATATCAATAAGTCCAGGTAATTTTGTGGACTTTAAAAACTGACTCAGTTGATCTCCATCTGAAGCTTGAGCTTTTATAAGCCTCATCAATCTTCCTT
>JAKUPT010000121.1 GCA_022450595.1 Bdellovibrionales bacterium
AACTCCGAACTTTACTAATCGCACTTAGATTAGAGCCCAACTTCCAACGCACGACAGTACTGTATAGTGACAGTCACTAATTATTGTCCTCCAGAAATTGCTGTGTTAACACTTTTTTAAAAGTGGGGGAATTATGTTAAATAAAATATGCTTATCTGCAATTGTTGTTTTTTTAGCTGGGTGTGGCAGTTCCAGTTCTACGGTTACAAATAGTGATGATACAAATAGAGATAAACTTGAGTGGAATTCTGTTCCAGAAAAATTTAACCCTCAAGTTAATTCGGAAGACTTTTCAATTCATGGAGTGGAGTCTATTGAGCTTAGCCTTTTTGGTGGCCATCGTGATGCACGAGTCATTTACTCCAATACTTTAAGAAGTGGTGAAGGTGTACTAAAACTGTATAATGTCTCAAGCGGGATATCGTATATCCCAAGTCTAAAACAACAAATGATTGAGAGCACATTACAAATAAATCATTTTGGTCGATACCAGTGCTCTATTAAGATAGAAAACCGAAAAATCACTAATTTAGAAGGTAAATGCTACGTCCGAATTGAGATTATTTTACCACTGAATTCAGAGATTGAAGTTTACAATTCTGATAAATTACTTACAAAACGCTTTAAACCAATGAGTAATCAGAGCTTTATAGAGGCTCTTAAAGAGGCTTCATTTGATAAAAATAAACTTGTTGTTATTGATGAGTTTTTAAATTCATATTTCACTAGAAATAAAACGCCCACTTTGACCTCTTTTGAATTAGAAACAGTGATTTCAGAAGTTTTAAAGACAGATAATAAATTAGATATACTTGGTAAACTTCACCCTTATGTTACTGACCGCCAAAATTTAGGCCAAGTTATAGATAATTCATTTCATTACTATGATAGGGAAAAAGCCCGTAAAATTGTGGGCCTTTAACTTTAAGGCCGATCAGAATGCGCCTACTAATATCGGTAAAATAAGCCCTGAAAATAGCGCGTAGCACTACGTGAAAGTTAAATTAACGAGCTTTTAACCACAAAGTTATTAATTTTAATAAGATTAGTTTTGTCATTATGTGTTTTTTGAATAAGATTTGTGGGATGAAAAACTTAGTATTATTGTTATTTATATTTTTAATTTTAAACTCTGGATGTTCGACTCTTCATAACTCTGCAAAAGAGTTTTTAGAAAAGAAGTCTTATCAAGATGCGATCAATGTCTATCAAGAAATTTTAGAGTCCGACTCTTCTGATGAAAAGGCTTTAATAGGTTTAAAAAAGGCTCAGTTAGGCTGGATATCACAAAAACTTATTGAAGTGAGGCTATTAAGACTGTCGGGTAATCACAATAAAAGTTTAAATTTATTACTAGAAGTTTATAACCGACAAAACCTGTGGGGAGTGTTTCCATTTGGAGCAGTAGCTTTTACTCAGAAAGAAGAGACCCAGTTTGCTCGCACCTCGGTCATACAAGTTGTTAATGAGGCCTTAAAAGAGAATAAACCTCTTAGGGCACAACTTTACTTAGATAGATACAACTCGTTATTCCAACCTCTAAAAGCTCAAAATCAGTTTAAGGATTTACAATTAGCTGTTAGAAAAAGTGGAGTTAAATTTTGTAGTAGAGCGTATTCAGCTTTAAAAACGGATCAGTATTATTATGGCAGCTTTATTAAAAATTTATGTCAAATATGGAGCCATAAAAATCCAAATCTAAAAAAGCAAGTTATGCACATACATGGAAAACTATATAGCAATGTAAATATTGATTTTGATATCCCTAATTTACCAGAACCTGTTGCTAAAAATATAACAGATAACTTTAAAGAAAGCTTTAAAGCCACTCCTTGGTATAAGGAAAGTGCAAAAAACAGTTTAAATATAAGTTTAAAGGGAGAGTATTTTTACAAACACCATAAAACAGATGAAACCTTAAAACATACCTACACGGTAAGTGTACCTTATGAGAAAAAATACATTAAAGACAAAGATTATGAACGTGATAAGCCGGATTTTTTACAAGCCATGGATACAGTATTTACCATAGCTAACGCAGTGGCCTCGTTATCAGGAGATTATAAGGGAAGTTCCAGCTATGAAAAAGACAACCACGATGGGACTGTAACGGTCTATAAAACAAAATATTACGACGAAACGCGTGTAACCTCCTACTCAGCCCTCAAGCACACGGAAGAGTTTAAAGGAAATATACTGTTAAAAAGCACGTTGTGGGGTGATGCTATTGAGATTTCTTATGACATGGAAGACAGAAACATTTCTGTTGAGCACAACAATAACTCTCCTAAGATTGGTTTAACTCCCAAAAAAGCAGATCTTATTGGTAAAAATGAGTGGTTACATATTTTAACTAAACCTCTAGTCGATAGGCTTAATAGTCACCTTGTAGCAGCATGGGACACAAAATTTTGCGAATCTGACTTTGATTATGAAAACACTCAGCAGCCCATTGAATCTATGTTTAGGTGCCTAAAAGTACGCAAACAAAATGTACCCTTAAATATACTATCTTGGTTTGAGTCAGTGCATGGAGTTTCATACAATGAAGCTCATGAGGTTTTGGGCGAGATTATTTAGGAGGATGTTATCATAATGTAAATGCTTTTATGATATTTAGTTACTATCGTGTACTGTGGCAGTTATAAGAATAGAGTTTATGATTTACCCAATAATTTAGATAAAATAGCTTCCTTGTTAGCGCAGCGGGGACTTCCCCAGCACAGTTTGAATTGTTTAATAACCTCACCATTTATTTTGATTTTTATTGAAAATGGTTTTTTCATAAGCACATTGTGAACATAAGTAACAAATGATTCGGCCCAGTCCTCACCTGGTTTTGTGGCAGCGTAGAGTGTTGGGAAATTCGTGTTTTCAAGATCTGAATAGATCTGTTGCATTTGGTTGCTTTCTAGCTGAGCTCCAAAATAATAAACAACTCTTTTTCTTTTCGGCATTGTAGTGGAGTCAAACTTGGATATGTAATTACTGTTTTCAACTTTCCAGGATTCTTTAAAGAATTTATACTTTTCTATATTTTGTATATGGCTTGGTGGCAGACCCCATGGGGGATGAAAGTTTTTATTGACTGATATCACATGTCCTAGCTCATGAAGAAGAATATATTGAATAGCATATTTACGATTGTCGGACTCTTTTGGTTGAATGATGGCCTCAATCGAATAAGTCGGGTCGGACTTAAATGGAGTGGACTCTTTCCATGTGGCCCATTCATTGGCACTCCGCTTTTGTAACACCTGATAGTCTAAAACCACAAAGCTTGCAACAGCTTCGCCCTTTTCATTAAATATACGATCAGTGTAGCCAGTGCCTCCCAAATCATTCACAAGAAACACACCTATAAACTTCTTATCAAGCAAGGTTTTTACAGTGCTTGGAATTTCATCAATGGCACTTTTAATATCATTCATAAAGTCTTTTGTGACTTTTGGTGCAAAGGGTTTGTTCTGGAAACCATTTTTTTGATTGTCCAAATCAATATATTGAATCACTTCTTTAGGGGCCACAAACACTCTTTCATTGATGGGCACATTGTGAAATTTTTCCCAGTAGGACATTTTTTTTATGACATGATTGTTCATCAATTTTTGTAAACATTTAAAATCACTTTTATCACATGATTCAGTCTTGTTAGTGCATGAGAGAAGAGGAAAGATGAGAGAAAATAGGATAATTAGCTTGTTCATTGAAGACCTTGATGTTTAGCGGTTAATAATCTTACCAACATAATAATACATTTGTAATAGTTTTAGTTTAAAAATTATACCAAGATCTCTCAATTGATTACTTACAAGGATAGTGTTTTTCAGTTATTGGTTCATTAATTTGTCTTAATCCGGCTTTCTTGTATGAAGTAAACTTTTTCTTACAAGCCAACAGATCAGTTGTATATAGCTTCTCCATAACATCTTTTAGTTGCTTTTTATCCTTAGAATTAAATGTCAAAGTATGAGTATAAAATAGAGTATCATTGTTGTTTTTAAGAATATGGACTTTTCCGAGTTTAAGATCGTTATCAATTGTACTTAATATTGACTCGACCCGTATACTGTTAGGCTCATTTTTTACAGAATAGCAGCAAGAGTAATATGGTTTAGGTTGCTTTTTTTTCTGCCAATTTTTCCCATTGGGGCCTGCAGTTATATTATCGTTTGCTTTATAAATAAAATAAAAATCTGTTTTAGGTTTAAATTGTCGCTCTGATGAAGGCTTTTTTGCCCAGACTGAACTTGAGAATTGAAAAGAAAATAGTGCAAACGTTAGAATATAAATAATTTGAGACATAAATTAACTCCTAATCTTAATGATAGATGAGTGCATAGCCATGTCAAGTTACACAAAGCGTATTTAGCACTTTAAAGAGAAAGCTTTATTAAATCAAAAAATTTGCAATGGATTATTGAATCTGGACGAGCAACCAACCCAAGTAAAGTAGCATAGTCATATTGACGGGTAACTAATTAATCAAGAAGTCGATTGTTTCGTATGTCGGTCCACATTTGATCATATGGAGACAAAATTGTATTTTTACAACTTACTTTAACATAATAATTTTGAATGAGTGCACTATTTGTTGATGATCCTGTGATTCTAATTGGCTTGTTGCGGTTTAAATAATTAAACTTAAAGTAATTTTTTTTAGATCTATGAGCTAAATAAATTTCGGCATAGCCATCTTGGTCGGGATATGTACCATTATTTATTTTAAAACATATATCTACAAAACTGTTAGAGTTGGTGTTGTAGTAAAAGTTGTTCTTATTATACTCTTCATTAAAGGCTTGCGATTGGCAAGAAGAGACTACAGTAGAGGAATAATGATATGCTCGGTCTCCTGCTTGATAAATGCCTCTGGTAGGTAGATATGTTGTGAGCAAATGTTTTTTAACAATACTGTCGTTCACGGCAATTGAAACATCACACATCATATAATTTTCATGCTTTGTAGCCAGCCAATGAGCGTTCTCTGCGAAAGAATAATTTGTAAACATGGCAAATACTAATAAATATAATAGGTAAAGCATAGCTTAATCCTGACGTGTATACTTAGTTATAAGTTCATTAATTTTTTCTTCAGAATAATAAAAATCAATGCCAGCCGGACCATTATGAAACCATAAAGAGGATTCTTTTAGACTGTTTTGGTAGTCATAATATTTAACATTTTTTTTAAATTTTAAGTAATCAATATCTTCTATCATTTCAGCATCAACAGCAAAACCATCTTCAATAATAACCTCAAAAAGTTTTGTCTCTCCTAAAAATAAGGCGTCGTAACCAATACTGGACAGATAGGTGAACTGACCCGGGTCACTACCACAAAGCTTCTTAGAATTAACTTTAATGCCTTTCATGATAAAATTATTATCTACTCTTTGCTCTAGAGTAAAGTACCCAAGACCACTTGGTGAGTTACAGGTGCTTTCACGAATAACACCTTTTACAACTTTAATTTCTGCGAGTAAATTGATTGATACGAATAGGCTTAAAACTATTAGTATTGCTTTCATTGATTCCCCCTTTGTTCAGTTTTACAGGCAATATCAATAAGATATTCATCTGTTTCAATTGTTGTTTCTTTATTGTTTGCTTTATGTTCAGGATAAGGGCTGTAGATTACTTTTGCGCCACTTATAAATTTTCTGTTATAGACACTCCAGTCTCTTTCATTTTTATCAGCTTCAGCTAAGGCCCACCTAAAGTAGCCTTCGCCTCCCATTACGGCAAGGGAGAACAGCACTCTATTTTTTTGAGTTGGAAATAACTTTTTAACAACGGAGCCGCCAACGGCTGAGTCTTGTTTGTGTACGACAGATCCAAGATGTTTACCTTTTTTTGCATAAGAAAAGCCATCATCAGAAATTGATTTTTTATAAACATCAACTTGACATAAAAAATCTCGATCACTTCCAAAGTTATTTTGAGAAGAAATCTTCTTTTTAAGATTTTTATATTCTTTGGTAATTTTGTAATCATCGTCATCAATACCAGCTAATCGGAGAGCTTCATGAAGTACCATCATCTGTGTGTCAAAGTCGTGAAATGTTGGTTTAACCAATTTGTTCCACCAGACTTTTTTATCTAGATACAAATACCCATTGTCTACAAGGGCATCCACAATGGAGCCGTTGTTGTCGATAAGTTTATCATCGGAAATTCTTATATTTTTTATACTCAAAAGCTTCTGTAATTCACCCACATTAATTTTATGCTTAATGGTGACTTGTTTATAA
>JAKUPT010000122.1 GCA_022450595.1 Bdellovibrionales bacterium
TACTGGTAATAACTTCCAGCTTGATTGGAGAGCACCCACATATAGCCATCACTTTGATCTTTGTTATTTATAGGCCATGGGGTTTCATCAGCATGAACGATTTGGGTGGGCTGTGATTTAATCTCTTCTTTGATCTTTTCCACCAGTGGATTTAAATGCTCTCCCACAGCCCAGCACAAGTTATATAAAGTTTTTGCTTGAAGCTTTTTTAACCCCAACGATTCCATCTGCTTTAACTGACGAGTCAGGGGCATATGATTAATATACTTATCACTGACAACACTTACTGCAAATTCAGGAGAGTAACCACAACCAGGTAAAAGCTTTTTCGGGCCCTCGGCTGTGATGATATGAGTTTTATCTCCTTGTTGATACTGCTTTTTAAGCTGATACTTTTGCTTGCGGTGAAGTAGTTGTTTGTAACTTCTTTCAACCACAGTCACCTCTTTGGACCGCTCGTAAAAACCTTCCATCTTCTCCCACTGGTCAGCACTTGGGCTCTCAAGACCTAAAGACTCACTCATCTCTTTTAGCTCTTCAGGAGTGCACTCATACTCAAGGACTTGTTTTTCAAGCTCTTTAGTCTGTTTGTTATTGGGCTTTGGCACAAGGCTCTGAGAGTGAGCTAAAAGGTCGATATCAGACTCCATCTCACCTCGAAGCCTGTCTTGTATAGGAGTCTTTTCAGAGGACTTACCAAAAAACTTCTTTTTTAAAATTAAATACTGCTCATCAACATTGAACTTTTGTTGAGCAAGCTTTGCTCTTCTATCAACTTCAGCTTGATAGTCTTTTTGTAAGCGTTCTGTGTACTCAAAAGTCTTAAGCAATAGCTCTTTTAATAGCTCTATATTTGTCTCTTGCTTAATAAGTTGTCGGGTTCTCTCGTTCATATTTAAAGTTTGTAATAAGCCCTTTTGGAAGTCCACTTACTCCCAAAGCGTCAGAGTAAAGACTTCGCTCTAAACTTGGCTTTTTAATCACACTACCGTGAAAAATTAACTTTAAATCACTTATACTGATCTCGTTTTGATCTAATTCTAAAAGACTCATAAACTGACCCCGCTCAATACGCTTGGCTACAAGTACAAGCCCTGTGCCATCAAAATACAAAGCTTTTAAACGCTTACGGTTTTTACCAAAAAATAAATACAAGTGTCCTTGATCAAGCCGCTGCTTCATTTTATCTCGAGCAAAGTGACTGAGCTTTTCAAAACCACAGCGCATATCAATCAACTCATTGTAGACAAAGACTCGAAGCCCCTTGGTGTTAAAGATCATTTAAAACTTCCTATAAAACTATGAACCTCAGTAATATTTTTAAATCCTGAGACTTTAAAACTTAAACCTGATTTATAAACACTCACTTCAAAATCAGATAAAATTGGTGTGTTGCTAACTCGAACCTCTTTAAATGACGGTAGGTTTTGAACTTTCCAGTTATGTAGAGTTTTATCACCAAGACCTGTGAGCCTAAAAAGCTCTTTGGGAGTGTAGCCATTATCTAATAATTCTAGGGCTTTTCGTTTTATAGACCTTGGGTATCTGAACTGTTTGGGGTTAGCTTTAAAGACTGCAATGTCTTTTTTTAGGGCTTCGAGTTTTTCTTCCAAAGCTTAGCTCCTTTTTTCGTTTAAAGGAGGCTTAGCATTTTAAAAATTAATTTGAAAGGGCCTGGCAGGATACCGAGTTACGATTTCATTATTTATTTAGATTTTTTAAATCAAAATTAGAGTACATATTAGGATACATATAGAGTACATAAAGAGTACAACTTAACCTGACACAAACGTGACACAATTAATTCATTAACAAGTCCATAATAGCCATATAAAAGTTGGAGTACATTTGGAGTTCAATTAAAGTACATTTAGAGTACATTTTATTATATGAATTAATTAATTAGGATAAATATAGAGTACATTTGGAGTTCATTTAGAGTACAGTTTTTATAGATTTTTTTTTATTTTTTTAATCTTCATCCTTAAATATTAATAAATAACTCCTTGCGCTATAATATAATTAATACAAAAAAAGAATTGATTACACAATTTTCACTTTGCTAGCATTTAAATGAAGAAACCGTAAATCAGCAAAGGACTACAACTATGTTAAGATCAACACAAATTGCAAACATGATTAATGTTTCAGTTCCTCGTGTAAAACAACTAATTAAAGAAAATGATTTTAAAGTATTGAAAAAGAATAAAAAAAGTACTCGCGTTATCTTTCCACATCAAACAGTAAAGAACTTGCTTAATCTTAGAGGTTTTTCTTACGAACGTAATATTGTTACAATAGGCCAGGAAAAAGGCGGAGTAGGGAAAAGTCTTTTAACATTTAATGTTGCAGTTAATATGTCACAAAGAGGAGCTAAGGTTCTTATTATCGACTTAGATCCCGAGAGTTGTATTACTAGTTTAATTTTAACAGAAGAGCAGTTAGACAGTGATTATGGAACAATATATGAAGTACTTAAGGACAAAATACAATTTAAGGATGTATTACTGAAGAGTCGCTACGAAGGAATAGATGTCGTTCCATGTCGTGGGGTTGCAAGAAGGGCGGATAGGCTCGTAGCAGATGATAACCCTAAAAAAACTCTAAAGAAATATATGAAAGGTTTAGAGGAATATGACCTTATTTTATTTGATGTACCTCCTACATTTACAAGACTCATCTCCTCAGCATATTTAACAAGTGATCTAGTCATCATGCCAACTTTTCCAGATTCGTGGTCTATAGAGTCCTTACATTTAACTATTGATGATATCGTTAACGATTGTGAGCAATTCGATTCGGAGTTACCTGAATTAAGAGTTTTAATGAATAAATATAGCTTTAGCAGGCATGCATCAAAAGAAGCATGGAAACAGGTAACAGAAGATTTTGGAAAATATTTACTTCCTTTTCAAATTAAGGAAAGTGCTGCTCTTCAAAACTTAGTAAACGACGGTAAAAGTATTTATGAAACAGGATCATTTGGAGACATAAAAGATGCATTGGATTGCTTATGCGATACCATTTGCCCCTTGAACCAACAAGCTGCCGTTGACGTAGACCAATAAGGTGATCTTTTATGAGAAAATTAAATCGAAATAAAAGAGGGCGCGATCCTGAATCGATAGTCCCATCACCTAAAAATAATAAGAGTACAATTGAAGTACAATTGGGTGACAAAAAAGAAGACATAAAGAGTACAGAAAAGAGTACTAAAAGAGTTCAAATAGGGAGCAATAAGAGTTCCAAAAGAGTTCATTTAGAGGACTTAAAGAGTACCCAAAGGCGTACAGAAAAGAGTACTATTGGAGTACAAAACTCTAAAAATATACCTGTTGAATTATTAGTATCAGGACAGAATAAAAAGCTACTTAAGTTGCTTTTTCTAAGCTGTAAAAACTCTGGGTCATTGGTTTCAGAGATATTTACATTGGACCAATTATCTACTTTATTAAACGTTAAAAAGTCTGTTGTTAAGACTATAGTACGAAGAGTTGTTGAAAAAGGACTTATTGAGAGGCATGCCGGAAAAAGAGGCCGTGGAGGGTGGATTCAATTTAAAATTAAAAAAGAAGTATATGACTCTCTTGTTAATAGTGAAAAGAAGGAGAGTGACTTTTTTAATAACTTAAATGATGTTATTTGGAGTACAGAAAAGAGTACAGAAAAGAGTACAAAGCCCTCTAGTAGTAGTAGTTCAAATTATTTTAAAGAAGAAACTACTATTACTAGGCCGAAGATTTTAGACGATATTGATATTCAGTGGGATATTGAATCTTTAGAACTTCATGAGGGACAGATAAACCAATTAATAACTTTACTGAATCAGGGTAGGGTAACAGAGTCTTTATTTCGTCTTACATTAAGTGAAGTAGCTTTTCATAAAGAAAATGGTGGAGAGTTTAAGAAAAATCCAATCAGTGCCTTATTTCATGGTTTAAGAACAGGTCATGGCTTTAAATCGACAATCAGAGAAGAAATTGAAGAAAAGCGCAAGGCAGAGGTAGAAAAGCAGTTAATTGAAAAACAAAAAGCTGAAGAGGAAAGAATTCGAGCTGAATTTCAGCCATGGCTTGATTCTTTGTCAGAAGAAGAAAAGAATGAAATTTTACAGCGTTTTAATGCTTTGGATAGAAGCGAGCAAATTCAAGAGGTAATGCTAAGAAATCATTTTAAGAGGTTGATATAGATAAAAAAGGACAAAACCCCTTATTCATTTGTATATGAATTGAAGGTTATAATAAAAATTTATGAATATATTTAAAAAACTATTTAAAAAAGATGATCCATATAAAAGTGTTAACCGCTTAGAAGAGCTTTTGAAATCAGCTGTTGAGAACGAAGCTCTTAGGCCAGATTTTTATCGCCAACTTTTTCATTTTAAATTATTTGTTATGGGTCAGATGAGTGAAAATAACTCAGTAAGATTACTGAACAATCAAATTAATGATATAAATTATACTTACGCTTATACTTCTTTATCAGCTTTGGAGTATGCTGCACGCAAAAAAAACAGCGAGATTCCTTATTTAGAAATGGACTCATTACAATTTTTTGAGATTTTATCGTCATCCAAGCTTGGGTTAATTTTGAACGCTGATATGAATTTTGGAAAGGTTTTTAACCCTGATGAAATAGTTGACATATTAAATAACAATAAAGGCAACTGGGAACAAAGGGAAATGCAAAAGGGAATGGAGATACAGATTGGAATTCCAGCAGAACTCCCTCATAAACTAATCGAAGAACTTAATATTTTTATTCATAAAAATAAAAATATAATTGAAGATATTTATTTTGCTCTCAAAGTCGAGGGGGATGAGCTTAGTTATATAGCGGCTATAGATTTTCATGAGAACTGTGAAGATAAAATCAATGATGTCGTTAAAGATATTTCTATCATTATTCAAGAATTAGACGTGGATAAGCCAGTAGATATGACTGTCGCTGATGATTTTTACCGCCAGACCTATTCTGGCGGAGGAATGATCTCCTGTAGAAAAAAACGATAGTGAGAGGAATGTTAAGCCTTTTATATGGCTTGGTTCAGGGGTGTTTTTGTTGGTCATAAGTCCTAATCTTTAAATTTTAATGTAAAATCAACCCCTTAATTGAGATTATATATATAGATAATTTTTATAAAAACGTTCAAAAAATCTCATTTTGTAACAAAATTAGGTTATAAATAACTTATGAAAAAGTTAGTGTTTTTACTTTCATTTATGCTCACATTTTCAGTTTTCGCTGAAGAGCCTAAGCGTGGGGGCGAAGAGCCACAAGATAGTGTATATACTCAGCCATGTTCACTAAAAAATTCTCCTTTAAATTTGATAGCATCACTAAGCAGCAAAATAGATAAAAGATACAACGAGGTTAGTGGTTCTAAGACTTATATTGATTCTGATAATGCATTTCCAGCTGTTGGAATGATTAATCTTGCAGGAGACAAAGCCGGACACGGTAGTGGCACCTTAGTTGGTTTAAAAGATAAAAATGGAAATGTTTTAAGAAATAAGGTTGTTACATCTGCCCACAATTTATTTGATGATAATGGAAATTTGAGAGTGCCTATAGAGACAATGGAATTCTTAATGGGGACTAATGTAATTAATGAAGATTATAATTTTAAAATTAAGAAGATTGAATGTATGGACTTTAGAAAAGATCAATGTATTTTAACTCTAGATCGAGATGTTCCCAGTAATATTGAGCCTATGACTCCGGTAGCTAATCCAGAGCCTTATGTTCAAAATGCAGATTATTTATTTTTTGTTGGATATCCATCATGGGTTCCTAGTAAGCAAAATAGAAACATTCGTTTTGGTCAAAAGGGAGAAAGATTTTTTTCAGAATGTAAAACAGCTAAAAGATGGAAAGATTCTTTAAATGATCTTTATACAGTAGGATGTAATGCTTATGGAGCACAAAGTGGTGGTGCCTTTGTCGCTTCAAAAAAACAAGCTGATGGATCATGGAAAGATTATTATATTGGTATGCCATCTGCTTTGGCTCCAAAGAAGGGGCAAGATAATATTGCTGATACCTTCAGATATAATAATCTTAATTCGTTTAATAATGTTGTAATAACTAGAGAGAATCAGAGGCAATTTTTCGCCTCAAATTGATACAACCCTAGTAAACAAAAAAAGTCTCAATTAAATCAAAAGTCTAGCCTGGAGGTATGGAAGCGCCCCTGCTTTTAAAACGGCATCGTAGCTGTTAGGCTACCCGCCAAAAAAAATAAATAA
>JAKUPT010000123.1 GCA_022450595.1 Bdellovibrionales bacterium
CATGTCAAACAACCTGAAGCAAACATTTTCAAAATTGCTCTAATTCCATCTAGGACCTTTTAACTATTTTTTTAATCTCTTTAAACAGCTGAAGCTAAGTGATTTTTGTACCAATGTGAGATTGAGATGGTCATTCTCACTGCAAAATTATAAGCGGAGAGAATCGCTGCAAAGCTACATTCTTTTAAATTCTTAAATATATGTATATCTAATCACTCAATGTCTAGACAATATACATATTTTTAAGTTAGCAACAGCTGAATTACAGTAGAGCTAGCACAACATTTGCACTTTAATATATAAATTAGAGGGGGATCTCAAAATGAGAAATATTTTATTATACTTTGGCCTAGCTACCCTTTTACTGTTTAGCTATCAAAATTGTTCTAACCCTGAAATTGCATTCAAGACCCTTGGATCAACCGATCCAAATCAAACTCTTGAAGTACCAATTGATGGCAATAAAACTTTAGTCACTGAAAACCTCGGGATTAAAACCACTTCCAGAAATATAGATTTTGTTTGGGTCATTGATAACTCTGGCTCTATGAGTGCTGAGGCTCAAGCTGTGAACAACAACTACCTAGCTTTTATGCAAAATATCTCCTCACGTGCAGAAATTAGATCTTCTCTTATATCAGCCACAAATAGTAAATCTACAGGAGTGAGCATTCCAAAGAATCTTGAAGGTGAAAATCATAAGCAATTTCCAATTACTGTTAGCAGTGTTAATGGAATGTCACACGCCACGGGCTCATTATTAACCAAAAATGAGTGTGAAAGTAATCCTTCATTATATTTTAACTCATCAGGAAGCAGTAATTGTGATTACTATGTTAAGAGTGATAATAACCGTGATTTTTTAAGAGTAAATAGTAAAAAGATCTTTGTTTTTGTAACAGATGATAACGAAAGGTATACTGACACCAATAAGTTTTTAAACGCTTTCAATACGGCCTATCCAAGTCAAAGCCCTATTGTCTATTCATTCATTGGACTGCAAAACTCCGTTACTAATTGTTATGCTAGAATTGGCTCTGCTTATGATAACCTTTCTATGAACACACAAGGTGGAGTCTTCGATATTTGCCAACAAGACTGGAGTCAGCATTTCAACGACATGATAGATCATGTTTTCGTATCAACAGAAAATATATTTAATATTAAACATGAAACTTTTGAAGAAATTATGGAAGTAAAAGTGGATGATGTTATTTTGTCTAAAGATCAGTACACTGTTGATAATAACACCATCACAATTAAGCCAGAGCTGCTTTCTGAAAGCTCGAAAAGAGTGACTGTAAAGTACATTATTTTAAAGTAAACTAACGTCTATAGGATACTCTATCTGATCCATCAATAACCCCACACCTTCCAAGGCTTGCCCTTGGAAGTTTATATATAAAGCCTCTGGTATAGACAAGCTGTATCCATCTGGCCAAAACTCAATACCATAGTTCATTCCCAATACAACTCCGCCTCTCGTACCTGGCCCGTATACTTTTGCATTTAACAAGCCTTGCAAGCTATCGGCTAAAATTTCACTGGTCGATCCTGTATCACGATTTACTAATATATGAAGCTCTGGCTTTAAACACCCATAACCTTCAAAGGTTTTTAATATTACAGCTTCTTTATCCGCCATAGGTATAGAGTGCACTCTCTCATCTAACTTATTCGTAAGGACCGACTCCCCTTCTCCAGAATTTGAATTTATTAATTTCCCAATATAAGTGGGCTTACAAAAAAAGCTAGACAACACTCTGAGCATGGCCACAAAGTTTCCCCCGAGATTATCTCGTAAATCAATATACAATCGATCAGTGGACTTAAGCTTCTGAACCACCTGTAACCATTTTTTAGATGTAAAGTATTCACCTCTAAAGCTCGGGATTTTTAAAACGGTTTGATTGTTTTTAAGCTTTATAACGCGTGGAGCTTCATCAACCTCAACCCACTTCCCACTTTCTTCTTTTTTTATGCCCTGCCAGGCCCACTTGGACTGCTCTGGGTTCATAATATAAAGGTGTGAAAAATTAAGACTCTGAAAGTTTTGGTTCAGCTTTTGCGATATGTATTCAGGTGAAGATTTTTTTATTTGTAGCTGTAAACAGGATCTATACCATTTTTTAACTTGTGGAGTAACTTGATAGATTCGCTCAAAGACCATATTACAGATAATTTGAGACTGCTGCTTTGCAGTGTGACGGTTGTAATGAACCGAAAAGCTTATAAAACTTATAAAGATCACTAAAAAGGCCAGAAGCTGTTTACTCAATTGAAGTCCCCTCAAAAAAAAACCAGGCAAATGTGCCTGGTTTTAATTTCTAAATATCAAGTGATATTAAGCAGCACGTTTTTTACGGGCCATAGTTGGGTCAATGCTGTATTGCTTTACTTTTCTATATAAAGTCGCACGACCAATACCTAAAGCTTTAGCGGCTTCAGTTAAGTTCCCATTGAACTCGTTGATGGCATTTTCAATTGCTATGCTCCCAAGTTCGGTGATTGTTTTTACACGACCGCCACCTTGGCCAAGTGTAACTTGGTTTTCAGAAACCTTGTGTTAGGGAAACGGAATAACATTGCTTTGAGCTTGAAAACCCTGTGTTCCTGCAGTTAGCTGCCCATCTTCTTTGTCCATTTTTGTTTTCCATTCATCAGGACTATAAACTTGAACTTCCAGACCTTGGCTCTGGCAAAAAGCTCTCGTTCTTTGAATGACATTAGCATCGTCACTCACGATATATACTGTTGAACGTACCATTGATACCCCCATTTTTAATTCATTGTGAGTCACTAGCGACCCATCATTAACCCTATCGGCGCATCATTATGAGAAGATAAGTAAAAATTGTGTTTTTTTAAGATTTTTACGGTAATTGCTTAAAATCCTTAGAGCTTTTTAAAAATCTCATTTTGAGACAAATAGAAGTATTTTGAGATTTCAGATATAAAAAAAGCCCGCAATTTGCGAGCTTTTTTAATTATACAAATAATTAATATGTATTATCTACGACCAGATTTGATCTTTATTTGCATCTTGGTGATTAAGTGAACGGCCATTTTCTCATGAACTTTACACATTTTAAGCTCATCTTTACGATAAGAGCGCTGACTTGGTGTAAGAGTTCCGGTTTCTAGCTCCATTTCATAGTCCATTTTATTAGCACGGATACCTTCAAGCTCTTTTGATTGCTGCTTAAAAAGCTTAGACACTCCACTAAGAGGTGCCACATCTAACCACTCTTCTTTGCCTTTGTACCAGCTCAACATTCTTAAAAAACGAGCTTTGTTTTTAGCAAGAGTAAAGATAGGGTATTCGCCCTCTGCTAAGTCTAAAATATTTTCAATTTCATCTAGTCTTTTTAAGTCTTCATCGACGGCTTGAACTTCCTCAGCAAAAACAACCTCTGAGTCTTCTGGTCTCATATCTGATTCCGTGGCAGTATTATACACGAACAAACCTCCTAATAGTGACGTGAACTTGGAATTTAAGGAGTCAATTGTATACGACAGATCGCGTTTAAATTCAACTTTGAGTTCATCCCCCCCAAATTTATTGTTGAAATTACCATAGATTGAATAAAAACCAACGCTGCATCGTGTAATTCTGCCAAAAAATGACTTAAATTAGTAGTTTACAAGCCCCTAGGAAAAAGTTCTTTGCAACACCCCAAAACTTATAAAAACCAAAAGCAAAGATCCGACTACTGAGGCCATAACATAGCTACCCGCCATTAACAGTTTGTGGTTTTGAATCATATCAAATAGCTCAAAGCTAAAAGTAGAAAATGTGGTCAGCCCCCCAAACAAACCTACACACATAGCAAGGTGCATATCTTTTGAGATAAAATAGTGTTTTTGCGAGGCAAAAAATACGAAACACCCAAGGGCGACACTTCCTATCACATTCACAGACAGAGTTCCCCAAGGAAACCCAGAGGCATTAAATTTTACCGACAAAAAAAACCTTAATAACGCCCCGACTCCTGAGAGTACAAAAATAAATAAATAAACCATGATCTCACCTAGTTTTTTTGCAAAGATAACTCTTATTACCTAAGGATGCCGGAAAAATGAGTCTTATTGTATTAGTTTTTTTATCTTTATTTGCCAATGCTTTCACAGTCCCTGGAGATGACGAGTACTTTCTATATGAAAACTCAGACACAACAATCATTTTTGCAGAAGAACATAAAAACTTTATACCAAGCCTTATAGAGTTTAATGAGCGCTTAAATAATATCATTCAAAAAACATACAACTGGAAAATTGATAATCATGCTCACTATGTACTGACCTCTTCAAAAAACCAGGTGGCAAACGCTTTTGCCAGCGTGAGTCCTCATGTGTTGTCGACCTACTATCATTCAGGCGCCCCTTTACTTGAAAACTTTGCTGAGTCTAATTGGCTCTTACATACTTGGACTCATGAGTTGAGTCACATGTATCAACTCAACTCTAAAAGTAACTTCTCTTCTCTCCTCTACAAAGTCTTAGGTACCCCTCCTAGCCTTTACAACTTTATGATCCACCCCAACCAATTAGCACCAAGGCATTTCACTGAAGGTAATGCTGTTTTAGTGGAATCCTTATTTAATTCTGGGGGACGATTACACAGTGGAGAGATCCGCGCTGAGGTGTTTTCATTATTTAAAGCCAACAAAGTCAATACGGCTTGGTTACTTAATAACCTTTACGAATTTCCATTTGGTGCAGAGGACTACCATGTGGGTGGTTACTTTCAAATGTATTTGGCTGAAAAATATGGATTGAATCAAACTAACAGTTACTTTTTATCTCAGGCACAAAAATGGTATTGGCCTTTTATTATTAATGACACTTTTAAAAATCATTTTTTTAAAAGCTACTATGAGCTTTTTGAAGAGTTTAAAAGTCAAACCATGGACTTAGCTTCTGAGCAAAAACTTGTTCCCTTTGAACAGTCTTTAGCGCACTCAAAAGCTCCTATGGTTCTAAATCGCTCTCAAGGCAATGTGTACACTCTTGCCAGTGATTTGCAGCAAAAGCCCCAGTTATTAACTTATAATATTAAAGAGAACACATTAAACTCTACCCCCACTAAGCTTTCTTTTAACTCTAGAGGAAAAGTATTTAACATCAATAACAAGTGGTACACTCAAGCCTCCGGAACGGTTGAAACCGATGAAGGAGTACAGCTTGTTCAAGGGCTTTATGATTCATCTATGAATCTTAAAAATGACAGCTTTGGAGAATATGTTTTAGACATCAAAGATGATCAAATTCTGAGTTTTGATATTAAAGCCTCAATGCTTGAACCTAAACTATACTTAAACAAAAAGTTTTATGATAAGGCTCACTCGAAGGCCTTATTTGATGATAAGGGCAATGTTTATTATTTCAAACAGCAAGATCAACTACGAACTTTGTATAAAAACAAAAAACCCGTTTTTTCATTTAATGGCTACTATTCAAAACTTGCAGATATTAAAAATAATAAGGTTTATTTTATTGCGAACACTGAATACGGCTCTTCATTGTTTAAATATGAAAATAATAAAATTAACCGAGTCAGTGATTTTGACAATATTGTTGATGCAAAACTCATAGATAACAATAAGGCTCTTGTTACCTCTGTTCACAGCGAAGGATATTACTTAACTAAGCTTCAGCTAAATAACACTCAAGACCAGCTACCTGCAGTTTATAATTACGACGTTGATTCTATTAAAGTGGATTTAAAACTAAAAAAGAGTACAAAAAGCTTGAATGCTAAAAAATATAGTGCTTTTAAAAACTTAAAATTTAATTATTTTTTACCAACAATAGCTAGCATTGAAACCGTAAGCTCTACCGGTAAGCCAAAAACTCATACGGTTTTCAGTCTAGATTTTGGATTTAGCGACCCTTTAGGATGGAATCAGTTACAGCTGTTTTATTTTAGAGACACCTTTGAAGATGACAGTTTTAACTTTATTTATGAATACAGTCGGTATCGTTTACAGTTTGGTCTTGGTTATGACTACTCAAGGTTAAACGTGGCAAACTCCAATAACGAGGTTGTTGGCACAATTAATAAAAACATTTTTGATATTTATCTTCGCTATCCCTATTATATTTCCCCAAGGTGGCAACATTCCGCCAAACTCACCCATAGTATCAATAGTAGTCGCAACCAAAGTAACTACTCAACCGCTTTACTTAATGGCGCCTATGCTTACT
>JAKUPT010000124.1:0-1914 GCA_022450595.1 Bdellovibrionales bacterium
GATTAAAACAAGTCGTCCAGCAGCAGGCTTAAGAGGAAAAGTTGTTTCAAACGGTATCATTAACGCATACTACGCTTTAACAAATGAAATCCCTGAAGGTGATCCAAACGATCCTTTTTACTGGGACAAAAAGTTTGAGCGCATTGAAACAGCTCACCCATACAAAGACGCTCAAAAGAGCAGCTGGACTCTATCAGTTCCTGGTGCCAAGCAAGTGTCTGTATATATCTCAAAGCTTGATACTGAAAGAGGCTACGACAAACTTACAATTCTTGATGCTCAAGGTGAAGTTGTAGACGTGCTTAGCGGAACGATGGAAGAGTATTACTCAGTGCCTGCTAACGGTGACAGCTTAACTCTTGTGTTTGAGTCTGATGACAGTGTTAATAAATTTGGCTTTATTGTTGAAGGATTAGCGTACCGCTAAACTAAACATACAAGTACAATAAGAAAGGGAGCTTTATTGGCTCCCTTTTTTTATTTTGTTTTCGTAGATTTTTTTACTGATTTAGTCTTTGTTTTCTTTTTAGTTTTAGACCTGGTCGTAGTTTTCTTTTTAACTTCTAAATGATCTTTTAAAAACTTCTCAATTCTTAGATTCACATATTCAGGCAAATCCAATTGAGTGCAGTGAGTTCCAAAAGGAATCAGTGCATACTCTGAATTAGGAATGAGCTGGTGCATCTCCTCTTGGTGCTTTAAAGGAGTCACATTGTCTTTGTCTCCTGCTATAATTAAGCTTGGAACTTTTATATGAGGCAGTACGGGGTGGCCATCATATTCCACCATTTGTTCAAAGATTTTAATAAAGGCATCTAAGTTTAAATTTGCAATGCCTCGGGCATAGATTTCAATGTCTTTATACTGAGTAAGACTTAAGTTAAAGCCACCGGCAAGGGCCGATAGGGGTATCGCTAGTGGATTTGAAACAGACAGCTTCCAAAGATACTCCACCGTCTCTGGCAGCGCATGGTGGGCCTTTTGAATCAAATTAAAGGCCTTATGACTAATGTCTGTGCCAAACATCCCTTTAAGGGGGTTTTCAATAAACCCATTTACAAAGATTAAAGACTCAAAAAGTTGTGGAAAAATATCATAGGTCTTTACTAAAACTTGAGCTCCAAAACTGTGGGCTAAAAAACTGGCCTTTTCAATTTTTAAATGCGCGAGTAAGGCTTTAATGTCGTGAGCAAAACAATCCAGAGAGTAGTTGTTGTCATCTTCTGGCAGGCCAGACTTTTGGTGAGCTCTGTAATCAAACAGAATCACTTGGTAGTTTTTTGAAAAATATTGCACCTGGGGGCGCCAATGGTTGAACAAGCAACCAATGCCATAGCACATAACTAAAGGTTTACCTTCGCCACGGACTTCGTAATAAATTTTTGTTCCATCAAAGCTTTCGACAAATCCGGTTTGTTTTTTTATTTCACTCATAAATAAATCCGACTTCTAGTTCAGTGATTCCAATTGTGATGATCTCACCACCCTCTAGTACCTTAGATTTTTGTTTTTTTCCATCAAGAAGTACCTTATTCGGATGATTGGTTTTAAACATACAGCCTTTGTCTGTGGGAACAAGTTCAAAGCAAATGTCCATGGCCGCTTGATCAAAGATTTGCATGTCTAAACTGGTTTTACCAGCAAAACGAGGACCGTATCCCAAAGTCCAACTTTTTCCTGCTTGTATGCCGCGGAGAATTTTTACCTGAACCAGTTTTTCAAAGGCTTGAACGCTTTTATTTTTGTTTTTTAAAACTTCTTGGTGGTCTTCCACAAAATTTTTTATGACCTCACTCCAGTGGGCTGGCTCAATATCAATACTCAAGCATAGAACATGTTGCGGATTTGAAATTTCATTCACTTTTATTGAAATTGAGGAGTATAGATATGTTTTTTTTCCATCCTTCAGAATAG
>JAKUPT010000124.1:1924-6035 GCA_022450595.1 Bdellovibrionales bacterium
AGAGGCTTCTGGGGGTGCTGGAGGCTGCAAGTCAGGTTCTTGCACCGGCTTAGGCTGTGCTTCTTTCTGAGAGGGAGATTTAAACTCAAAATGATCCATATTTACAGACTTTGTTGGGGGCTGTGGATCTTCAGCGGGAGCGGCTTTCTTTTTTGGAGCCACACTGGCCTCAATTTTAATAACAGAGTTGCCAATCACAAACTCAATTCCTGGCTCAATAATCAGACGCTCGACTTTTTTGTCATGGAATTTGACTCCGTTTCTAGATTTTTGATCGACCAAAACATACTGATCACCCTGTTTTTCAATAATAGCGTGTAAATTTGAAGACTTAGGGTCTTCAAGTGCCACTTGAGTTTTTTTGCGCCCAAGGCTTAAACCATCCAGAATAGGGCTAGTCAGTCCAGCTTTTGGGCCCGAGGTGACTTTTAAAATCATTGAGCTCATATGTTTATAATACTACAAAGCTGTAAATATTTAATATTATTGTGCTTTACTAGACTTAAGAGCCTTAAAATCAGAGCTCTTTGAAGGCTAAAAACCGCTTGTCGTCCGGCGTCAGCCATGCTATCAACAGCACACAATTAAATAATAAGAATCCTTGTTCCGCCATGGGGGTTGGAACTGCTAAACCGAAAGGAAATGTATGGAATTGACGAGCCAATTGCCCGTTCGCCATTATGAAGGCGTCTATATTCTTCAGCCAAGTCTTACTGAAGATCAACAAAAAGAAATCCTAAAAAAAAGCAAAGCGATCATTGAAGAGTACAAAGGTGAAATTAATCACATTGATACTTGGGGACAGCGCCATCTTGCGAACCCAATCAAAAAGTTCAACAGAGGCACTTACTTTCATGTTACTTTTAAAGCTCAATCTGATTGCATTAAAGAGATCGAAAGAACTTTTAGAATTAACGACAAAGTTTTAAGGTTTATGCACACCAAATTAGACGAGCGTCTTCCTCTTGAAAAGCACGTTGAAGCTTATAAAAATGTTCTTCTTGAAGCTAAAAAACGTCATGAAGAAAAAGAGAACAAGTTTAAAGCCAGAGAACAAGCTAGACGTTCAAGAAAACCAGTTAGGTAATAAATGGTTAAAAAAGCAGTTCTTGCCGCAGACACAAAAACCAATGTAGTGCTTTATGCCACAAGCATAGTTCTATCGCTGTTTACAGTGATTTTAGGAGCTATTCCTTTGAGGCTATTAAGGCTGAAGGTTGGAGCCGTAAAGTTTATGGCTCTTGTGTTGTTAGCTGTTGCTGCTTTTTCTGTATTTAAACTTTATGAAATGGCTGTGTTGTATCTTGCCTATTCTATTTTAGTCACAAGCTTTACATACTTTGAAGAAAAGTCTTTTAACCTGGTTAAGTGTGGTTTGTCGTCAGTTTTATTAACCACTGGAGCTTTAGCTCTTGGTTTTTTCGTTTGGTTTTTTCAAAACCAACAAAACTGGTACACACAAGTACAAACCTACTTAAGTTCAAAAATGGATAAAGTGGCCTTTACGGACACAAAAATTACAGAAGAGTTATATCAGTCTGTGATTTACCAAATGCCTTCGGGTGTGATCATCATTTTGGCTTTGGGTTTGTTTGTCGCCCTAGCATTTGAAAGACGTTTAAAGTTAAGTGTAGGACTAAAAGGAAGACCCAGTTTTAAGCTTGCTGATTTTACCTTGCCAGATTTTATGGTTTGGATATTGATTGCAAGTTTGCCTTTGAGTTTTTCAAATATTGCTGGTGTTCCTGAAGAGATCCGAGTAATTGCAACAAATGTGTTTTACATTTCGATGCTTTGTTACTTTTTTCAGGGAATGGCTGTTGTGCAAAGATACTTTGAGCTATTCAAAATAGGTATGTTTTGGAGATTATTGTGGCTCTTTATTTTAGTGTCACATATTTATAGTATTATTTTTGTAGCAGTGCTTGGTATTGCAGATGTGTGGTTAAATTTTCGACTGTTTTTTGCCAAACAAATAGCTAAATTTAAAAATAAAAATTAATTTGGGAGAGTTTTATGAGAGTAGTATTACAAAAAGACGTTAAAGACTTGGGAAAAGTCGGAGAAGTAGTGAACGTTAAAAACGGTTTCGCAAGAAACTTTTTGTTTCCAAGAAGACTTGCTGTAGAAGCTTCTGAGAAAAACGTGAAACAATGGGAACATTTGCAACAAGTTGCAGAAGCGAAAAAGAAAAAGGCCCAAGGCGAGCGTAAAGAACTTATTGATAAAGTAAACGGTCAAACGGTGAGCTTTAAAGTTGAAGCCAGTGAGTCTGATAAACTTTTTGGATCTATCACGAACCACGATATTTCTAAAAAATTAGAAGAACAAAGTTTTATGATTGATAAAAAAGACATTCATTTAGAGCCAATCAAAGTTTTAGGTCAGCACAAAGCTGAAGTAAAACTTGGCGAAGACTTAGTTGCTGAAATCAACGTATTGGTTGAACGCAAAACTTTTGCTTAATAAAAAAATTGTGGCGTAGTTGTACAAACAAACTACGCCACATCACACGCCCAACAATTAAGTTTTAAGACCCATTAAAACTTAAGAGTAAATATTTTGAATTTCTAAAATTGAATCTTGTAAAAAACTTGATAGCACTTCTCTTAAATCTTCGAGACTTGCAGTTTCTAAATCAATGTTTTTTGAATGTGTGTATTGACGAAGCTGTTCTTCTAACCACTCACGTGGCACATTAGATGAGTCCAATAGTTGCTGAAAAGCATTTGCTTTATTAGCCATATACACCGTCCTTGGTATGTGTTCTCGTCCCTGAGAGCTAAGCCTACGCAATAGCGTCGACATAACAATAGACAAAGTTATTTCAACAACTGGTTAAAAAATAAGCAAACATTTTTTGGAATTCAGATCAACGTCCAGGGGCTAGGTTTGGAGGAGGTCCTCCAGCTTTTGGCGCCTGTTTTTGGCTCTTATTCTGAAAAGAGGCCGGTGGCTCTTCTGGCGGAGGAGGGGCTGGACCACTACGATCGAAATCTTGGAAAATACCGTACTCAGATTTAAAGTTCAGTTTAACAGTTCCAGTAGGTCCGTTTCTTTGCTTGCCGACAATGACCTCAGAAACACCCTGAATTTCAGGATTGTCTCGATCGTAATAATCTTCACGATAAAGCATCATAATAATATCAGCATCTTGCTCAATAGATCCAGATTCACGAAGGTCTGAAAGCATTGGGCGTCTGTCACTTCTTCCTTCCACACCACGGTTGAGCTGGGCTAGGGCAATGACTGGTACCTTTAGTTCTTTTGCAATGGCCTTAAGGGTTTTTGAAATTTCCGCCACTTCACGTTCACGGCTTTCAATTCTTTGTTTCATGCTCATAAGCTGTAAGTAATCTATAATGATCATATCAAGACCATGCTTGGCTTTAAGTCTTCTTGCACGAGCCCTTACTTCAAAGGGGCTGATTCCAGAAGTGTCATCAATAAAGAGGCCAGCATCACTCATAGCAGCGGCAGTGTTAATAAGCCTTGGCCATGCTTTATCATCAAGTTGACCAATTCTTAAAGCTCCAAGAGGAACCTTTGAGGCAATACTTAATAATCGAATCATCAGTTGTTCTTTAGACATCTCTAAAGAAAAATAGGCCACTTTTCTTTTTTCCCTAAGGGCGGCTTGAATACATAAGTTCAAACTAAAAGCGGTTTTCCCCATTGAGGGACGAGCGGCTAGAATAATAATTTCACCACTTTGAAAGCCTGCAGTCATGTCATCTAGTTCTGTAAAACCCGAAGGAACACCGGTGACATCAGATTTAAGGGCATAAAGCTCTTCGAGCTTTTCAAGAGTGCCTTTTACAAGCTCACTGGCCTCGACAAGGCCCGAGTCATTTCGTTTCTCTGCAATAGCAAATACGGAAGCCTCAGCTCCATCTACAAAAGACTCAACATCTTTAAAGTCTTGCTCATAACCTTTATCTACAATTTCTTGTGCTGAGTGAATCAGGCGTCGGATTAAAGCTTTGTCCGTCACAATTTTACAATAAGAGGTGATATTGGTTACAGAAGGCGTTTGATCAATAAGTTCAGCCAAGTAAGCCGGTCCACCAATTAAGTCTAATTCATTTTTATCAATTAAGTAGTTTGAAAC
>JAKUPT010000125.1 GCA_022450595.1 Bdellovibrionales bacterium
ACACTTTACTTGTGCCCTTCACACTTTATTTAATCTCTCTGACAACCACTATGGCCGGCATGGAGACTTTTGGTTGGCTTACAGTGATCGTGCTATTTGCGATTTCAGTTCAATACTGGTTTCAGCACAAAAAATGGATTTGGGTCACACTGGGTTGGAACTGGGCCTTTTTAGGCTTTTGGGCTGTAGGAATCGTGGGTGCTTTTTTTAAACTCAATATGGAAAACGGGGAGACCGGATACATTATTGGTGAGTTTCGTTGGATTATTATTTACTACATGCTCACCACAATGATTTCATTAATTTACGACAAACCCATTTTTAAAAAATTCTTATTAGTAATTTTGGCTTTTGTAAGCCTGGTGAGCGTGTACTCCATTGTGCAATTTTACACCGGCATTGATATCGCCCGCTCTGAGCCCTATGCAGTTGGTGTGGCGGGCAAGTACTGGAGAGCTAAAGGCTTTTTTCAAAACACAATGACTTACTCTTATGCTTTTGGAATGTTTTTCTTTTTCTTTGCAAGCCTTATTTATTACAAACTTAAAGGCCTAAAGGCTTACAACCCGCTTAACAGTGAAAACAGCTCAACGACTAAAAAACTAATATACGCTTTGTGTTTGATGATAATGGCTACAGCTCTGCTTTTAACCTTTACCAGGGGGCTATGGTTAGCGTTCACCATCACACTTTTAACGGCCACATTTGTTGAAAGCAAAAAACTTTTTGCAAAAACACTTTCTGCCCTAGTGGTGTTAATGGCCATTTTGTATTTTTCTTTTCCTATATTTAGCGAAAGATTCACATCAATTGCCGACACTGGCCACACAAGCAACTTAAGTCGTTTTGGCTTATGGGAAGCCAACATTGAACTGTTTAAAGACAACCCTGTTTTTGGAGTGGGTCACCGTCAAAACTGGCGCCATATGGAAAGACTTTACAAAGAACTTAACATTGAAAATGGATTTATTGGCCATGCACACAATAACTTTTTTCAGTTTCTCTCAACCACGGGACTGGTTGGTGTCACTCTGTGGATCATTATTCAGTTTTTATTTTTAAAGCTCGGATGGCAGGCCTATAAAAACCCAGAAACAAAGCCCATAGGTATGGGAGTGCTTGCCGCATGGCTGTGTTTTCACCTAGGTGGTGGCACTGAGGCCACATTTATTGATGGGGAGAGTCTGCATATATATCTATTTATTATGTCGATGTTAATCATTTTCAAAATCAAAAGTTTTAAATCAACAAAAGTTTAATTTAAACCACATTAGGGGAAGTGATGAACACGAGTGAACTTAAAATATCAAAGGTGCCATTTAATTATGGATTGAAATGGCTTACATGCGCATGGGAACTATTAAAAAATCAATATGTGTTGTTAATCTTAGTGTCATTAACAATGTTTATTTTAAGTATTGTCGTTTTTAAAATAGGTAATGTTAATATTGTTGGCTTTGTTTTATCGGCTTTTGTCAGTGTTATTTTTTATTCTGGAATTTTAAGAATTGTAGATAGGGTTTTTAAAAAAGAGGGTGTTAAATACAAAGACTTATTTTATTATTTAAATAATATAGAGGAACTCAAGCCGCTTTTACCCTTTGCTTATGCAAGTATAATGATAAATGCGCCTCTTATACTCACTCAAACTCTGTTTGATCATTTGAACTTCAATAAAAACGTTGAATCGATATTTATAATTGTATTGAGTTTAATTACAACTCTAGCAAGCTATTTAATATTTTTATCACTTCCTCAGATGATATTTAAAAAAGTTCATATAATTGAATCAATTAAAAACAACATAAAGGCCATTGTTAAAAACTTTAAAGCAGTGATTGGTTATGGAATATTTATTGTCTTATTGGCAATTTTTTCATCTTTACTTTTGGTTTTACCCTTTATATTTATTGCACTACCAATTATTTATATCTCTCCTTATTTTGCTTACATAACTATATTTGAAGAATATAAAATTGAGGATAAAAAAATAGAGATTGAAAATGTCTAAATCTTTATAATCTTTATAAATTTTTGCACCAAGCTCAGCCTGGTGCAAAAATTTAATTCAGTTCATTGATGTAACTGGCTTCAAGCTCTTTGGTGTCAAAATAGCCACTGTCAATCACTCCAGAAACTCTCACGCGGTCATTGATATCAACCTGTGTGTAACCGACGTTATCTAGAGGGTTAAAAATCAAACCTTCTGTATCTACTTTTATAGTTCTTAAACCTGTGTTTAGAGTAAATTCAGAGTCTTGAATATTTGTCACTACGCCCTGAAGTTCAGCCACTGAGTTTTCTGGCAGTTCAGGAATAACACTGTAATCAATACTGATATAGGGTGTGGTTTCTTCATCTGCATTGTTGGCAAAAAAGTAGCTGTCGATGTTTTTCACATACACACTGCCTGCTTCAATTTTTTTATTTTCCAGAAAATCATTATCTACCATGCCTGTGACAACCACAGAATCTCCAGTGACTAGTTTATAACCATCGGCATCCCAGTCGTAGTCGTCCATTTCAACAATGACTTTGTCTGAGTTGGATTTAAGAATAAAAGTATTTGGACTCACTTTTGTGACTTTGCCTGAAATGCGCACAAATTCACCGTTTAGTTTACTCTCAAGCGCTGAATGGGCATTGAAAGCAAATAACATTGAGACAAAAAATGTAATAAAATATTTTGTATTCATAACGAATAGCTCCTTTCTTTAATATAATTATTAAAGCAAGAGCTGAAGAATCAATCTTTAAGATAAATTTGAAGAAATGTTTAAAAATTTAAACAGTTTTTACAGCTTTTCAATTTTTACCATCAACAAATCTCTTAAAATCTTATTTTAATACGTTATTTAATTAAGTTTTGTTTTTTTTATGGCCGATAGTCTAATATGTTTATTCCACTAGGGCTTGAGATAAAGCATAAAGATATGCCGTGGTTTACAATTTTTATTGTAGTTTTAACTACATTTATCTCAATTTATTCTTTTGATGAAATATACAAAACAAGTGTGGGCCTTGCTACGAGTGAAAGCCTTAAAAACTTGCAAAACTCAAAACTTGAGTATCTTCAAAAAATCTGTGAATCAAAGAACAATAAAACTTTAAGTGCTAAAAGCTGTAAAGAAATCACAACTATGCAGCAAAGACCTGGGGTTGAAGTGGCTCTTTTACAAAAGCTTCATCAGCAAAAAGTGAAGAAAAAAGACATTAAAGTAATAAGTGAGTTCTTTCAGCTCAATAGTTTAAACATTAAAGACGTGTCGATCAGTAATTCAAAGATCAAACAACTTTATAACCAAATAAAACAAGCAACACTTAACACACAGAAAAAAAATCATTTACTGAGTAAAGCCAACATAACACCCCTGGCGACTTTAAAAGCTCAACTGACGCACTCTGGATGGATGCACTTAATTGGGAATATGATTTTTCTGATTGCCATGTGTATAGCAGTAGAGCAAAGGCTTGGAAGACTTAAAACGGCAGGCATTTATTTTTTAACAGGCACCATTGCGCTGCCAGGGTATATATATTTGGCCGAAGGCTTTATTCATATTGTAGGGGCCTCTGCCAACGTGTTTGGTGTGATGGGGGCCTTTGTTACCCTATTTTACAATAAAAATGTAAAGCTGTTATTTAGCTATAATATGATGTTTTACAAAACGGTTAAAATGCCGGTTTTGTTATATTCTTTAATTTTCGTAATATTCTCAGAACTTGTAGGGCTTAGTTCTAGCTCCAGTGTGGCCCATGGAGCCCATTTGATTGGGTTTGTTGTTGGCGCTGTTGTCGCTTATGGGTTTAAAAGAAATAGCTCTATTCCTGATCAGTATATTTATAAATATGAGCACCAATTGGTTAAAAAAAGTGCTGTTTATTTAAAATCATCAAAACTTAGCAGTTATTTAAAATTTATTGAAAGACATTGTAAAGAATCAAAACCACTACAAAAAGTGCTATTCGATCATAACAATCAGGAAGTGTTTGAGACATTGCCGGACAAAGCTGCCGCTCAAAAAATATTTGCCGAACACATCAAAAGCCTTAATGAACAAAAGAAAATGTCAGACATTGTAAAGTGCATTGAGTGTTTTAAGTCACTATCTCAAGACGACAATTTTAAAAAACTATTTCATAAAAACTTTTGGATAAAAGTTGAAGAGTATCAAAATCACAACCGGGAGCACCACAATGTTGCTTAGCACTACCTATGCACCACTTTGGAAAAGGGCCTTTGCCTTTTTCGTAGATAACTTAGTTATTCAAATCATTGCCTCTTTATTGGCAACAGTCCTTAACTTTAATTTAGGTGGAATCATATATATTATTTACTTTGTGTTTCTGCACTATAAGTATGGGCAAACTCTTGGTAAAAAGATTTTTAATATTCAAGTAAGCTTTGAGCAGGATAATTTACAATTACTAAGAGTCATTGTCCGAGACGTAATTATCAAACCAATCACTATGATTACAATTCTTGGATGGCTGATAGGCGTGTTTCATTCCAAGAAAAAAACCTTACATGACTTAGTTTCTGGAAGTTATGTGGAAGATATTAGCATTGAAGCTCATGGGTTTAACTTTTTAAAAGCCAGTGCCATTGGAATTGTGATGTTTATGCTTATGATTGGCGGGAGTTTGTATTACAGCCTTAATTCTCAAACAGTCTTACACAGTTTGATGGTGAACATGAGTCGACTTCAAGGCTTTGAATTTGAAGAAGTCAAAGGCACTTTAGCCTCTGATATCAGTGTTAAAGGTTTTAAATATGAAAGAGACGACATTGATATCAATGTAAAAAACATTGATTTTAATATTTATGAGGCCATCACTCATATGGAAAACAAGCAAGATTTATTGGCCGTGCCATTTATTTCAATCGACGGCGTAAGAGTTCAACTTAAAAAAGACCTTTTAAGTTATGCTCAAACGCAGAAAAAAGACAAAAACACTAAAAAGCCCAAAAAGAAATCCAATAACAAAAGTTTTGCAAGGCGCAAAAGCAATCTCGAAAAGTTAAAGCTTGAATATGTGGGTATTGGTGATGTGGAGATCTACGACAAAACCAAAAAACAGCTCTTTCAATTAGACGATTTTATCATTAAAGACCTGTTAGTGAATATTAAAAAGAAAAACCTAAGTGTTGAAGATGTGTATTTTAAAAATGCAAAAGGTCATGCGCAAATAAAGCAGTTAACGGCGAACAAAAAGTTTATTAAATCCAAAATCAGCCTTGGCATTAAAAAAGGATTTACCCCAAAAATTTTATCAGATTTGAACATTTACGGTAATATGCACTTTGATATGGCAAAAAAACAAATCAATAGCTATCATTTGTTAAACTCAGATCGCACTCTACAACTTTATTATAAAGACAACGCTCACAACTTGTACTTGAACAAGTTTGCCTTAAATAAATACTTTAAGTCCGCAAGAGAGATTGGACTTTCCCACGTGTCGGCCTTTGGTAAAAGCCAAAGCTTTATGTTTTTACCAGCATTTTTATCCGGCCATGTTCGGTTGCTGAATCAAAACTACAAGTATCAGGCTATGAATATCAATAAAATTGGAGTTAAGGTGAATTTACCAGTTCTATTGATGGGTGAGTTTTCAGATGCAGAGGGCAAAAGACCTTTTATTGAAGCCAAACGTTTAAAAGGTAAGAGCTTTCAAAGTTTTATTAACTCCTCAATGACAAGAACTCCGGCGTCACAAAACAAGGAGCTTAGAAATTTTATCAAGGCGGTTTACAAAGCTTCTAATAGTAGGTTTTAAGAGATGTTAATCAAAAAGAGACATATTAATGAAATTGACACAGAAATGTCTCATTTAAAGATTGGATATAATTTATCTTTAATATTTAGCCTGGAGGTATGGAAGCGCCCCTGCTTTTAAAACGGCATCGTAGCTGTTAGGCTACCCGCCAAAAAAAATAAAT
>JAKUPT010000126.1 GCA_022450595.1 Bdellovibrionales bacterium
TTTGCTTTCAACAGCTCGGTAATAAAAATTGCCTGAAAGTAAAAGCTTGGCGTTGATGTCATCTCTAACAGCACCAATAACGGTGGCCACAAAGTCATTAAGCGGGGCATCCACTGTTTCATCACGGTTGGACATTTTTGTAGAAAAGTCTCTAACAGTGATGTTGTAAAACCCGGCTTCTTCAGTGGCAAGACTTGCAGCTAATAAGTAGTCCTGACGACTGCCTTTAGCAATATGATTGGCCATTTCGTTAATAATAGGTGCTGTGATTGGCACTTTCACACCAACCAGTCTTTTGTATAACAGGGCGGCTTTTTTGTGGTGCTCTGTCACGTTAAAAGCCAGTGGCACTGAGAACGGTTGAAATTTGTCATCACTTGGAGCTCTTGGGCCCAAAACTTCGTTAGGAGAAAGCGCATTACAGTAAATCGCAGCACTGTAAAGCTCACCTAACCATCCACGTTTGTCGACATATAAGCCCTCAATACGGCTTCCGTTTCTTGTGTTAGTTAACTCATCACCCAGTGCTAGATAGGCATCATCAAACCAGTTGCTAAGCTCACCTTGCATTTTTGGGTTACCGGCATCTTCAATAATCATGGCGTCTAAGGCTTCACCTTTATCATTTGTGTAACTAACATAAAGTCTAACACCGCCATCTTTACTTCTGGTTAAAACCACATGTTGTAGTTTTTTAATTTCTGGCACTTCAGTTCTTGTTTCAACAATTCCACCGATCGGTAGAATTCCATCGTCTTGACGATCTTCTACTGAGTTTGCAGCAGAGCTGGTTCTTACTGTCATTTGATAGAGTGTGCCGTTTTCGTAGCCTTGACCAATCATAAAGTTTGCACTTTTAGTTGAAGTGCCAGATTCGTTTTTGGCCATAGATAGAATTTTAAGCGGCAAGACCTTTTGAGTCAGTGTGGCTTGCAGGTCAAATCTGTTTTTAAGCCATAACTCAATACTGACTTCATTAGTGGCCTTACAAGCATTGGCAATTTTAGTGGCCGGAGCTTGTGAGGTCATGAGCACATTAGTATCAATTGAAAGTCTTGCCGGGCTTCCTCCTACAAAAAAGTTCTGCCCTTGAGTGTAGCGACTTTTATCAATCACAAGATTTAATGGGTTTGAGTCCACACCAGCCACATCGTTAATTATATAGTGGGTGGAGTTTTCAGAAACAGAATTAAACCTGTATAAAACCTGTAGGTTTCTTTTGTTCATCTCTGTTAACCACTGGGCACTGCCTCTGGTTAAAACACCGGGATCTCCGTTTTGATCAATTATTGGAATGTGTCCTTCCAGATTTGTAGAGCCCGCAATTTCGTAGGTTTGGGCGGCTACAGGTATGGTCAGAAGTGGTATGATTGCAAATAATAATGCTTTCATTATTTAACCCCTTATTGGTCTGAAAGTACTTTTAAATAAGTTGACGATACATCTAATAAATACACAGAGCCGGCTTTGCTACGATTCACAGAATCACCATTGTCTGTGTTTAAATCATCTTCTCTTGAGCCAACGGCAATGATGTTACCTTTAATGGCCACATCGGAGCCGTATTTAGCTTGGTCATTTTCTCTGTCCATTGCTATAGACTTAAAAACTTTTCCTGATTGATTGAGATCGTAATAATAAGTCGCACCGGAATACATCAAAGTGTTAGGGCCTGAATCATGAAGCACCCCAACGGCGGCTTTACTGCCGTCAATGCTTACGGTCACACGTTTCACAGTTGCGCCACCTGAGTCCGGTCTAGTTCTAAGCTCGGAAGTCTTTGAAAGACTCATGTTGTACACATGCACGCGGTCGTTGATTTCAGCTGCAGCTAAAATTCTTGAGCCGCTAATGGCCACGGAACTACCAAAGCGTTTACCGATGGTTTTAGAGTTAGTTATTTGATAACTGCTACCTGACTTTTGAATAATATGGATGCTGCCGTCTTTATCCGGAGACATAGTTTTTTCATCTACTGGGGCTCCAGCTACAATTACTCCATTGTCTACATCCACTGAGTAACCAAAGTTGTGTAGATGTTTATTGACAGTACTGCTGTCACCTCTATTAGGAAGTGAAACAGAGTTTACGAAATTCCAATTGCCTCCGCTGAGTTCATATATATGAATGGCTCCAGAACCTGAAGAGGCAAAGTTTCCAGAAATACGGTTATTAGGAGCACCTACAACCATTACATTGCCATCAATACTAATGGCATGACCAAACTCTTCACTTGAAGATCTTGCTGTAAGTGTCTGTACTGTGCCAAAATTTCCTGATGAAATATTGTAAACTTTGACTTCTCCGCCAGAGCCTGCAAATGGAGTTCCCACTGCAAGATAATTTCCATCTACAGCTAAACCAACAACATTAGCTGATAGAGTTTCTTCACCTCTATATTCTAAACGGTTGGAGAGCTTTTCATAAAGTTTAACTCCACCGCCACTAGCATCTCCAGGATAGCCTGCAGCAAGGTAGCTTCCATCAAAGTCCACACTGTCACCAAGTCTTTGGTTGGCGTTTGGAAGACCAGAATCTACTTTTGTTTGCATAGGACAGTTTGAGTGCACATTTACAGTTACTGTTGTAGATGTGCCGTTGTCATCAGAGGTTCCATTGGTTTCGTTATTACAAATACCTCGAAGACTGATTTTGTAAACCGCTTGACCAGGAGGGGCACATTCATGTTGCATACCTTGTCTTCTTTGAATTCTTATATTGTCTTGGTTTCTATCACAATTGATTGGGTTTTCACCATCAGCGTAGTTGTCACTTTGAAGCTCACAACGTATTTCTACACTTTGCATAGTGGCGTTAGCGTTTTGTTGAATATCAATGTCTACTTGAGGCTCAATATTTCCTGAACGGTCCCCGTCTTGACCCACGTAAAAGTTAACACTACTAGATGAAATGCCGTTAATTCGTGGCGTGTAACCATTGTCTAAATAAGACTTACAGATCCTTTGTCGATCTTCATTTGTAAGACCAGGGTCTGGCTCTTCTTGCGGAGGTATTACTGGGTTGTCTGCGGGATCATCGGGATTAGAACCATCTACTGGGGCTCCGGATCCGTCAACAGATTCCATAGTTGTTATTAGTTCTGTAGAATCACCCATTTTGCCACAGTTTTGAAAACTGAAAAGCATTAATGTTAACCCTATTAATATCAATGAGAAGTTCTTTCTCACAATATCCCCCCAACATGTTAGCCAATACTTATATCGGCACCATACGAACAAAATTAAACCAAAGTCGTGTAATTTATGAAGATGCAATCACAACGCCAGCTCAAAACGTTTTACAGGCGTTTAAAAGATTGATAACTGTTGAAATTATTAAAAATGTTTAGGAGTTTTACGTAAGATTTTGAGACAGGTGTTTCATATTGAGGCAAAAAAATACCCCCAAAATATTATCGGGGGTATGATTAAACGCCCTGGTTTTTGAACTGATCAAAAAACCAAGCTGAGTTTGAATGAAAAGGTTTAGTAATTAAAGCACATGATTGATAAGACCCGAGCCTTTAAGTGCCTCAACAAAGCGTTGAAATCCCTCTACTTGCTTTTCAAGCAGGCCCTGAACCATAGAATCACTCACGTCTCCATTTTGAAGAGTGCTGCCCACATTGGTGATAAACACTCTTTCTGGGAACTGATAGGCGTTTCTGTAGTTAAAAACTTGTTGTAAGTGCTCCACCGGACGCAGGCCTCCCCATCTGCCGCCAATACCTACAAAACACACAGGCCGGCCTTCAAAAGATTGAGGATAACTCCAGTGATCAATAAAAAGTTTTAAAGCCCCTGGGTAAGAGCCATTGTATTCTGGCACTACAAATATCAGACCTTCGGCTTTATTGATTTTATCAAGTGCCTCTTGCATATTTTTAGGCAGTTCTGCTCCGTAGTGAGCCCCTTCAAGTTTATTGAGGTCTAAATCTTTAACGTCAATAATTTCAACCTCTTCTGAGGCTTTTTTATAAATGGATTGAATGTACTCACTGACTTTTAAACTGTTGGAATCTGGACGGTCTGTACCACTAATAATATATTTCAAAACTTACTCCCTTATCGATGAATGACAATTGCAATTAGTTATATAATAATCAACTCATGAGTCAACAGGAGTACATTATGAATACAAAACTACAAGACATCTTTGACAAACTTTGGACGCAATACACGCAATTGGCCCCTCAGGCCCTTGAGATTAGGGATCTGATTACTAAAAAAAACCATCATGAGGTCAATGACCATGTGGCTTTTAGAACTTTTCAGCACTCAAAACTAGGTATTGATCAATTAGCTCGAGTGTTTTTAGAAAATGATTATGTGTACGGTGAAGATTACCACTTTGATCAGAAAAAACTTTACGCCAAACACTTACAGCACAAAGACACTCCAGAACTTTTTCCAAAAATCTTTATTTCAGAGCTAGAGTTGCATAAATTTAGTGCAGATTTAAATGAAGAAATAGAAAAAGCCATTGCACAGATCCCTGAAGATATCTTAACAGAAGATGGGTTTTGTTATTCTGGACGGCATTGGGACATAAACTATAAAACTTATCAAAAGCTACTTTCTGAGAGTGAATACGCGGCTTGGCTTTACTGCTTTGGCTTTTGTGCCAATCATTTTACCATTTCAGTGAATAAACTGAATGAGTTTCAGGATATTGCTGAATTAAACAGCTATTTAAAAAACAAAGGCTATGCTTTAAATGATTCCGATGGGGAGATTAAAGGTTCAAAAGAAGTGTATTTAGAACAATCCTCAACTAAAGCTCAGAGTGTTCAAGTTTTGTTTAGTGATGGCAAGCACACAGTTCCCAGTTGTTATTATGAGTTTGCTAAGCGCTACCCGCTAGATGATGGTCGCCTGTATCAAGGCTTTGTTGCTAAGTCTGCTGATAAAATTTTTGAAAGCACAGACACTAAATAACAATTGTTATGTACCAAAATGGGTCCATAGTATAAATAAATCACACGATTTTGTGAGACAAATATCAAAATTTCTTCAAAAATAGTTTTACTATTGTAATGCTCGACATCAATAGTTTATAAATAAATTAAATGATAGTGGATGTTGAATCTGATAACAAACGAGGTGAACCATGTCGAGCAAACAAGCATTACATCAGTCTTTAGGTAATTACCTAAAAAATAAACGTAACGAAACGGGCTTAACACAGTCAGAAGTTGCTACAAAATTGGGCTATTCAAGCCCACAGTTTATTTCTAATTTTGAAAGAGGGCTTTGCTCTCCGCCACTAAAGAACTTAAAGACTTTGGTAAAACTTTATAAAATTCCAGTGGAAGAAATTATGACTCTTATCCTAGAAGAGCAAGAGTCTATTCTTCGCAAAGCCTTGTCTGGCGCTGGAAAGAGAAAAAGAAAAGCTAAGTAATTAGTTTTAAGCTTATAGGACTCCCCTATACATTTAGGGGAGTTTTTTTATAGATTTGAGATAATTTTATCTTGAATAGATTTAAACTCGTCTTCTGACAGCTCAAGCCTTTTATTAGTAAAGCTGATGTCTTGCATGTTATTAATAGGCACTAAATGTAAATGAAAGTGTGGCACCTCAAGGCCGATCACAGCACTTCCCACTCGTACGCAATCAACTGATTTTTCAATGGCGCTAGCTATTTTTTGTGCATTTTTATGCACTTGAAGATAGGACTTTTCGTCGACCTCATAAAACTTGTCTGTTTCAACTTTTGGAATCACTAAGGTGTGGCCCTTTTGAAGGGGTTGAATGTCTAAAAAAGCTAAAGTGAGTTCATCTTCATAAATTTTATAGCATGGTATTTCGCCATCGATGATTTTTTTAAAAATAGACATAATTTTTACCTTTTTG
>JAKUPT010000127.1 GCA_022450595.1 Bdellovibrionales bacterium
CTTCAGATGTATTAGATTTAAAACCTCATTCAAGCCTACTTTTTCGGAATCACTGTAGTACTGGAAAGAAACAGCACAAAATAAAATGGTAATAAAAAGCCCAATACTAAAGGGTTTTAATAACAACTGTAGGTACTTCATGATGTGATTCCTTTGGTGCTTATATATGTTATCAACTACACATGTGGTGTCTATTAAAAATATAAGCTTGGCCTAAGTGTTAGTTGTTATGGACTTAGTTCTAAGATTGCTTATGTGAGCTTTTCTATGCAGCTTATAAAAGATATTATTAAATTTCTATATTTTACAAGGAGATGTTATTTGGAAGCTAAAGTCAGAGAAGAGGGTGAGTTTCTTGTTATTTATCTTGCTGGTAAAATTGATTTGGACTCTGTAGATCCTTTTCGTCACACCTGCCAAAAGCACCTTATTCATCAAAAAGTGATTTTTAATCTTAACTCTTTAAGCTTTGTTGGTAGCAGTGGCATCACAAGTTTTCTTGAGACATTAACAGAATACGCAAAAGCTGCCACTCATGGTCTTAATATGGTGGAAGTGAGTTCTGAGTTTAAAAAAATATTTGAGGCTAATCTTGATGAAAACTATCAAGTTTTTGAATGTGAGCAAGAGGCCTTTTCAAAGTTCAAAGCCATTCAATCGCAAGAGCAAACACTTGTTGCTTCTAATGATTTTGTAATTGGTAATCCTGAAAAAAACTAAACTTGTGAGTTTTCAATATCTGAGAGCAGTGACTCTAACTTTTTAACAGAAGCGGTTTTATCTTTTTTTGTATTTAAGTTAAGTTCTGTGGACTCTGATCTCATTTTTGATTGCTTTAATTCAGCCCTTAATCGGTTCATCTCAACACTTAATTGTTGATTTAATTTTTGTAGAGATGTGTTTTGAGACTTTAGCTTTTCTTGAGACTCCTGAGCTTCAGACCATAGAATTTGTAAGTTCTCAACCTGATCTGTTAGTGTTTGATTTTTTTGTTTAGAGTCAGTTAATTTATCAGTTAAATCTTTTATGGTTTGCTCTTGCTCATTGAGCTTAACGGTTTTTATCTTATTTTCGTGCTTTTGAGCATGGTAGAGCTCCTGTATTTCAGTCAATTCTGTGTCGTGCTTTTCACTGAGAGTTGTCACTTGCCTTTTGTTTTCAATAAGGCTGTTTTTTAAGCTAACCACTTCATTTTGTAAGTCTGAATGCTTTGTTTTTAATTTTAAATGTTGTTGTTCTGTCTCTTTGAGTTTTGTGAGCTCGTTTTTTAACCCATCGACTTGATCTTCATAGCCTTCAATTAATTGAGACTTAATATTTTCAAACTCTTGTTTTTGAGATTGTAGGTGAGAGGTCAGCTTTTCAATGTGCTCTCGGAGTTGTTGGGTTCTTGCCACTTCAGTATTAAGGTGCTGAGTTTTTAGCTCTAACTCTTGCCTGAACTGTTTTGCAATGGATGAAACTTTTTGTCTGTACTTTGAGTAAGACTTAAGCTTTATTTTTAGGTGTATAATTTGAGACTTAAGCTCACTTTGAACCTTTTGAGCATTGGTGTAATATTCACTAGATTGAGCTTCTAAAAATTCAATTTGATCGACTAAGCTTTGGTGCTCTGACTCAATCTGTTCTTTTCTTTTTTGTGTGTATTGATCTTTGTGTTTTAAGATTAAAACCTGATCATTTAAGGACTCTAGTTCTGCTTGCAGCTCCTCATGTGACTTATTAAGTTCTTCAACGCGCTCTTCGAGTAAAGAGTTTCTTCGAATATTAACAGCAAGACGAGACATCAGATCTTCATTTTGATTGATGAGTGCATCCAAGGCTGAAGATTTTCCTTTGGCGATATGGCTTTGAGGGTTTAAATCTTTAGCGGGGAGCTGATTGGGGAGAGCGATGTTCTCTATCCAATCTTCTGTAATTTCAAATTGATCTGTAGGTATGACATCCTTTTCCAAATGAGACTCCTGTCTTTACAAGACTATTGTCTCAATAAAAAACAAAAAAAGTCAAAAATATTGGCCCAAAGGGCCTAACGCAACGCAAATACTAAAAAAAACCAAAGTCCAGCCGATACAGAAGTATGTCTTCAGCGCCAATTATTGATTATAACCAATTAGAGCACGAACGAGCCAATATAGTGGCTCAAGAGTTTGAGCAGAGGCTAGCTAGAAGGGTCAAGGGAGGCTCTTCAGGCTTTCGTTATATGGTTATGCACTTTGTGATGTCTAAAAAGTATGATGAGGCTTATAAAGAGATAGAAGGTTATGTCAGCGAGAAAAAAGACTTTCCAATTTTTAATACAAGAACAGCTCCCTATGTCAGACACTGTAAAGACTTAATTTCAGCCATTCGTAACAAAAGAGAGTTTCCAGCACTTGGTGCGCTTCCTGTGTCTAAGCAAAAAGAGTTGTTTGATAAGGTGATAGAGCATTTTGATGAATTAAAATCTGTTCTAAGGCGCATTGAAGCCATTGGCTACAAAGTTCAATTGGATGACATTAGATCAACCACAATCTTTTTAAAAAGCTTTGTGTACTCACTGTTTGCCGTAATTGCTGTCATATTTTTGTTAGACTTACAAGACCTCCTTGTGACCTATGGTTTGGTCATGGGCAATCTTGCAAGCTCACTTACCGATATGCTGTTTAGTTTTTAATTCAAGTCATTAACAATTCTGTTCAAAACCGGAATAAGTAGCATATTGCTAATTTTTTTACCGTTTACAAAAAATGTAGGAGTCCCCTCAAGTCCTGCAGTATCAGCTGTTGTGGCGTTTTCTGCGAGTTTTTTGTAGGTCTCCTCTGAGTCCATACAAGCTTGAAATTTTTCGAAGTCTATATCTTTTGCCACTTCTTTAAGTTTTAAATCTACATTGTTGGTTTGGCTCATAGACATAAAATCTTGTTGATGTTCAAAAATAAAGTCATGAAGCTCCCAGGCAAGTTGTTCATTGGGAGCACATAGTATACTGGCTGAGAGCCTGCAGGTGATACCAAATCCTTTTCTTTGAATTTTAGGGTTGCATGTGCCATCCAGTGGAAAGGTTGCGAAGGTGAACTTAACATTTGGGTTGGCATTTAAAAAAGTTTTTACTGTTTTAGAGGCTTGTTTGCAATGAGGGCATAGAAAGTCTGCGTACTCAACAATATGCACGTTGCTGTTTTGGTCGCCTTTTGTGATTCCATGAATAGGTGTGAGGTCCTGAGAGATTCCATTTTTCCACATATTAAAGCCAGACTCTGCATAGCGTTGGGTTTTGTTACCTCCGTGCTTTTGCATAAGTATTGAGTGACTAAGAATAGGTGTTACTACAAGAAGAGCAATCCAAATAATTGAAGTCTTATCAATGTTTTGCAGAAAATACTTGATGTGAATGATAGGGTTTCTGTCTTCTTGAGAAAACAGGAGAACAAGAAAAGTAATTATAGAAACAGCATAAAGAATCATACAGTTAGGGCAATACACCGACATTTGAGTGAAGGAAATTATACCCATAACGATGGAGGCGAGCACAGATAGGCCTGCCAAATTTATAAGCAAAGACTCGGCTCTTTCAGGTTTGCTGGTAAAACCCATAAGTAAAGTGATAGTTAAAAGTAGCATGATAAAATGAAAGCCCATCCCAAAGGTGGCAAGTGGAATGCCCATAACACTAGAGTAGGAGCTTAAGGCCACGGCATCGCAGTTAAAAGTAGAGTTAATGTTGCAGGCGCTGTCAGCGGCTGAGGGTGAAAAGTGTAACTCATAATAATGAAGTGATAAATAGCCGTGCAGAGCTATGGATATAATAATTAATGCTGTGGCAATGAGTAAGGACTTTTGCTTCATAGGTTCACCTCGTTGATAAAAGTTTATCTTAGCGTAAGATGCCAAGGCCAGCAAAATATAATTTCATCATGACATATAGTAACTAGGTGTTATTATATTTTAAGGGGGAGTGTCGTTTGAATAAGAGCTGGCTGGTAACCAGAAAAAAACATTTAAAGCAAATTAAGCAACAGGTGGAAGTTCATCTTGGTGGTCTAGATCCAGAGGTGCATTCTTATCAAACTGCTTTTCAACGTGAATTTTATGGTGATTGGAATGAGTCCTCATTTCAAAGGCTCTATAACACTGTATTGCAGTCGAATCTCGTGTTTGGAGCTGATTTTCATGCTTTTTCTCAATCACAAAGAACTCACTTAAGAATATTAAGGGAAATTGCCAATAAAAAAGACATAATTCTTTGCTTAGAGTGTGTTCAATACAAATATCAAAAATATATTGATCAGTATTTAGCTGGTAAAATTTCTGAACAAAAATTTTTAAAACAAGTGCAGTGGGCTGAAGAGTGGGGATTCCCATGGAGCCACTTTAAGCAATTGTTTGAGTTTGCAAAAAATAATAATATTAAACTAAGAGCTATAAACTTACATATACCTGATATGGATGAGTCTGGGCTGCATAAAAGAGATCAGTTTGTAGCAGATAAAATCAATGAGTTACAGTCAGAGTTTCCAGATCATTTGTTGTATGTGATCTTTGGTGAGATGCATTTGGCAAAATCTCACCTGCCAAGTTTTTTTAAAAAACAAAAGCCTGTTGTGATTTTTCAAAACTCGGAAAGATTGTATTTTAAGTTGGCGGAGCACTCCAGAGAGTCTACGGTTGATGTTATGGAGTCTCATCGCAATCGTTTTTGTGTTATGACCTCACCTCCTTGGGTGCAGTGGCAAAGTTATTTGATTTTTTTAGAAGAAAATGTGGATTACTCTTTAGATGAAGAAGAGGATGAGAGTGATATAGATGTCTTTTAATATATGAGACATCAAATGCAACTGATCAATGAGGATTTGGGTTTAAATATAGCCATTGATGATGTGAAAGTCGTTACTCCAGATCTGGAGCTTTTTGAGTGGCTGGAAGACTTGTCAGAAGCTCAAAATAAAACATTGGCCTATCTTGTTCGAACAGATAGAAGTTTTTACTTACCAGAGAAAAAAATTGTATATCTGTCGCGAATATCGACCAATCACACGGCAGAAATGTGTGGAGCCGTGGTTCAAGCAAAGCTCTCGGCGCGTAAAAAGTTTTTATGGCAAATGCCTGATATGTATATTGGTCAAATTTGGGTGGAAGCCCTTTCCTTTTTTGTAAGTAAACTCATTAACCACAAAAGAAAAGCCAGTCATATACACGATTTAAAGCGCAAACTTGCTGTCATGCATCCAAAAGATGGAGGTCGTGAGGTTTTGCTGCATGCCTTAGACCAAAGGCTAGGAGAGGCTCTTTATAAATTGGGACATCAGCAGACTCAAAACCGCATCCAGCTTAAAAACCCGGTGTTATACTATGAGTCGGCTCGAATCGTTGGGCAGATGCTAGGTGACGCGATTTTTAATTCTTATCGCGTGGGGCAGCTTTCTCAACAAGAGATAAACTCCTATTTGTCGTTAAATATCTTTAAAAAAGACTTTTATGCAAGTTATTATAAACTGATTTGTATGCTTGGAAATGATGACAATAAGTCACCTTTTGATGGGTTAGTTTAGTGAGCGAAAACAATTTATGGATGTACATTTTAGATGGAAAGCCAGCTGGTCCAATTACGGAGCAAGAGCTTTTTGATTTACTCAATCAAAATAAACTTAATGTTCATGATCTTGTGGCTCAAAAAGGAGATCGATCGTGGATTTCCATTAAGGAGCATCCAAAGTTAAATTTTAATATTTCTAAGTCAGCAGAAGACCCTGTTGATAAGCACTGGGTGGTGCTCATAAAAAAGCCACCTCATCGTGGAAGTGGGTACACTCAAAAGGGGCCCTTTCACAAAGATG
>JAKUPT010000128.1 GCA_022450595.1 Bdellovibrionales bacterium
TAAATTCCAATTATCATTTAACTTATAACCAGCCGATAATACTAATTCTAAAATTTTAATATCTGATAAGAAATCAGGCTTATAAGGACCACCAAAATTAATATCATCAAACTTTGCTTGAGTTCCGGCTGCTACATAGTAACCAGCACCAAAAGACCATTTGTCGTTTAACTTATAAGAATAAAGAAGACCTACTGGATAAGTTGTGGTTTCTTCACCGTCAATAGTTACGTTATCTTGAGTGATTGGGCCTTTGAATTGGCTCATTGTTGGTGAAACGTGAAGACTGATGTCTTGACCTTCACCGTTTACAAGGCCGGCGGGGTTAAAAATTACGGATTCACTGCCAGATACAGCTGCAGAAGATGATCCTCCAAGAGCTGACCATTTTGCAGACCATAAAACTGACTTTTCAAAACCTGCTGACCACGCTTGGCCAACAAAAAGCAATGTTGCCAAAGTTGCAATTACATTTGATGTTCTCATATTCACCTCATTGTTGAAGAGGACAATCCCTCTTTTATTAGCTTTGTTGTAATAAGTACTAATAGGATGAACCTAAGCTTGGCTTTAGACAAGTTAAGCTCCCCTTTATTTAAAATCCGCGTTATTTATATGACTTATAGTCATTTTAACAACTTATCTAGCTCCTCACGGCTAAGGTGTGCTTTATAAACATGTATTGTATTGAAACATTTAAAAAACCTTAAATTGTACTATTTGTTTAACAACGTTAAGTGCTTTTTCAGTTTTTGGTGTTCAGCTCAAAGGTGCTTTGCTTTTATGGGCACCATAATTGCTCTTTTAATTAATATGAAAAACAAAACTTTGTCTCATTTTAAATCGTTTTTTAGATCTATAAACTTAAAAACTTTATTTGTTTTACTTGGTTTTGTATGGGTGCCCACACTTTATAATTCCTGTGCTGGCTATGAGGCCAATCAAGAGATTTTGAAGTCTGTTGATCTTGATACAAATCAAGTCAATGAACCTAATAACGACGCCTCTGACACAACAGATGCAACTAATGATCAAACGCCGGACAACAATGAGTTTGATTCGTCTAATGATGGCTGGTTGATTGTACAAGACTACAACAATGGAGCGGTTGGTGAAAAAGCACAATTTGATGCGGGTGGTGCTTCACGATACAGTGATGAGGTCAGTTTAGAGGGTGGTCAGTCCTGTCAAATGGGAATCAATGCAGGAGCTACGGGTTTTGGTCAATGGGGTGGCGTGATCTCCCATCCTGAAACTTTGTATGAAGGTGATGAGTTGTGGTTTCGAGTTTACACATATTTCCCTGAGGGTTTTGATTACTTTTCTTATGGTGAAGGTGGCCGATTAAAGTTTTTACGAATGCATGTGGAAAACTCTCAAGGTGATAACCGTGGTTACAATGATATTTATATAGACGGCAAAAATGCTTCCAGTGCTTTCAAGTTTATTTATGAAGGGGAACAGCGTTGGGTGAATCTTGGTGAGAAGTCCTTACTTCCAAAATTTAATCAATGGGAATCTTATGAGTTCTATGTAAAGTTTCATCATAAGTCCAAAGATGACGGCGGTGAGGCTGTGATCAGGTTTTGGAAAAACGGAGAGTTAATAAAAGAGATCACTAACAGAAAAACTCTTGTTGACCCAACGGACTCCTCTGATCGCACGCACATATTCACTTATTGGAATGGTGGCTCTCCAAAGACTCAATTTATGTATATTGATAACTTAGTTCTTACTTCTAAAACACCACCTGATATGGATGAATTCGGCAATCCTTATGTAGGTACAGGTATTTATCAACAGGAAGCAACACAATGATTTTATTCCATAGGGCTGGTCACTGGGCCATTATCATTTTTTCTTTGTTACTTGTCCCCATAGTTTTTAATTCCTGTGGTGGGTATGAGTCGGCTGATATCAGCTCTAAAATTCAAGAAAGTAGTAGCTCCACAAATGAAACAGATCAAACAACTCCGCCCTCAGGATCTGAAACTGCACCCTCTGGTGAACCTGAGTTTTCACCGGATGATCAAGGATGGTTAGTACAGCGCAATTTTAACCAAGGCACTGAGGGAGAAAAGGTCGAGTTAGGCGCTGGAGGCTCCTCAAGATACAGTTACGATGTTTCTCTGGATGGGTCTATGGCTGCTAAAATGTCCATTCGAGCTGGAGAAACCGCTTTTGGTCAATGGGGTGGAATTTTAAATTTTGATTCACCACTCACCCAAGGGGACAAAGTTTGGATTCAGTTTTATATTTATATTCCAAGCTCTTTTATCATTGAGACACCTACAAATGGGTCCTTAAAGTTTATCAGAATCAGAACCCAAACCAGTGGTGGCCAAAATGGTGGTTATAATGATTTACAAATGATGGACGACAACACTGGTTCTAATGCCGTTTATAGATATATCAAGGAAGGACCAGGAGCACGGTGGACCAGTGTGGCTCAAGCCAACCAAAGAAGCATGCTACTGCCAAGAGATCGATGGTTCAAAGTTGAAGTGGCCTTATCTTTTGATAATGTTCCAACCTCTGATGGTGGTAAGTCCTATTTTAGAATGTGGGTGGATGACAACTTGATTTGGAATGGACTGGATGTAAACACTTTAAGCCGGCCTGATGATTTAGCCACAGCATTGTATCTTTTCACATACTGGAATGGTGGTGCTCCCCAAGACCAAAGCTTGTATATTGATAATATTATTATGACCTCAAAAGTTCCAAGCAATACCGACAATCAAGGCCATGCTTTTATTGGAAGCCCTCAATAAATAGCTTTTCTAAGTTCAGCTGACTAAAGTGTTAAGATTTATTGGCATTTGATTTTATCTTAGGATTAAGCATGAGTTTTGCTTACAATAGCAATTAATGGTTAACGATAAAATTGCAGAAGAAAAAATTAATTTTATAATTGATCTCGGGCGCGCCTTCCATGAGTACGGAGCCTCGAGCATGAGACTTGAGCAAGCGCTTGAGCAGGTGTCTTTGAGTTTTAATCTTGAAGGTCAGTTTTTTTGCATGCCCACATCACTGCTGGCCTCTTTTTATGTGCCCGGTGACGGGTATATGTCGCGTATGGAGCGTGTGTCACCTGGAGGAGTGGACCTTGAAAAACTCTCACTGGTTGATGAGCTCTGCGATCAGGTTTTATCAGGACATTTAAGTATTACGGAAGGCCGCAAGGCCCTTAAAAGCATTCGCAAAAGAAAACCTCGCTACTCAAGTTGGCTTGTGGTGTTTTGCTTTGCTTTGACAAGTGCTTGTTTGACCATCTTTTTAAATGCACGCCCTATCGACTCTATATGTTCTTTTTTAGTGGGTGGAATGATTGGTTATATCACCATTGTCTCTGGCCAACACCCCCGCTTTGCGCGTGTTTATGAGGCTCTTTCAGCCATTGTAGCCACAATGGCCGCCTATTTGTTAACCCTCATCTTTCCAAACGTGACTCCCAATGTGGTGATACTAGCAAGCTTGATTGTGCTCATTCCAGGGCTTTCGCTGACCATCAGTATGTCAGAGCTTGCCACACAGAACTTAGTGGCTGGGTCGGCTCGCTTTATGGAGGCTATGACAGTTTTACTTAAACTGATTTTTGGGGTTCTAATTGCCACAAAACTTATGCAGTCATTTGTCATCGTCGAAGCCCCATCTACAGCTCCAAGCTTGCCGCTTTACTATCAATGGTTTGCCTTAGCGGTGGCGGCGGTGTGCTTTAGTGTGTTGTTCTCGGCTCACTCCAAAGATCAAAAATGGGTGTTTTTAGCAGCCATTCTTGGCTTTACAAGCACTAAACTTGGCAGTCTCTTTCTGGGACCAGAGGTGGGAGTTTTTATCGGGGGTGTGGTTGTTGGAGCTGGTAGTAATCTTTTTGCAAGATTTATTAAAAGACCCGCAACCATCACTATGCTTCCTGGAATTATATTACTAGTTCCAGGAAGTGTTGGCTTCCGTGGGCTAAGTATGATCTTAGATAAAAACACACTTTCTGGCATTGATACGGCCTTCAGCGTTTTTATTATTAGTATTGGATTAGTTGCAGGCTTACTTTTTGGAAACCTATTAGTTACTCCAAAGAAAAGCCTTTAATTTTAATGTTTATAACTGACTGGCTTTTCAACAAAGCCTTTGGCAATTTCGTCTTCTGTGGCAGGCCTTATATCAATAATTTGTCCTTGATAAACTAAGCCAAGACCGGCCAAAGGATGATTTTCATCCACCACAACATGATCGTCTTTCACCTCGACCACTGTGATAATCATAATGCCTTTGTCGGTGACGGCCTGAAGTTGCATGCCGGCCTGAAGATTGGGAATGCTTGAAAACTGTTCTTTTTCAGCTCTTTTAACAAGGCTTTTATCGTACTCGCCATAGGCTTTTTCTGGAGTTAAAGACACATCAAAGCTGTCACCTTTTTGTAGCTTAACCAACTCTTGCTCAAGTGTTGGCAAAATAAACCCAGCTCCCTGAACAAAGGAGAAGAACTCATTGTCTGGTGTTTCATCAATCAGGCGGCCCTGATCATCTTTGAGTTGATAAGAAATAGTCACGACAGTGTTGTTTTCGACTTTCAAAAGATATTCCCTTCTTTATTAGTTATTGATTGCATCTGGTCTAAGAAAAAATACAGGAATATCTACCCAAAACCTAATGCCGTTTTCATCCATAAACTCATAATGACCACGCATATTACCGGTGGGAGTACTTAAAGGACAAAAACTAGAATAGGAATAACTGTCACCGGGCAAAATGGTAGGCTGTTGTCCAACAACACCTGTGCCCTCGACTTCTTCCACCACGCCCATTCCATTTTTTATTTTCCAAAATCTTTTTAAAAGTTGAATGGTATGCTTGGTGTTGTTCGTGACTTTGACAGTGTACAGATAGATATACTGCTCCAACTCAGGCAGAGACTCATCTGGTACATAACGAGGCTCAACCTGAATATCAATTTCGAATGTTTGTTGCTGATATTTATGAAGCATACTTGTCGTTTACCAACTCAAAACTGGTTTCGCAAGAATTATATGTTAGAAACTCCAGCTTGTTGTAAAAGATCATTCAAGTGATACTGAAGTGTCTCTGAGGTCAGCCCCTGGGCTTTAAAACGTCTTATAAGTCTTTTAACACCAGAAATGTTTTCATTTTCTATAAGAGCCTTTACATAATTTTTAGCGACAGTCACTTGAAAGACATCTGGTTTGGCATCAATAACCATATTAAAATAATCGGAAGCCACACCCATCAAACCAAGCTTTACTAAAACTTTTGCATAGTCATAAGCGGCATCTAAGTTATCTCCACCTTTGTTAAAGTATTTCTTATAAACTTGTGAAGCCTGTTCATAGTCCTTATTCATCACTAAGCTTTTGGCATATTTTTTTAATTTATCTAAATTGTCCGGATCACTAAAAGCCACAACTTCTAAAGACTCTGCCGCACACTCATAGTGATGCAAATCAAAGCAAATTTCTGCCTTTTTTTCATGATCTAAGGGGGTCATAACAGAAAGTACTGATTTTATTTGAAGAGGGATCATACTTATAGAGTGCTGTCTCCAATGAGCCATTTGAATAAATACCAAAGTTATAATAGCGGTGACTGCTAGCATAAGCATGGCATAGCCTTTAGACATTTCTTTTTTAAGCTTCATAGAGTTTTGTGAGTTCACATGCCCACAGTTGTTACAAACTCTGACCCAGTCAGCACGTCTGACGTTATCTAGAAGTTGGTGACATTGATTACATAGTAAAGA
>JAKUPT010000129.1 GCA_022450595.1 Bdellovibrionales bacterium
TTAAGGGTCATGGGAATTCTTTTACCTAACAATGCCAATACACCAATAGCAAAGGCAATATCCGTGGCCATGGGAATCCCCCATCCGCTAGAGGCAGGCCCCGTTTGATTTAAAAAGGCATATATAATAGCTGGAATGGCCATACCACCAATGGCGGCTGCAAAAGGTAGAGATGCTTTTTTAGGAGCACTCAAATGCCCAAGCTTAAGCTCTCTTTTGATTTCAAGTCCGACCATAAAAAAGAAGATCGCCATCAAACCATCATTGATCCAATATTTTAAAGTTAAGCCTAAAATATTGAGTTCAAAAAGAGAAAAATAGGCCTCTGACAAACCAGAGTTTGCCACTATGAAGGCTAATATCGCTGCCAAGCCTAAAATTATGCCTGAAGAGGCTTCCATCTTAAAAAAATTTTTGATTGAATCTATTTTTATCATAAAAGCACTTTCGGTTATTTTATAAAATTGTACAAATCGATAATAGTGTTACTTTGTATTGCTTTATGCTATACAAAAAAATATAGGAGAGCAATAATAATGAATCCTTGGATAAACTATCATCATTTGTATTACTTTAAAACTATTGCTGAAGAAGGCAGTGTTTCAAAAGCCGCCGAGAAACTAAGAGTCGGTCAACCCACATTAAGCGCTCAATTAAAACAGTTTGAGGAAAGCCTTGGTATATTACTTTTTGAAAGACAGCATAAAAAACTAATTTTAACCGAACAAGGGCTAATCGCCTTAGATTATGCAAAAAGTATATTTAAAATGGGTTCAGAAATGTTTGAGGTTTTGCATGATCGAATAAAGCCATTAAAGCCCTCTTTACATATTGGAGCACTAGATAGTGTGCCTAAACAGATTATTCTCCAACTTGTAAAAAAGGCATTAAAAATCTCTCCCTGCCAAATCACATTGTCTGAGGGCAACTCAAATGAGTTGGTCCGTGAGCTTGCTGCCCATAGAGTAGATATAGTGGCCACAAACTTTTTACCCTCAGGACCAGATGCCAAAGGATTAATCCCAAAATCTATCACTAAAAAAAACGTGGCCTTTTACGGAGCCCCCAAATTTAAATCCCTTCGAAAGGGCTTTCCAAAGTCTTTATCTGGAGTGCCTATGATCTTACCTACTTATGATAGTAAACTTAGATACGACTTAGACGAATGGGCTCGTGCCAATAAAATCAATCTTGAGATTGTTGTTGAAAGCCAAGATATAAGTATAAAAAAACTTATGGCAATTTCTGGACTTGGCATTATCCCTACGGCCACTCACACAGTGACTAACCAAGTTCTTTCCTCAGAATTGGTCGAGCTTGGAAAACTTAAAGGAATCCATGAAGAGTTATTTCTTTTGTCGGCCAGAAGAAAAGTTCCTAATCCTATTGGCGATAAACTACTGAAATTATTCAACGTATAGTTTTAAACGATACTAAAGATATTTATTATCTATTTTATCAATACACTAAATGTATGTACTGTAAAGCTGTGTCTAGGATAAACCTATGTCACATCAACAGGAGATACACATGATGATTCAATCAAGAAAACTTTCTTTAAAGTCACTGATCACTTCAAATGAAGATATACATTTAACATGTTATCTCCAAACATAACCAAGGGGGAATAGCTATGATTAAAGTCATTTTTAAAGACCTTGAAAAATCTGAATTGGCAAAAGAAGCTGCTATAAATCATGTTAAAAACCTTATTGATAGATTTCCAGATCTTGAGGGAAGTAAAATTACCATGACATTGAGTATGGACAACTCTCCTACTCAAGCCGGACCAGATCTTTTTGCTGTGAAATTTCAATGCAAAAGCGGGAAGTACAAAGGCGTCATACTAGAAAAGTATGCCAGCAATTACTACAAGGCTCTTGCTGATCTGTCACAACATTTACTGGAGAGATTAAATCGTTTTGGAGATAAAAAAAGAGTCCAAAACAGAAAACAAGCTCGAAATTTATTAAAGTTTACTAACCTAGAAAATCCCACCCCAACATAACCTTAGTGGCGGTCACCTTTCCTGCTGGTGACCGCCGCTTTCTTTTTTTATTAGATTAAGGTTAAATTCAAGTTAAGTAGATTAACTATCTATTTTGTAACGAGACCTCTTTTAAAAAATTAAAAGCTGTTTTGGCTGAAAATTTATAGGGGTTAAAGTTTTCATCCACAGAATATTTAAATATTAATTTATCCGTTGTCGCATTGAAAACTATCATATTCATATACCAATTGGAAAACGTTCTCTCAGTGACCTCTGTATATTCCAGCAAGGTTACATTTTTATGTCTGTCATCAGATATGATTTTTCCATATAAAGAATTAATTACGTCTCTAGCCCCTTCTAAGCATTGAAGGTAGTAGTCACCATCAGCACATAATATACCCGTAATACTTAATTCTTTATTTTTTAACTTAGAGTTTTCAATGATATTTTTTAATTCACCACTAGATTTATCTGTCTTAAATTCACTCACATAGATCAGTCTTACAAGAAACATTCACCCTCCAATAAATAATGTACTTCTACAATATATAGGATTCGTCATTGTTTAAAATATAGAACGACAGGTGAGTGCTATTTTATACTTTAGTCTGCCTCAACTCATTAAAACTTTTATTTTATAATGATTATTTAATGGCCAATAACATTCAAACAAATAACCATCAGTGAATTATTAACAGTTATGTTTAATGTTCTTTTTATTTTTAAATGCATCAAAATAAATTAAACTGGCCTTTAATCATAAAATTTAGCAACTTCATCTTTTAAAAGCTGATACAAAGCCTCAACACTGAACTCTTCAAGAGGTCTGCCATTAACAAAAAATGTAGGTGTGGCCCTTACAGATAGAGCTCTTAAGTCTTTTTGATCTTGTTTAATAATATCTTCAATTTTCTCTGCTTCCATATCTTGTTTTAATTGCTCCATATCTAATCCAAGCTGTGGTAGGTACTCAAATATCAGCTCAGGCTTTGGATCATGATGGTTTCCCCATTTGGGTTGATGATAAAATAAAAGCTCTAAAGCTTCCCAATACTTCCCTTGCATACGAGCAGCCTCTAAGGCTCTGATTGCAATTTTTGAGTTTTGATGAAAAGGTGCATAGCGAACCACCAATTGAACCTTACCTTCAAATTCATTTAAAAACGATTTTACAACAGGGTAAAAAGCTCGGCAGCTTTCACACTCTGGATCTAAAAACTCAGTCAAAATCACTTTAGCGTCAGTGTTGCCATACCTTGGTGAGTGATCACGAACAAAGAGTTCCGCTTTTTCTGAAGCTAAAAAATCTAACTTTTCTTTTTGTGAGCTTTGATACATATAAGTGGCTCCAACAAATGTTAAAACAAGAGCCAGGCCCACAGCTAAATAAATCATAAGTTTATTTTTCACTTTTTATGTCCTTTCGAAGTAGGATTAATAAAACCACTAAAATACTAAAAGCTATATAAGACAACATTGGTATGGTGAGAAACCCAAACCAGTTAATATACACTGTAGAACAGGACACTCCCTCTAAACAGGGCGAAGCACTCTCTGGAACAATTTTATAATGTAAAAGGTTATGATAAAGAGCAATCAGCCATCCACTTATAACTAATGGAAACGAAAAGGCAAACGTGGTTTTAGCTGTTTGAAAGCCGCCTACTAAAAAGATCAAAACCAAGGGATACATCGCAATTCTTTGATACCAACAAAGCACACAGGGTGGAAATCGCATAACTTCACTGAAAAACAAACTGCCAAGAGTTGAGGCTAAGGCCACGATCCAACACAATAAAATTAAAGCTTGCGATTTGTTTTTCATCTTCTAAACATTAGCCTTCAGTTCTTGGTTGGCCTCAGCGATGACTTGAAAAGCGGATTTTAAAAACAGTCCAGCAATACCAAGTGCTACAACAGTGTCAGGCCACAGTGTTTGCGTCCACATAACCATAGCTGATGCCACAAGTACACTCAAATTGGCAACAATATCATTGCGTGAACATATCCATGTCGAACGCATGTTTATGTCATCACTTCGATGGCGGTACAATAGTGCCAGACATACAAGGTTCGCAGCTAACACCAATACGCCTATAACACCCATAATCTCCGCCTCAGGGACCACCCCTAAATACAGCCTGTACAAGGCTTGCCCTAAAACAAACACACCAAATAGAGCCATAATCAGCCCCTTTAAAAGCCCAGCACGCGCTCGCCATATGGGCCCCTTATAGATAACATACAGACTAAAAGCGTATACTGTAGCATCGCCAAACATATCTAAAGAGTCAGCCATTAAAGCAGTCGATTGACTGATTAACCCAAAAGCAAACTCAACTACAAACATCACGGCATTAATAATTAGAACCCAGATTAAAACACTTTTCTGACCTTTTCTTAACTGCTCTAGCTCTTTGGATTTGTTCTCACAACAATTGGTCAATTACATATCCTTTTTATTTTCAAAATATATGATTAACACTTAAAGCTCAAGATCGCCGTACTTATAAGAAGAAGTCACGCCTCCATCCATTAAAATATCTGCACCAGTGATAAATCCACCCTCTGACCCCATTAGGAGTGCGGCCATATTAGCGATTTCATCTGGTGTACCTACTCGTTTTGCAGGACATTTTTTAATCATACTACGGTAGATCTCTCCATTGGGCCCCTCTAACTCTTCTTGTGAGAGTGGCGAGGTCACAATTCCTGGGCTGATTGCATTTAAGCGTGCACCTTTTTCACCCCACTTTACAGCTTCAGACATCACTCGAAGCGAACTGCCTTTTTTGGCAAGCTGATATGCGTGCAGGGAGTCCGTAATTTGTTTTTTTTCTAGCATTTTAAGAGACAATAAATCCGTTGAAGTAGTCATTGCAAGCTTGTGTGCGTTTTCATCACTTAATGCGCCTATTCTGTGACCGGCCTGTGAGGAGACTACAATTCCAGCCCCAGCTTTGGCTATAACAGCTCCAAACTCTTCTAACACATGAGCTGTTCCCAATAAATCAACTTTTAAAATCAAATCTATCGGGGCTTGAGTGGGTGAAACTCCTGCTGAGTGAATCACACCCATAACGTCTCCAAGATTCGCGGCCTTTTGGGCCAGCTTTTTCACATCCTCTTTGGAGGTCACATCAACTGTTGCTGTGCTGACATCAAACCCTGCCTGCTGTAACTTTGTGGCCGCGGCCTCTGCGTTTTCATGCTTTACATCAGCTATTAGCAAGTGCCTTCCAGCACTCACTCTTCTGGCTATAGCCACTCCAATGGCTCCTGACCCAATCAGTACGTTTATAGACTTCATATAGCTCCATTCTGCATTTAATTGTGTATAATCTTACCACACATCTTCATAAAAATTTTACTTTCCATCCCGGCATGCATTGTCTCAGATTTAAATAGCTTTTATTACAAATAAGCAATGAGGGCTGGGGTATGTTTTCTATTCGGGGATACAAAAAAATAATTTTTTCTACAATGATTTTATTGTGTGATGATTCATGGTCACAAGCAATGAGTTGCACACAACTCTTCCCCTCCAATTACATCACAAACACCAGTGGATTAAAAAGTGTCGATTGGCACAATCAGCAAGGTTGGGGCGTATTTGAACAAAAAAAGATTTTTACCCCAAAAGAGATCAGTTA
>JAKUPT010000013.1 GCA_022450595.1 Bdellovibrionales bacterium
AATGTGGATAAGATATTTGTATATGCTAATAGTTCAGTGGTAAGCGTTGGCGGTGCTGTTGTTTTAAAAGATGATGGGTCCGTGATTGTTTGGGGGGGTAGTAATATTGCTGATACATCGCAAGTGGCAAGTCAAATCAGCTCTGATGTGGTTGATATTTATGTAGGTGCAAATGTAGCTATTGCTAAGAAATCTGATGATAGTTATGTGATTTGGGGTCGTATACCCGCGGAAGTAATTGTTGAGATGAAGGAATGGTTGTCCGGCAAAACTATTATTAGCACAGCTAACAAGAATGGTTCTGCTTTGGTTTTAGTGAGCGATCAAGGGCAGGCTATTTACTATGACTCTATAGAACAGAAAATTAAATACAAAAATTATTTAAATTCTAATATTGAAAAACTGCTAGATCCACAAACAATAGTTATGCTTAAAAAGCAAGACGGCTCCTTTTTTATTCAATCAAATTCTGAATTTGGTCTGCATGGAAGTTTTCATCTAGATTTTCGTGAGCCTTAATACTCCACTAAAAAGCCAAAGTTGGCATAATCTGAAGAAAGGTCAAACTTATCTTGCAGGCCTATAACACTTCTAAACTCTAGGTTTAAGTATATTTTATTAATGCCGTATTCGCGGTCTAAAGTTCTAGAAACTTTTCGGCTAAAGGCATTTAAATTAATGGCCAGTCCTCCTGCCCAGTAAGCAATGGGGCTTGCGGCCCACCTGCCCACAGCAGGGTCAAGGTCATCATCTCGTTTTTCAATAAATACATAGTAACCGGCTCCGCCCTCAGCGTAGGGGACAAAAAGCTGGTCATCCCAAAGCTTCATTTTATAATTAAGACCTGTTTGGTTAGGAAATAAAAAGAAAAACAAAGACTCTTTGGCTGGAGAGCCGGCATTGGTTCCTTCAGTGAATACGGCTTTACCTTCTGAGAAAAACAAGCCACTTCCAAGTTTGTAATCAAGGCTTCCAGCCCAGCCTGTGATCCAGTTCCATTCGTAGTCAATTTGAGCCATCACTCCTGAGTCATAGAGGTCCGCAAAATTTGCAACTTCTCCACTGAGATTTATGGGGTCATAGCCACCAAACTGAACCGCAATAGCGCTTTCTTGTTTGGACTCTTTAACGTCGTACACATAAACGTTGTCACTGGTGATCCGTTGAAGGCCTTTTTTAGCATGAGGGTGAGGGATTTTTTTAGATTTTCTACGGTTTTTAATTTTGAGTTCTTCAACTATAGCTTCTCGATTGGTGTTAGATCGAGTCTTTTGGGTTGAAAAATTATTACTAGTATTAAGATCACTGTTTAAAACTTCATTTTCTTGATCAAGGTCTTCAAAAAGGCTGTCACTAAACTCAGTGTCAGTTTCAGCCGGCTGTTCAAAGCTTGGCTCATTAAAAAAATCGTTTTCGATTTCCATGTTTTGAGCTTGAATTGACCCTATAAGCAAAAATACCCAAACTAACATTTTTGCCACCTACGATAGCCAAACACTGAAAGTGTAAGAAGCGTTAAGAACAAAAAGTTAACAATTAAAAATCCGTATTGCAGGCCGGCCTCAACCCAGAAAACGACGGGCCAAACGACGGCTTGTGCTATCAATTTTAAAGCCTTTGAGTGATAGATTTTTTCAGCCATTGCAGGGCTGTAGTTGTAGTAAAGCTTTACAATTTTTCTTCCAACCTCAGAGTTTAACAAGTACTGGCTTCGAAACTGTCTTAAACTATTAAGGCGAGAATCTAAAGTGCTTCCAAAGGCCGCTGTTGCAATAAAGCAGTTGATGTCTTCAGCTAGTAGGCCTGCGGTTTTGCTGGGCTGAGCGGTTATTGTTTCCGAAAAAACATTTGAGAGATTTCCTGCATCATCAACACTGCCAAAACGGAAGTGGTAGGTCTGACCGTTTGTAAGTCCTTCCACTAAATCTGGTGATACATCTATTTGTTCACCTTCGCCAGTGATTCTGAGGTCAGTATAATTTGCTGGGTCATTTGGTAATGCTGAGCCTGCAGAAGTAGAATAGATAATTCTGACTTGTTGAAATTTAAAAATCCCAATAGAGCTATTCACTCTGGGGTAGCTGCTAGGAAATCCTAGGGATTCAATATAAACTTTTTGATCACCAGGAAACACAATTAAGCTATTTATTCCATTGGCTGATGACTTTGTTGTACTGTCGAATGTGTCTACAGTGGGTTTTGAGACTATAAATTTAATTGTGGTGTAGTCGTCAGCTGAAGTGAGTGCAGTGTCATTATCAGCATCAACTCCAAGTCTAAGTGTTTTGTAGTGACTGCCTGTTACTGAATCACAATCAGCACCTGCTACGGCATTACAAATTATATCCCATGCTATAGAAATAAATAATTGTGATCCAACTGTAGAGCTATTGCTTCGGTCAGTCTGTGCAAGTGCACTGGAGCCTTCTTCGCCGGTAGTAATGATGGGCAATCCGGTTTTTGAGCTTGAAGAGAAATAAATAGTAAGTAGTAAGTCTCCAAAAATTCTATTGGTGTTACAGGCCATACTTGCTGTGCTGGAGACAAGGGCGCAGCTATCACAAGTTGAAGTAATATCTGAGCTAGTGCAATCGCTACCAGCAAGTCCTCCATAAATAATGGGTGCAAGCTCTTCTGAAGAGTTAGAATTATTCGCTATAATGTCAGAATTTGAAGCCCCATCAACGTTAATTAATGTAATAGCGGCAATGGCTTGTGTGGTGCTTAAAAATAATATTAAAGATAGAAACAGCTTCATCAATATAATGACACCATGGTTGTGTTTAAAAAGTCAAAATAAGTCTTAAAATCATAGTGCTTATAGGCATTTAAAAAATGAAAGAGGAGAATTTACTCTTGGCATTCCATTTTTAATAGTTTGAAGGAAAGGTTTTGTCTACCTATGATCATTTAAGCTTGAGAAGCAAAAAAACAGGTCTCTTAGAGAAAGCCATCCATTTCATTAGAATGGCTTTCTGTTTTTATATTTTGGGGTTAGTGAACGGGCTCGTTCTCAAAAACCTCGTCGTCGTCTTCCTCTTCAAGTTCAGAATCAGAGATGTCGTCATTGCTGAGCATAGATTTTTTATTGGGACCAATTCGTAAAATCCCAAAAATAGCTCCTAAAACAGCGTAGGATAAGAATAAAACAAAAAGCATCACCTCAGGGCGGATGGCAATCACGGCGAGAACGAATACACCGACCACAAGGTATTTAAAGGGCAGGCGGTCTTTTAGGTCTAAATCTTTAAAGCTTCTATAGCGAAAGCTTGTGACCATCACAAATCCCAATAAAAACGTGATTCCTAGAAGTAGAATGCTTTTTTCAGCCTCCCAGCCAAGGTCGTTAAAAGCTAGAACTGAGGAAGCTACAATACCAGCTGCCATGGGAATGGGGAGGCCTTGAAAGTGAGACTTGTCCATCACAGTCTTCATCACGTTGAACCTTGCAAGTCTTAAGGCTCCACAAGCCACGTAGAAAAAACAAGCCAACCAGCCCAGTCTTCCAAAAGGCTGAAGAGCCCATTGAAATAAAAGTAGCCCTGGGGCCAATCCAAAGCTAACTAGGTCACAAAGGCTGTCGTACTCAGCTCCAAACTCACTTTCAGAATGTGTGATTCTGGCCACTCGGCCATCTAAAAGATCAAAAATAGCCGCGGCCACTATGGCATAAGCCGACCACATGTATTGACCGCCGATCGCGTGAATAATGGCAAAGAAGCCAAAAAACATATTCATTGTAGTGATTAAATTAGGAAGTACATAAATGTTTACATTTAATCGTTTGCGAATTTTTTTTGTTTTTTGATTGAGTTTTTTAAGTGGTTTTCTTTTCACGAGTTTGTCTCCGATGTTTTGAATTTGCATAGTTGAAGTCCCCTTAAAATCCACCAAAGATATAGAAAATAATCCATAAAAAGCAGGAATTGAAAACGGGAAAACTTAAATTGTCGTCAATCTTTCCAATAGATATTAACTCAGAAATAGCACCAAAAAAACCAGCAAGGAGACTTGCAATCAACACCCTCTCTGCCATTAGGTTTTGAGAGTAAAAAAACACAGCGGCAATAAGGGTGCAGGTGATAAAGGCTGCGGTTGTGCCCTGAAGGCTTTTGGGTCCAATCAGCTTGTCTTTTCCGTATTTAACACCAAAGTAGCTTGCCACAGGGTCGGCAGCGGCTAAAAAAAGTAAAGACAAGGTCACAATGTCTCTTGGAAAAAAATAAATAATTAAAAAGGCTCCAATCATAAGGGCTGATGAGCCTGAAATGGAGTTTTTCTCTCCGGCTCTCATTACGGGGCCTAAAACCTTAATCACTCCCTCATTTAAGCCTTTAAATTTTAAACGCAAAATATCAATCACAACCACTAAGGAGCCAAAGCCCAGGAGCAGTTTTAATGCCTCGCTTCGGTTCATTTGAGTGTATAAGTAGGCTATTAAAAGTATGCCTGAACAGTGCCAAATTTTTCGAGCCAGGTGCAGGTCCGCCTTGGTTTTAAGAGTTTGAGTCATCTGCATAATCCGTCCTTTAATTAAAGCCAAATCATAACACCTGCTGGGCTGAGTCTGAACGACATTATTTGGCATGATGCTGTGAGCTGGAAATAGCTATAAGTTATTGAAATTAATCGAAAATTTTTAATTTGAGCAGGCTTTGTCTAAAACTCCAACAGTGGTCAAAAAGGCTTAAATTTTATAGATTTCAAAAAAACACAATAAAAACAATAGTTTGTGATTATTTTTGGTCTATGGCGCATGCCTTGCTCTATATATTTATGTGATGAAATATAAAATTTTAGGACTCATTTGTTTATATATATTCCCATGTGCGTGTTTAGCCAGCCAGGCTAAATCATGGTGGGAAGATGCGTCTTTTCAGTCGCTCATCTACGAAGATGTGATTGATAAAAATAAAAAACCTCAAGTGAAAATTGTAAATTACAATAAAATGATTTTTAACGACCCTGAAATGGTTAAAGAGTTTAAAACTCGGTACAGAGAGACCTTTGGTTATGCCAATCAAGATCGTAATCTTTTTCAAAACAACTATCACAATGTAGTGAGATACGACATTGACGGTGTAAAGATTGGTCAAGAAGAGGACTTTTCAAGGCAACGAGAGTATGGAGCCTTTATTATTAAAAGACTCTCTGAGCATCATGTGGACAACTACTTTAAGTCGTCAGAGTCTTTAAGACCTGTGTATGAATTAAAAGATAAGCTTCAAAACGTAGATGTTGAAATAAAAAAAGGCTATAAGTTGAAGTTAAAATACTCACTCAGTGGGAACTACGCTCAGCTTAAAGTAGATAATCCCTATGATGTAAAATCTTATATGACCTTTGAGATGGATAAGTCCGCATTTGGCCCCACCTCTGTTTTGGAGACAATATGTCATATCGGTTACGACTACAGTAAAAACCGCTACTTTGAAGCCAATTATGCCTTTAACACGGCAACATTAACACTTACAAACACTCAAGCTCTGTCTTCAAAGCTGTCGGCCTCAGTGATTGCTAAAACCTACTTTAATGAGCAAGAATCTAGAATTTTAGAGGATAAAACTAAAGAGCACTTACTGATTGTGGGTTTTAACTATCAGTATTAATAGATTACACTAAAAGACTTTTTAGTCACAGTCCCATCATTGTCTTTCATTAAAAGTTGTAATTGGTTTTTGCCCTTTGAGAGTCGAATAAAATCCGATGTTAAAATTCCATGTGTATTAACTTTTAAAACCTGGCCACTATGGTTGTTTGAGGTGTTTGTTATAGATAGCCAAGTGCTGTCTGTAGCGCATTTGGATTTCAATCGGATATTTTTCCCTTTTGAGGAGATGGTGTAGTTATCTTTTTGTTGTAAAGATTTGCAATCAAGCTGGACTGAGTAAAACTCTTGTTCTTGATTCTTTGGTGTTTCTAAGCTTTTGTTTGAAAAGTTATGAATGGAGAAAACACTGTTGGGTTGACGCTCTTTAACGCTCTCATTGGCTAATGATAAGTTTTTGGGAGGGGTTAGAAATGTAGAGATTGTCAAAGTTGTTAAAAACACAAAAAACAACCCCGTGTATTTTAATAATGAAAATTGTAGCTGAAACTTTGACATCTATTAGCCCTCAAAAAATATTCGGACTATTATCCCAAAGACTTTAGTCATATCAGTTTGAGACAAAATTGACTCAAAATGTATTTGCCCTCGTGGATTTTTATGAGACAATGGCGAGCAATGTAACTTTACAATAGGAGTTGGCTACATGTTTAAAAAGATGAGTATTGCAATTTTATTAGCATCCAGTTTTTTGCTAACTGGCTGTATTGAAGACCAAGTTTTCAAAGCTATTGAAAACAATCCAGAGAAATTTTTTGAAGCTGTTAAAAAAGCTGAAGGAAAATACAAAGAAGTGTTAGCAAAAAAACAAGAGCAAGAGTCTGAAAAAGCTCTTGAAGAAGAGTTCAAAAACCCTAAAAAAGCAGAAATTGATGAAGACCGAGTGATTTTTGGAAGTGCAGAAGCGCCAATCACTATTGTTGAGTACTCAGATTTTCAATGTCCATTTTGTAGCCGTGGATATGACACTGTTAAAAAAGTGATGGAAGAGTACGGTGATAAGGTAAGAGTTGTTTATAAACATTTGCCACTTGATTTCCACCCATTAGCTATGCCTGCCGCTCAGTACTTTGAAGCGATTGCACTGCAAAGCCATGAAAAGGCCGAAAAGTTTCATGACATCATGTTTGAACAACAAGATCGTATGAAGTCTGAAGGCGAGGACTTTTTAAAAGCCGCGGCTAAAGAAGTGGGCGCTGATATGAGTAAACTTAAAAAAGACATGAAGTCTGAAGAAGTTATGAATCGAGTAAAATCAGATATGGAAGAGGCTCAAAAGTTTGGTTTTTCTGGAACTCCTGGATTTTTAGTAAATGGCGTATCTGTGAAGGGCGCTTACCCATTTGATCATTTCAAAATGATCATCGACAAGCATTTAGCAGAATAATAGTTTTAAACATATTAAGTTTTAAAAAGGCTACATTTTATGTAGCCTTTTTTTATTGAAATTTTATATTTAAAGGTTTGAATGTGTTGAGTTCAAAACCTTCACCGTCCACCCACTGACATTCTAAAGCCGTAAGCTTTACACCTTGTTCCTGAGCAAATTGTAAAGTAGTGGCGTACTCAGGGTGAATGTCATAAGCCGGTAAAAATTGATCACAGTCTTGTCTTTGCACTGTAAATAGTAGCTCGGCACTGTGGCCGGACTTTACTAATTCTATGAGCTCATTAAGGTGCTTCAGGCCTCTTTCCGTCACGGCATCAGGAAATAGGGCTGTGTTTTTGTCACTTAAGGTGACATTTTTAATCTCTACAAAATGGAATGTATGCTCATCCAGTAAAGCTTTGTCCCACTTTTTAATTTCTAATTTTTTTGCCAGAGCGAGATCAATACGTGTTTTGTCATTAATTTTTGCTTCAGTTTTTATAAAAGAATAGGGCTCCCAGTGCGGGATTAGCTGCTGTTCAAAAGCAAGGGCGGCCATCTTATTAGGCTTTGAAGTGTTAACACCGACCCAACTTGTGGGAGTCTTTAATGCCTCAAGGGTGTACTTTAACTTGCGTTTGGGGTCATTGTTGTAGGTAAGTAGTGCTGGTGCATTTTCTGTAAGTAAGCCTTTCATGCTTCCGGTGTTGGGAACATGGGCTGTGACCACTTCATTGCTCTCTAATTTAATGTCGGCAAAAAAGCGCTTATAGCGTTTTAAAAAATGACCTTTGATTTTGTTAGATTCCATTTTAATCCTCTTTAAAAAAACCTCAGTAATCTAATCTATATGTAGATACTTGAAAACGTGATTATCAGAAAAAAGTAATATTTGGTTGTTAACTTAGACAAAGCGTTTGACGCAATATGTAAATAAGTAAATTTACAGAGTGAGCATAGACATTTTCGCCATTGGTGATTAGATCTCATGTAGAGGTGAAATATGTCTAATGCATTGCCAAATGATAAGCCAAAACGTCAACATGTGCGCCAGCCAAAACCCCGTTGGATCAAAGTACGTCCACCGGCCGGTGAGAAGTATCTTGAGATTAAAGATTTACTCAAAGATTTAAATATCGCCACCGTTTGCCAAGAGGCTCAATGTCCAAACATTGCTGAGTGTTGGGGCGGTGGAACTGCCACATTTATGATTATGGGTGAAGTGTGCACGCGGGGATGTCGTTTTTGTTCCATTAAATCTAATAAAGTTGGACAGCAACTTGATCAAGACGAGCCAGAGAAGGTGGGTTATGCCATAGCCCAAATGGGACTTGATTACGTGGTACTTACCAGTGTGGACCGTGATGACCTTGAAGATCAAGGGGCGGGTCACTTTGCAAGGACTGTTGAAGTGATTAAAGAGAACGATCCTGATCTTATTACCGAAGTATTAACTCCTGATTTTAGTGGTCGTAAAGAGCTCATTGAAAAAGTGGTGGATTCTAAGCCGGATGTGTTCGCACAAAACGTGGAGACTGTTGAAAGACTCACTCGCAAAGTCCGTGATCGTAGAGCGGGTTATCAACAGACTTTAGATGTTTTAAAATACGTTAAAACTTACGACCCCACTCGCTACACAAAAACTTCCATTATGTTGGGCCTTGGAGAAACGGACGAAGAAGTGCTTCAAACACTTAAAGATTTAAGAGCCATTGACTGTGATGTGGTGACCTTTGGGCAATACTTGCAGCCCACAAAAAAACAACTCAAGGTGGAGGAGTTTGTGACTCCTGAAAAGTTTGAGTACTGGAAAAAGACAGCAGAAGACATGGGCTTTTTATATGTGGCCAGTGGCCCATTGGTGAGAAGCTCTTACAAGGCTGCTGAATACTTTATGAAAGGCGTCATTGAGCGTCAGCGTAAAGCTTAGTTTTAAATTTAAGGTTTATTTGATAGATTGATTCATTATTTTTTAACTATGGAGAGTGAAGATGGCGACAAAGTCAGTGCAACTGCCGGATATTGGTGAAGGGGTTACAGAAGGGGAATTGGTTCAATGGTTAGTTCAAGTGGGCGACACGGTTGAAGATGATCAACCTGTAGCTGAGGTGATGACCGACAAAGCCACTGTTGAAGTGCCTACTCCTTTTGCGGGAACTGTTAAAGAACTCAAAGCCCAAGAAGGGGATGTGATCCCAATTGAAACTGAAATTTTAGTTTTAGAAACTTCAGGTGCGGCACAAGAAGAGGCTCCTCAAAAAGAAGAGCCAAAAAAAGAAGAGCCAAAGCAAGAAGCTTCTGCAAGTTCAACTTCAGAGCCTGCAGCTACCGCCGGAACTCAAGCCACTCAAACCATTCATCCACCAGTGGCTGAGGTGAACGTTTTAGCCACACCAAGCACTCGCAGATTAGCTCGCGAGATGAGTGTAGACATCAATCAAGTTGGAGGCTCAGGCCTTGCTGGTCGCGTGACAAGAGAAGATGTATTGAGCGCGAAACCATCCGCAGCACCAGCAGCGACTAACGGAAGTGCACAGCCTTCGATCTCTACACCTCAGTTTAAAACTCCAGCACCACTGCCAGTTGATAGTGCAGAAAGAGAAGAGCGCGTGGCCTTAAGAGGCATTCGTCGTAAGATTGCTGAAAACATGCAAATGACTAAACAAGTGGTTCCTCACTTTACTTTAATGGACGAGTGCAATGTGACCGAACTTGTTAAGCTTCGCACTCAAGCAAAGTCTGCCGGTGAAAAGCACAATGTTAAAATCACTTACTTGCCATTTGTGATGAAGTCGTTGATTGCAACCATCAGAGATTATCCAATGTTTAATGCCAGCATTGATGATCAAGCTCAGGAAATTGTTTACAAAAAATATTTCAACATTGGATTTGCTGCGGACACACCAAATGGACTTGTAGTGCCTGTGATTAAAGACGCTGACAGAAAATCAATTTTACAAATCAGTGCAGAGATTATGGACTTAGCCGGTCGTGCCAGAGAAGGTAAACTTAAGCCAGATGAGATGAAGGGCGCAACAATTACCGTTACTAATATTGGTAGTGTTGGTGGTAACTATGCCACACCAATCATCAACCATCCGGAAGTCGCCATTCTTGGAATGTACAAAATTGTCGACAAACCAATTATGAAAGACGGTAAGTTTAGAGCAGCAAAAGTAATGAACTACACCATCACTGCCGATCACCGACTGATTGATGGTGCTGTGGCAGCTAACTTTTTAAATGCCTTTATGAAAAGACTTGAAAACCCAAGTCATCTAATGTTGGAAATGATCTAAAGAGAGGACTTTTTTATGTCGTATGATGTTTGTGTAATTGGTGCCGGACCTGGTGGTTATGTGGCGGCCATTAAAGCCGCTCAACTTGGTTTGAAAACAGTGATTATTGAGCGTGAAAAACTAGGTGGAGTTTGTTTAAACGTTGGTTGTATTCCTTCAAAGGCGATGATCACGGCCGCACACTTTTTACACAAAGTGGAACATGAAAGTTCAACCATGGGGATTGAAGTCTCCGGTGTAAAACTTAACATGCCAAAGCTTAAAAACTGGAAACAGTCAGTGTCAGACCGTATGGCTGGTGGTGTTGAGCAGTTATTAAAAGGCAATAAAGTTGAAATTGTACAAGGTGATGCCGAGTTCACATCAGCTAACGACATTACAGTAAAGTCCTCTAAAGAGACTCGTCATATTAAAGCCAAAAACTTTGTGGTGGCCACGGGCTCCAGACCTATTGAGATCCCAGGTTTTAGTTTTGATGAAAAAACAGTGATGTCTTCCACAGGGGCTTTGGATTTAGAGCAAGTGCCTAAAAAGTTAATCACCATTGGTGGTGGGTACATTGGCCTTGAGATCAGTTCTTATCTTGCAGAGCTTGGTTGTGAAGTCACAATTTTAGAAGCTGCCGATGGAGTGCTTAAAGGTGCTGCGGATCCTGATTGTATTAAAGTTGTTGAAAGACAGCTTAAAAAACAAGGCAATGTAAAAGTTCACACAAAAGCTTTTGCAAAAAGCTTTGAGAAAAAAGGCTCTGGCGTTGTTGTAAAAGCGGAAGTGAATGGAAAAGTGGAGAGCTTTGAAGCGGATAAAATTTTAGTGACTGTTGGTAGAAAGCCAAACTCCGATCAAATGAAGCTTAAGCAAATCGGTTTAAACATTGATGATCGTGGATTTGTGAAAGTGGATGCTCAAATGCGTTCCAACATTCCACATATTTTTGCTATTGGTGATATTGCAGGCCAACCAATGCTAGCCCACAAAGCTAGTCATGAGGGAGTGCTTGTGGCCGAAGTGATGGCTGGACACAACCGAGTTTACGACGCAAAAACAGTTCCTGCTGTGATTTTCACTCACCCTGAAATTGCCTCAGCCGGATGGACCGAAGAAGAGTGTAAAGCTCAAGGCTACAGCGATCTAAAGGTGAATAAGTTTCCTTTTGCTGCCAACGGACGAGCGGTTTCATTAATGGAAACTGATGGCTTTGTAAAAATGATTGCAGACAATAAAACTCACAGACTTTTAGGAGTTCACATTTGTGGGCCAGAGGCGAGCAACCTTATCAGTGAGGCCGTACTTGCTATTGAAATGGGAGCAAGACTTGAGGACTTAGCACTTTCCATTCACCCTCACCCAACCCTTGGGGAGACAATGATGGAGGCGGCTGAAGCCACTCTTGGTCATGCCATTCATATGATTAATAAACCCGTGAATACTAAAAAATCATCAGCACAGGCGCGTGTATAAAAAATGAAATTAATAGAGTGGGGGCTTGTTGATTATCAACAAGCTCTTGATCAACAACTTGATCTTCTCAATAAAGTCCATACCGGTGAAAAAAAAGAAACACTAATATACTGTTCTCATCCACCGGTAGTAACACTTGGTCGTGGTGCCACAGAAAAAGACCTTTCTGGTTGGTCAGGTCATACTTATGAAATTTCTAGAGGTGGAAAAGCCACTTATCACGGCCCTAATCAGTTGGTTGTGTATCCTATTTTAGATCTCAACAAAACCGACAGAAAAAAACTTCCCGCAAAAGATCTGCATGCTTACCTGCGGGGTTTTGAACAAGCCATAGTGGACACTCTAAAAACTTACGACATCGAAGCCACGACCACTCCCACTGAAGAGGTTTCCGCCGTGGATGAAAAACCTCAATGGACCGGTGTTTGGGTGAAAGACAAAAAAATCGCCTCCATAGGAATTGCCGTTAAAAAATGGATCACCTACCACGGTGCTGCCATTAATTTAGAAAAAGACCCCAACGCCTTTCAAGGCATCAACCCCTGCGGCTTCTCCTCAAACGTAATGACTTCACTTGAGGAACTCCTCGGCGAAAAGCCTCACACCAACACCTTCAAAGCCCGCCTCCTAAAACAACTCTGCTCCCAATTTAACTAACACCCCATCCCAAAAGGTACGGACTACCTTTTTCCTTTTTCAAAACAGTTCTGTACTCAGTTTAGTTAGGTGGACTTAGTTAATAATCATAGATGTGCTCTATGTTACCATATTGATTCTTAATTCTTTGCAGCTGATTAGACAATTCAGAGACCTTTACTAAAAAAACTAGTCTTGTTTTATCCTTATCAGATACAACTTTACTTTCAAAAAGTAGGTTAGCATTTGGTAAGGTGACCTTAGTTGATTTATTTGTTAAAAAGCTTAATGCGATCTCATCATTACCAGAAATTTCAAGAAAATTAATTTTTTGTGCAGCCAAAATTGGAACCAACTCCGTAAAGGGTCCCCAGCGAGGTATACCAATAAGGTGATTATTATCTTCTGTTGCTAAAACCTGAATTCTAGGGTCGAATTCAATTATATTGCGGTCGTCAGCTTTTACTTTTGCGTATATAAGTCCATCACTGGCTTCATATGCCGTTTTTGCACCAAACCCTATAAGTTTGGCGTAAATTGTTTTAACTACAAACTCCATTGAGAAGAATAATTTTCTCTCAGTTTTTCTGATAAAGCCACTTTCCAAAAAATTTGTATTTGCCCAAAGTTTTTTAACCCAATGCCAAAAATTAAATTCATACCATGCGGTATGATAAATAAAATCACTATATGCACGATGAGCCTCAGCAATGATTTGATCTTCTTTTGTGGGGCCACTTATCCAGTAAGAAAGTCTGCCAAATGTATTTTCGTAAAAACTTTTGAGTAAATATTCAAGAGTCGTACTAACTCCTATTACTTGTAGCATAGTTCGATATTCTTTATTTACTGGGTAAGCCATTTCAGTAAGGATCATTACTCTGTCATAGAGACTCCAGTACTCGTTTATACTTTCTAGAAACGGAAAGTCACTAGGGTTATTTTTTGCCTCTAAAAAGTCTGCATACTCTTTTGGATTAAAAACCAAATACCATTCTGGAATAGTTAATATGGTTTGTTCTTCACCTCTAAAATACTGAGGAATAGATTTAGCCTTAGCTTTCAATACCCCTTTATTTTTTGGGTAATAGGCATCCCAAAGTTTATTAATAAAACGGTTTTTAGGATCAACCTTATCTTTTAGTGCAAAAAAATCAGATGATTTGGGATAGGCTTTTTGAAACTGTTCTTCGGAGGCGTAAATTTGGTAGGGCAAATAGTAAGTACCTCCCATATCTGTAACAGCGTCTACGATCTCTTGTGTCCATTTTTTAACTTTTTCTTTAGCTTTATTGTCAGTGCCTTGGCGATAATATACCACAAAGGCAAAAACTTCTTTACGAGCCCAGGCAAGTAATGTGCCTGAATCAGGCTTGGCATGACGTATAGATACATTAATTATATTAACATCGTTATCTAGAAAAATTTTTTTCATCTTAGGATAGAAGTCATCAAACTTTTCTACAGGAACAAAATACTCTCTAAGAACATAGGTGTAGTCATCTCTATCTGATGGTTCGAGTTCCCGCACATCATAACTGGCTTCCCAGTTACGCCAAACCACACGTTCTTTAGAATAATAATAAGGATCGAAAACACTTTTTCTTAACCATTTTCCAAAATCAGAGCCGGATACAATATCAACTAAATAGGGCTGCAGTGGATACTTACGATCTTTAGCTATAAGCCGATCTGTATGAGTGAGTTCTTTATTGGTTTTATACCAACTCACATCTAATACCTTTTCATAATCAGGAGGATATATATCGGCATTATGAAAAACCACATTCTTATTTTCTCGTATTTTATCAAAAAAATAGTTTTTATATTCAGTGATTGGCATTGACTTAGTTCGTCGCTCAACTTTTGTATTATCTGTAAGAAACAAAGTTGCTTCTGAGATAACACCTAGACCACCATATCCTCCAATAGCACCATAAAATAGTTCTTTATTTTTATCAGGTGTTGCTTTTTTTACACTGCCATCAGCTAGAACAATTTTAAAAGATTTAACTGATAAAATTAATGGTCCTTCCCCAATATAGCGTCCGTGAACATTTACACTTAAAGAGCCGCCCACAGTAAAATTCGCATAGGTTTGCATGATTTTGATAGAAAGATTTTTTGGATCAATTATTTCCTGAATATCTCGCCACGTGATACCAGACTGAACTGTGATTTCCTTTTTATCTGGCTGAAAGTCCAATACTTTATTGTACTGTCTCATATCTAAATGAATGCTATTTTCATAAGCGACTTGTCCACCCTGACTATAGCGACCACCGCCAATCGACACTTTGCCAGTGGTGTTTTTGATGGCTTTTACAATATCTTCTTCAGTTTTAGGCTGTATGACCTGAGCCACTTGTATGGGGTTCAGTTTAGTCACGTCATTAACAATTTTATTGTTCAGACGCTTTTGAAAATTGTTATCACCTGAAATCTTAACAGTTATAAAAGTTGTTAGACAAAGTGGTATTGATATCCATTTGATTCGAAATACTCTTAAAACGGAAATTATTTTGTTCTTAAATATATTTAGTATCTTCACTTTTGGTATCCTTGTTGATACCCTATTAAAAAATATGAGAGGCAAGTATGCAAGACATAAACTCTAGACGAGACTTTATCAGAAGACTAACCACAATCTCTGCACTTATGTTTGCATTGCCTTATCGAGATTTGTTAGCTGCTGCAAAACAAGGTATTAAAAATGGCCAACTTGTACTAGATAAAGATATTGGTAATTTTGCTTATATTTATGGCAATGACTCGTTTAAACAAGAGTTCTATCCATTTTTGATTAATGTTTTTCATTTGTTTCCTGAAAAAGAAATGCATCAGTTGATTGATCAAGTATCTCAAGATAGAAAAACAGATCGTGAAATTTATCGAACACTACAAAGTCGAATCCATGAAATAAAACCAATGTTAGGTGATCTAACTTTCGCTTTGCCGGCATTAAAAAAGCAAAAAGAAGAGATGGGTAGACAAGCGATAAAGTTATTGAAAGGAAAGAAAACATTTTCTGGTTATTTTGAAATTGGAACTACAGGTAGATATATTGGTCACCTAGAAGATATATTAGATATTAATGGACCAATATTTTTATCACATGAAAAGGCTGCAACCTATTCACCTGTAGACATTGTTGAGCGAGGACAATTATCAAAAATTGGTGAATTTGTGCCATTAAATAACTATGAAGTCGATTACACAAAAGATATCCCCAAAAACTCCATTGATTTAGCAACTGTTTATATTGGGTTTCATCATTGTCCAGTCAAATTGCGTGATCAGTTTTTATCCACCATTCGAGACATCTTAAGGCCTGGCGGTCAATTAATTGTTCGCGACCACAATGTTTTTAATGAAAAAATGTGGCGTATAGTTGCTCTTGCTCATGACATATTTAATATGGGAACAAATGAAACTTTAGCTTACAATGAGTCTGAAATTCGAAAATTTTATTCACACGAGCATCTAGATCAGATGATGCTTAAAAATGGTTTTAAAACAGATGGCATAAAACTATATCAGCAAGGTGACCCTACACTTAATGGTTTAATGTTATACACCAAGGCTTAGATTATAATGAAAAAGTTGATTAAGATATCAGGTGTCTCCGTTCTAGGTTTAATAGGAGTGATTTATTTGGCAACGGCAGGCTTTCTTTGGTGGAGTGAAACCACGCTTAGGGTTGAGCCTGTAAACGAGTCAATTTATTCTCGATCCAAAGATCTTCATCATATTGAACTTATTGACGATGGTTTATTAAGTCTTAAAAAACGCATTGAGTTGATCGACAGTGCAAAAAACAGCATTGATTTAGAGTTTTTTATTTATGAAATTGATATTGCTGGTCAAATTATAACTCAAAAATTAATTGAGGCGGCCAGGCGAGGAGTAAAGGTTAGGCTGCTAGTGGATTTTGCGGCCCCAGTTTTTGTTTTAAAAACAGCATATGCTAAGCAGCTTAAAAAAAATAATATAGAAGTGAAGTATTATAATACTACTAACAACTTGCGCATCGTGAGCGTTCAACATCGCAGCCATAGAAAGCTTTTAATCATAGATAATACCGTAGCCATGACTGGTGGCCGTAATATAGGTGACGATTATTTCAACCTATCAAGTCATTATAACTTTTTAGACAGTGATATTGTAATTAGAGGGCCCATTGTTGATTCAATTCTAAAGAGTTTTAATTTGTATTGGATGTCTAATTATGCAGATCATCCTGATCCTAAACAAGGTGACGTCGCCCTTTTAGGAGAAGTTTTTTTTACGAAGACAAAGGCCTCAGAAGAAATATTAGACTCTATAAAAAACTTACCTTTATCTGAAGGCAGTACCTACAAGAGTGGAAAATGCAATGATATAGAGTTTATTACTGATTTTCCTGGTGTCAGTTTAAATAATAGACAGGTGTTTAAATACCTTTCATTAGCTTTAAATGAGGCTAAATCGAAAATATATGGTGAAAGTCCTTATTTTGTTCTTAGGCCTGATGGCATAAGTTTATTAAAAGAGTTATCGGCTAAAGGAATAAAGCAAGATTACCTCACAAATAGTTTATATTCGACAGACGCTTTTTATACAGTTTCAGCACTTACCAATTCACTTGGTTCTATTCGTGACACCGGTGTTAATTTGTATGCCTACAGTGGCGATAAGCCGATTGATTACCTGTCTTCTATAAACGGTGTGTCTGAGCGCTGGGGTACCCATTCGAAAAGAGCTGTCATAGACAATCAACACTTTATAATTGGTACCTATAATGTAGACCCGAGATCAGCAAATTTAAACTCAGAAGTTTTAATAATATGTAGGAACAGCCCTGAGCTAGCGACTCATATGTCTTCAAGTATTAAAACTAGAATTTCCAAAGCTTGGCCCGTTGTAGAGAGTGGTAAGTCTTATTTTACAAATCTCATAAAGAGCGCGAGTATTTATCAGGTAATTAAATTTATTGTTGTCTTGCCTGTTGCGGAACTCTTCAAATTCTTACTATGAAATGCTGGCAATAATCTTATAAAGCATTAGGAATATATTTAGACACATAACGCTCCGAGGCAAGCGGTGTCAAAGTGCCTTGGCATGATCTTTGATCTATAGGGGGGTGTTCGCCAAAACTGGTGTCAAAAAAGAGGGGGAAATTATGAAACTATTTACTTCAGTGCTTGCACTATCATCAATAATATTACTTGTTGGCTGTGGTGGAGGTGGAAGCTCAGGCTCATCTTCTAGTGTGTATTATCCAACACATGCAGAGCTTGCCGATCGTTTTGTGGATAAATTGAGAGTGGACTTAAACTATGATGTCAGTTTAATGAAAACCTACACTCGTCAAACCGACTATATTGTTGTGTATGACTATGACTATAACACTTACGACGCTTATGATTTGTCAGGGTTTAGCTATTACAGCAATGTTTCAGATTATTTGGACTACAACGATCACAACTTTTTTTATGATCTAGATTATGTGGGTGGAAATATTTACGAAGATTGGTACACAGGCATTCAGTTTAATAAAGCCCAAATGACACCAGTGAGTATGAGTAAAGCTGCCGCCCTTGTGACAGAAATTAAAAAGCGTAAAGCGAAAAACATTCTCAATGTGGAATTTGGACTGGCTCCTGAAAGAGCTGACGAGGTGGCCACAATGGCCTTGCAAATGCAGTCTATGGACAAAGACTCTCTAACAGCTGCAGATTATGACAGCTTTGCCCAAGAGGTTGTGGGTGTGAGCTTTACAAAGCTAAAATCTGCAATGAAACAAAGTGCCAATGGTCAAACTCAAAGCTTAGAAGAAGCTTACGAACTTGCAGCATTAAAAAATGAAACTTCAGTAGAGCACGTTAAAAAGTTAGCAGAAAGTTTGCTACAAGAGTAATTTTAAAAACTTAAAATATAAAAAGCGGCGATTACAATGGTAATCGCCGCTTTTTATATTTGAATTTATACAAAAACATTAATAGATATGAATTTTATAATTCTACACAGCTAAGCTGTTTTTCTGTTAACTTCGAACTTGATAGAATACGAATTTCTTCTATGATAGGTCCAAGTTCTCTATCCACAGCAAGCTCTAGTGCTTCAATAAATCTTTCTATTTGACCTTCTTTATCCATTGCATACCAAGTTCGTTCTAATTGAAGAAGTTTGATTCCAATTGAAGTTCTCTTTACAATATTAATAGTATTCAAGCGCATCTCTATCAAAATTTGTAAATCTTCTAAATTAATTTTTTTATCAGTATAAAGCTTAATATACTCATTTAAATTATCCTTTATTCCATAATAAGAATCACAATTGTGGGGATCAATTTGGCAAAGACTTTGGTCACCATATTTTTTTGAAAGATAATCTTTATCAATTTTATATACTTGGTTTGATAATTGATATTGATTTGATTTTTCATAGCCTGTGTTAAGAAGTAATTCATGTCCTGAAATATGAACCTTGTCTTGCCAGGATTTAGCAACCCATGCGGCCTGATTCACAAATATAGTTTGTTTTTTAATATTGCTGTGAGCATCAAGTACGGCACTGGTATTACAGACTCTAATTGGCTTATAATTTACAAGAACTCGAAGTTGTGCTGCCTCGAGATCTTTAATGTTCACTCCCGGAAAGTAATCTTTGTTTTCTTTAACAAGCTTTATAAAGTCATCCATAGCTCTATGAAACTCAGCCGCAATACCTGATCCTGCGCCTCTTTCTTGGCCAGACGAGTAGCTGACTTGTTTTAGATCTGAATCTTTATAAACTTCTGCTGAAGCGCTTAAACTTACCAGAGCTGTTATTAATAGAAAGAAACTCTTACTCATTTTTATCTCCCTTGTTATTTAATGGAAACACAGAAAACTGCATAGCATAGACGTTTGATTTTTTACTTTCTGAGTTGTTAATTGTTTTCATAATTTTTTTTCGAGCTTCGGCAATTATTTGTCGAACCTCTTTTAAGTCCTCATCAGATATGCCAATAATAATGGACGTGTGATCTCTGTTTTCTTTAGAAATCTTATCAATAGATTGTTTTGATTTTTCGAGTAAAGATTTTTGATATTGTTGTCCAGCAAGACACTTTACTTTAGGGTCTGAAATCGTTGAGCTTGCTCCTAATAAATTTTTTGGAACAGTGTCATAACTAAGAAAACCCAGTTCTTGTAAAAGTGAGATTGCCGATTGAACTTCTAATGTATGTAGATTGAATGCTTGAGAAAGAGTATTTATATCAGCAGTAGGGTGAGCTTCAATATACTCTAAAATCGCATCATATTTCCAGTGTGAGAGTGCCTTTGCTTTTTTAGTGTCTAAGTATTTAATTTTTAATTCGTTAATTTTTGTGATTTGTTCGATATCCAAATTAAGTGCAGCAGCGATATGATTAAATGTTTTGTCTGTAATTTTGCGTTTCCCTCTCATTATTTGAGACAAGGTCGAATCATTTATTCCGATCGTGCGACTAAATGATCTTAATGAATATTGAGGATTGTGTTCACGACGCTTTTCAAACTCAGCAACTAGCTTATTTATAATTTTCTTTTGAATAACTGCATTTGTTTCTTTCATAAAGCTTATTTAGTTCATCTAAGATAAAAAATCTAAGCATTTTGCCGAATAGTGCGGCAAACACAATGCCGCATGAATAAATTACATCAAAAGTTTTAAACAGGTAGGCCTGGCCTTGGGTGCACTGTGTGAAAAGGTAGTCCGTACCTTTTGGGATGCGGTGTTATTCGCGGGCTTTTATGCGGAGGTTTAGTTTTTTGAGGTAGGAGCGGGATTTTGGGAGAGAGAGGAATAGGTCGACGAGAAGTGGGCCTGAGGGGAGGGATTTTTTGACGTCCCATTGAAGGTCATTGATGTAGTTGTACTCTCCGATTTTTTGGTCAATTAGGTAATAGTTGTATTCACGCCAGAACTTTTCAAACTTTACGGCTTTGGCATAGCTTTCTTTTTCTAAAATCCATTCTATAGCTTTTAATAAAAGTTCATTGTCGCAGGTTTGAGGTGAAGGCCGTTGAAAGCTTTGTGTGTTCAGTTGAAAAAGTACACCGCACTTTTTTTGTGGAGGTTTGTCTACTTTTCCTAAGTTTTTATTGGCAACATAAACCCAAAGCGGATTATTCAGCTGTTTGGCAATTTGCTTTAACTCGGACCAATCTTTATTTTTCAAAGCAATATTAGCTAACCATAACTTGAGTTGGTCGTCCCAAAATCTTTTCTTGGACAGTTCTTCAATCTGGTAAATGGTTTTTTTATCCGGACTTTTACTTAAGAACAATTTTTTAGCGACAAGGATTTTCTCAATCAATTTTTCATCTTGCATTTCAAAAGGCATAAAATTGAGCTGTTTAAATATGATCTCGGCTTCAGTGGTGAGTTTGTCCCAAAGGGGGTCTTTGTCGCCAATGGGATAAAGCTCATTGCGGTCAATAAGAGTGTTATACACTTTTATGTCTTTATCGTACTTAATAAAATGATTACCCTTTCTTAAGCCCATTCTGGATAAGCCAATTTCATTCCATAATGGCCAGCCGGATTCAATTAATATAGGGCGGTCGGCATTCCAATAGGTGTCAGGTGAGGTAAGAATTTTTTTAAGACTGACGACATCTAAAAGCCGAGAGGTAGGAGAGGGAATGTCAGCTTCTAAGAGATCATAAAGTGTGGCCCCTAGGTCCACTAAACTGACATTTTTATCAATCTTCCAATTCAGACCCAAGTCTCTTGCTTTTTGTGCCGGCTTAATAAGCATTGTTACACGTGTGTTTTCATGGCTAAGGTCTAATGCTTTTACCTTTTCAGTGGGACTTTGGCCATTAAGCCCTACAAGTATAATATTTGTATTGTCCCATTTTTTATGACGTTTAAGGGCGTTAAACAGATAATCTAAACTTTCATTGATTTCATCTAGCTGACCTTGTTGCACAGGACTTCTTAATTCCCCGTAATCGGTTTTTGTTGCTACATTTGGAAATTGTAAATCCGAAAGATAAACCATACTAAAAAAAGGTGTGGTGTTAGAGCGTGTGACCAACCAGTCTAATAAAAGTTTAAAGTTTTCTCTGGCCGGTCTGTATAAGTAGTCCAGCTTTAAATCTAAACGATCAAAAAATGTTTCAAAGCCTTGATGAAGACCTGACTTTTTAAAAATAGTAGGGCCCCCTGAAAAAAAAGCGGTTCTATAGCCCTTTTCAATGGCCACTTCAGGAACTGTTTTAATAAAACTAGACAAATAGTTAGAACCATTCTGCCAAACCTGGTTCTCATAAGGATACATGCCAGTAAGAATGGAGGCCAGGGCCGACTGAGACATTAAAGAGGGCGTGTAAGCGTGAGTGAATCTTACTGATTCTGTGCACAAGTCATGAAAGCCTTGGTGTTTGTTGCTCTCATCTTGATTGTTGCAAAGCACTTTGTCGTAGCTTAATGAGTCCACGGCAATCACTAGAAATGAGCTTTGTGATGAGCTTTTAAAATCACAGCCTTGTATGAAGAAAAGTATGAAAACACATAGACTAACGGCAAGTTTCACTGAAAACTCCTAAAAAATAAGTCTATAGGTGTCCTGTTTGGGCTCAAGACGCAGCTTGTCTGCTTCTTCATAACCGTAATAACCTTCCTAAGATGAGTTCTAATTATCATAACTTGACCGTAGGTTTTATTACCAGCGATAATTTAAAAGTACCTAAACTTTGAATTGAGGTTTGTATGTTAACGGATCAATTTTTTGTGATTGCAGAAGCGGGTCACGAGATCACACTTTGGATTTTAATCGTTTTAAGTGTGATCAGTATTGGAATTATTTTTGAACGCTATTGGACTTTAAAAACAGAAAGAAGCAATTCTCAAAGAATGCGTGAGCGTATGATTGAGATACTAAAAAGCAATGAACTTTCTGAAATTGAAGGTTTAAGTAGAGACTGGGACTCCTTAGAGGGAAGAGCTCTTAGTTTTGGTCTACGACATGCAAAAGAAAATGCAGAACAAGGTCTTGAAGAGGTGTTTAACTCCTATGCGGAAACTCAAAGACCAAGATTTGAAAAGTACTTAAACTTTTTAGCCACAGTGGGATCTAATGCTCCATTTATTGGACTCCTTGGAACGGTATTTGGGGTGATGGACGCTTTTAGAGCACTTGCTACAAGCCAGGGTGACACAGCCGTGGTTATGGTGGGGATTTCTAAAGCTCTAGTTGCAACAGCTGTTGGGTTGATTGTTGCCATCCCCGCTGTGATTGCTTTTAACACTTATCAAAAGCAAGTGAAGTCTATTATGCAAAACCTTGAATCAGTTAAAGAGCTATGTGTGGCCTATGCAAAATCGGTCAAGTTTAAAAAAGGTCAGAGTTAATGGCAGGAAAGATTGGCGGCGGCGACGATCAGCCGATAGCAGAAATTAACATAGTCCCATTTGTGGATATTATTTTAGTGGTACTGATCATTTTTATGGTGACCACTCCCTTTATTATGAAGCCGAGCCTGAATGTACAACTTCCAGAAGCTGGAAGTGGAGAAGAAACAGCACCTTCAAAGTTTTCAATTTCTATTTCAAAATCTGGAGAGTACGCATTAAACGGTGAGCCCATGAGTGTGGAAGATATTAAAAAACAAGCTCAAACTCAATCTGCAGACAATCCGAACATTCAAGCCATTATTAGTGCTGACAAAGACGTGCCTCACGGAAATGTGGTTTCAGCCATCGATGCGGTTAAAAGTGGCGGTATCAAACGCTTTGCAATCACTATTGAAAAAAAGAAGTAGTCGTCTTCAATTCTAAATCTTTAATTTTAAACACGGCCTCTTTCGGGCAAAACACCACGGCTTGATATTTACGTCCCTCAAACTGCAGTGGCATGTTGTGACACTCCTCGCTGACTTCATAGGAGAGCTCATAACTTGGAAGTAGCTGAGTGTCTGTAGGCACTAAAACCTGAATGCGTCCCGAAAAAAGTTGTGACTGATCGTTATAAAGTGCCGGAAGATTTTGCTGATCGTTTTTAATAAATATTGGCAAATAAAACTCATCAAAGCTAAATGGTGGTAAAAATGTGCTTTTGATTTTAGGCTTTTTAAATTCACTGATAACATTTTCTAAGTCATTCAATTTGTATTGCTGTATGACAATATCATTAATATTTTCCAAATGAAGGTAAACATATTCATTGTCAAAATAGGCCGAGTGAAAAGCAATAAATCTTTCCTCAAGACTTTCAGCTCTTAGTTGTTGTGTTTGCCACTGGCCATTAATAAAATGTAGCAAGCGAAGTTGTTCTCGTTTGTTATTATTAATTGAGCTTAAAGTGAAGTTATTGTGCTCTTTTTCATTGAGAGAAATCATTCCAACATACTTATTACCAAGAATTTGCATCGGCTGAATATTTAAAGGCACACTTTGAAACTGACCAGTTGTTAAATCAATAGTGGTTTTAAAAAAGTGCTGTTGAGTGTGAGGTTCTGTCTTTTGATTATAAAGCCTTGTGATTAGCTCTACTTGATGACCGTCACTATGAAGTACGAGTAAAAGCTCTGCTTTGTAATAAATAGGGCGTGCGTTAGTGTCAAAGACGAGACGATATAGTTGATCGGCTAAATGATCAAACCATTCAGAATTTGTAAAACTGACCTCTTCTAATTTATTAGGATTATTTTTAGATGGTACAAACTGATAAACTCTTTGAGTCCCAACATTCAGGTCTTCAATAAGATGTTGATAATTATTTTTTGAAATTGATTTTTTGCTCACCAAACCATTTTTAAAAATATAAGGAAGCCTAAGCTCATTGGAGTTATAAAACTTAATCTCAGAAGCTGTGCTTGCGACAGCTTTATCAGCATACAGAGAAAACTCCTGAATTAAAGATAGGTCTTGATTTAGATAAATCAATTTCTCATAGGGGCGATTTAAATCATTATCTCTTGCTAGAGCTCTGATAAAGATGTCTTGGGTTCCATTCATGTCTAAATCACTCATTGAAACTGAAAGTAAATTTTGAACATTCTCAATGGTGTAATGACCAAGAAATTGCACCCCAAGATCGGTCAGCTCAAAAAAGTTTACTTTAACATTTTTATTTTCATAATCTATTTCTCTGGTAAAAAACAGCTGAGTGGATTGATTGTTCTCTAATGACTTTATGGTGAAAAGATATGAGGGGTTTTTGTTGTCATAAGCTTGCTGCCATTGGTTTAAGATGGATTCAGGAGTGTCTTTAAACTCGAGAACTTTATCAAAGTTTGTTTTTTTGTTATCGGCAACTATGTTTAAAATCTGATTGTTGTATTTTATCTGAAGTTCAATCTCTGAAGATAGGTTATCAAATGTAAATTCCAAAGCTTGTGTTTTATTCTCTAAAGCTAAAAGTTTTACTTGTTGTTTTGATAAAAACTGGCCGTTTCTATCTTGAATCTCTAAAACAAAGTTTTTTTCATTTTGACTTAAGTTTTCTAACTCAAGGTAAAGCTTACCATCACCCGCTTTGGCTTTAGAGTGAATCAAAATGTCTTTTTTATTAAAACTGCAATCAGGACTCTTTAATAAACACATCAATTTTTTTAAAGAAACTAAGCCGGCCTGTGTGTTTTGACTTGAAGATGATGAGCTTATTAATAGATTTTTTATTTCATTGAAGTTTTTATTTTGAGTTTTAAGCATAGAAGCGATGGCTGAGATCATGGGTGCGCTTTGTGAAGAGCCCGACATATAGGCTAATAGATCATCACTAAAAATATAAATATTCTCTAAATCTAGGGTGTCCACTTTTTGTGGAATTAAACTTATAATTGACTCTCCTGGAGCTAGTACATCGACATGGGGCCCATAATTAGAAAAATTTGAAAGCTTTCCTTCGATATTACTAGCACCCACACAGATCACATGCTTATGTGCACAAGGATATATAGAAGCATTGTGGGAGTCGTTACCACTGCCAGCAACCAAAATGACCCCGGCCTCATGTGCTGTTTCAATAGCTTTGTTTACAAGTTCACTTTGAACTCGTTCCGGCCACCCAAGACTTAAGTTAATAACATCCACATTTTTATCCACAGCATACAAAATGCCTTGGGCCACCCAATGCGAAAGACCTTCATAAGAGATCATTCGAGACTCTCGTTCACTGGTAACTTTTTTTAATACTTTCACCGGTAATATCTCAATGTTTTGGCTCAGCCCTACAATGCCTATGTTGGTTTGTTGAGCGGCCATTCTACCGGCAATATGCTTGCCATGCCCAGTATCATCATAGACTTGGTTGTCGCCTGTGAGTTTTTCTCCACGTCGAGGTCTTTTAAATGATGTAAAGTTCCAACCGGCACAATCTCCAGCATAGCCGTTATTATCAACATCTTCTTTAAAAGTGATTTCTGGCAAATACAAATCAGTCGCCTCAACATAACGGCATTCTGCTTGATTCTTATATATGTGCTTAGAAATGTCAGGATGTCTAATATCAACACCGGAGTCTAAAACCGCCACTAAGGCTTTTCTTTGAAAAGAGCTTTCAAACTGAGCTTTTACGTCAAACCATTCAAGGGAGGCGGTTTTTTTAATAGCTTTTGTTTCAATAAACTTTCCTAAGCCATATTTTTGTGTCTCAAGTTTGTGGTCTTGAGTTTCTAAATACCATTGGTAGTTGTAATAGCTGTCAGGAATCTTTTGTCCCACAGGGCTTAAGCTGTCTTTTGGAGTTGGTGAAATATTAAAGGCTTGTATTTTATCTGTTGAGTAAACCTTTCCTAAGTACTTATTTATCTTTTTTGAGGGAGTGTGAAAAACATAAATGTCTTTAAATTTAGGAAACCTCTTAAAATACGTAAAAGCTTGAGGCTTTATATGGGGAAGTTCTTGATTTAAGAGAGCTAAGTTTTCTGGAGAGACTTTAGCAATAATAATACTTTCAGCCCATAGATTCACAATTAATGAAAACAGCAAAACCATCATCAGTAGGCCTCCAAGATCCAAGTTAAATAAAACTCACCAGGGGACATGTTTTGAAGGTGCTCTTTTCTATAATAATCTGCAGGGCCCCCAAGTGGGTATTGTCCCACTTCTCCTAAATGAATGGACTTAATGTCCTCTAAAGCGTTTTCAATGCCTTTTTTGAATCCACTTAAGTTGGCATACACATAAGAGTTTTCATGATTTGATCCTTCACCAAAAAACTGATTGAGTTCTTTGTAATCAAAAAGACTGTCTAAATAGTCAATCATATCAAGACTTAAATCTTTAAAGTCATCAAGGTCCTGAGCTTCATAAGCTCTAAATAGCTTTTTACTTTTTCTTTTAAATTGGACATAGGCTTTATATTTTTTGTCTTCTAGAGCTTCTTCTAAATTTAAAAACTCATCGTGGGCTTTTTTCTTTTCACTGGCATAAAGCCTTACATTGGCTTGATTAAATAAATGTCTAAAGTGTTCAGGTTTATTTTGGATTAAATACATGAGTCCTTGATTAAAAATAATGTGCTCTACTTGCACTTGATAAAGTTGGTACTCATCCATGCCGTAAAACAAATCAGGGTTAATAAAGTTTGAGCCAAACTTTTGATTCAACTCGTGTACAAGTTCCATAGTTTGTTGAAAGTTAAGCTTCCACCCTTTGTGATTGAGTTGGATTTTTACAATTGGGTCCACGACAAAGTCTTGTTCTATGACGGCCTCAAGGGTCAGCTTTCTTTGAGTGGCTTGTCCGTAAATAGTGTCCCCAGGGTTACCATTGCTTGGGATATTTACATTCACATCTGAATTATCAATTTTATCGTCTATGTACCAGTTCGCTATGTCAGTAAGTAGCTTTTGATAGTTGTTTCCTGTTCTCGTGGCCTTTTTATGATGAAGGATTGTTTTTCGCTGCACCAATAAGTCATCTTCTGAAAAAGTTGTTTCAGACAGCTCTTGTGCAGGGGTAACTGTTTCAATATCAATTAGGTCTGAGGTTTTAGCTTTAAACCACTGTTTACTTAACAGTGAAAGTCTTTTTGTGCTCTCTGTGAAGTTGTGTTGTACTTTTTGTGGCAGCTTTAGTTTTTCTAATGTTTTTTGCGTTTTAGCAATAGAATACCTAGTAAGACCTTCTGAGAGAATTTTTAAGTTTTGAATCAATTGTTGAGTGTGCGCCTGGGTTGAGCTTTTAATCAAATCTTGATCGTTAGTATTTTTTAATTTCTCTTCAAGATAGGCCTGAACACTTTGGATGTCCATTTTGTAAAAGTAAGTGGTTGGTGAGCAAGAGCTCGACTTACTGGTGGTGTACTCTGATTGTTTGATGATATTTATTTCTTCTGACTGTGGAGTTAAACAATCTCCTAAATCTGCAGAGTTTTTATAGCCCCAATAAGAGGAAAGAACAGGGATATAAAGATTTAAGTTTATGCCAAGGCTTGTTTCACTAAGCACCGCTTTTGAGATGTATATATGAATGTCTGTTTCAGTAGCTCGGTACAAATGCATTCGAGCCAAATCTAAAACTTTACTACTGGTGCTTGCATTGAGCTGCCAATTGTTGGAAAGCTTTTTTCCAAAGTTAATGCCTGCGCCAAACGAGATTTGATCGGTAATTATATAAGACTGACCAACAGCAAAGCTTTCTAAAAATTTAGAGAGCAAGGAATCAACCACTTCCTGCTTTTCACTTCGTCGGAACTCACCCTGATCCATCTTCATATCTTCTGGAAGTTGATCAACGACTCCGGTTGTTAAATCTTTTAATGAGTGACCAAGCTTATACTGATTGTAGGGAACTAAAAGACTTTTAAATTTTGGTAGTATTTTAAAATAATATTCTGACTTAAGGGTTTCTTTAATGCTAGCCAGTGGTTTTATATGTGTCCATTTTCTTAAGTAACCGGCATCAATTTGTGCCGTCAAAAGCTCTGTGGGGTCTAAACCAAGGGCTGAAAAAAAAACACCAGCATCAAGGCCTACACCGAACTCTTCAACAAGTTGTATCTGGTTATTGGTTCCAAAAACCGAGCCAAATTGTACGGCTCTTTGATTTAAAAGTTTAAATTTAAAAAATGGAGTGTTCCAATAATCTGTGTCAGGGTCACAGTCATCAGTCAAAATACAGTTAAAAAAACTGTCGATTTGAAAATCTATATTATTTTGAGCCGACTTTTTTTCAAGGTCTGTTTTTGGCAATTCATCGTTGATTTGTTGAATCACATTAGATTGTAAGTTGGTGGACAAAAGTGTCCACATGTAAGACTGAATTTGTTCCCAAGAAATAGGTGCTTCTTTTTGTTCAAAAGAAAATCTTGAACCATAGCCTACGTACCATTTGTCAGGCTCCAGAACATCCTCTGGATTTGTGTAGGAAGTTTGTTTTGTGATCACTCCGTTTTGAACGAGGCCTTTTGAAAAGTCGAGATTGTTATTTATTGATGGAATGTGTTCATTTGGTAAAAGTGATTGCATCAGCCAATTTCTTCTCGCGATCAGCTTTTCAACCAACAGTTGTGAAATTTCTGTAGTGGGGTAGTTCACCTTGGACACAATGTCTTGAAAGTCATCTCGGGTTAATTTTGAAAGCTTTCGGGTGATCCATTTGGCATCATTAAAGGTTGTAGTGAATGTGTCGTAACCTGAGTTTTGTAAACTGTAATCTAAATAAAGCTTTTGATCATATATTTGTCCGGGTTGAGGTAAAAATTTGTTGATCGACTCAGGAACTTCTACAAGTGAGTAGGGGACAAGCAGTGCATTGATCGATCTAAAGCCATCAATAATTTGTGGAGCCACATATCCATAATCCAAATCAAAGGTTTTATTATTCACCGGCGCTATGATGACATCTTGAAGTTTTATTTTATTAACAGGCGAGTCTTTGTATTTCCAAACCCATTGGTCATTTACCAGTGTCTTTTCAACATTTTTAACCCATCTGTTTGAGTTTTTAAAAATCAGATTTGACTGAAGCAGTTGCAATAAACTTCTAGCTTTCACAGAAGAAGTTTTTAGCTCCAGATTGAGTTGATGTTTGATGGGTTGGGTGACATAGCCTAGTTTTGCAAGCAGGCCATTTCGTAAAACAATGTTATGTGATTTGGGGCCAAAATAAATATAATACTTTTTGCCTTTTTGGTCTTTAGCAATAATTTGAGTTAAATCCAAAGCTTGATAAGAGGGCACCTCACTTAAAGTAAGTTCAGATAAGTCTAGGCTTTCAATGGCTTGATTTTTTAGCTCTAAGTTTTTTTTCACACCATCATAGTATGAGGTTTTTTCTGGCTCTAATTTTGAGGAGTCAGTGTTCAGTTTTAAAACTTGTTCAGAGCTTAGTGGTGTTTGAGTTTTAGGGTGTAACAGATCTGAAGCTTCCAGACCTGTATTATACAAAGGAATTGGCTCTGCAAATAATAACTGTGAAAGTAAAAGTAATACTAACAAGACGATCCCCCCAAGACTCACTAGAGGTATACCATTAAATAATTAGATTAAGAGTCTGTGTTTGTTAAATTGTAAATATTTTCAGTGAGTTAGATTTATAATTCAAGCAAGCCAGTCCAAAAGGCATCTGAGCTAGAGCTGCTGGCAATCTGTTTTACAATAGCCCCGAGCTCATCACTTTGAGGTAGCTGAGGCTGATTGTGGCTACATAACAGCAATTTATCAGACTCATTAATTCTAATAGATTTAGGCTGTAAAGGCTGCAGATTGTGTTGCCCCAAAAACTGTGAAGGCAGTGGGGGAAGTTTTTGATCTGTAAAACCATAATCAAAAGAAAGGTCTTGTTTTAAATCCAAAGCTTTCCAAGCACTGTTTTGAGAAATAAACACCTGAGGAAAGCCAAGACTGACCCAACTTAATTCCATTTGATTCAAGCTTGCAGCAAAGATTTCAATCCCTGTATTAAACTGTTCATGGTTAAACTGTGTATAAATAGATTCGTTAGCTAATTGTACCGCAATCCGCAAGTGGTTAGAGACGGCACTGTATTGAGGATAGATGGGATGAGGTGAAGTGGCATCTTGATCATCCATAGTGGAGAAGAAGTAATCCCGGATGGTATTAATGCAAACATCTGAGGCATCAGAATTTCCCCAGCATGTTAAAACCAAAATGAGTTCAGCGCTCTCTGTAATTTCAACCACAGGGTTAGGGCGTAAAACTTTTCCACTGTAAGACTGCTCAGAAAACTTCATTTATTCACCATATTTACCAAGTCTTATTTTAGCCTTCTCGTAAAACTCAGACCCCTCGGGGAAGTCTTTTTCTAAAATATCTTTCCAAAGTTTTTTTGCCGCATTCACGTTGCCGTAGTTTTCTTCAAGAATGGCGTTATCAAATAGTTTTTTCATCTCAAGGCTTAGTTCATATCTTAACTTTTTCACCATATCCTGGGCGGCCTTATTAGATTTATCCTCTTTCAGAGCCGAGTCACAAGCCTCATAGGCTTTTTTATAATCTTGTTTATCTAATAAACTTTCACATTCGGCCAACTTTGTTTCTATTTTTTTGTTCAGCTCTTCTTTTATAGAAGCAAGCTTTCTACGGGCTTTGCTTTTATAGTTGTAAGGATCTGGATAAGATTTACCTAAATAAGAATTGAGTCGATTAATAGCTTTTTTTAGTTGCCCTTTTTTATAGGGAGAAATATGTCGTTTGTAATCACTAATACCTTCTTGAATTCGAGCCTCTCTTGCGGCGGCAATTTCACGTTGCTTTTCTTGTTGTTGTAGCTCGGCGTTTTTTTTCTCAAGCAGGCTTAGAACTTTTGAATCTTCAGGATTTATTTCTGTAGCAGGTAGCAAGCACTCTTTGAGCTCAGGTAAAGATAAAGAATTAAACTTTTCCTCACACTCACTGATTGTTCGAGCAATTTGTTGTTCATTTTTTTCTCGCATACGTTCAAGCTTTTCTCGATAAGCCAGATCTTTAATGGCCTTTAAGCCATTATCACATAAGTTTTCGTAACGTTTACTTTCTTCAAATCCTATAGGTAGAATTTTATGAATCCCTTTGGCTTCAATGATACATGTGCCGTAGTCAGCTCGACTGTAGGCATCGTGTAAAAGCTTGTACTTATGTTTGATAAGGCTTTTTTCTTCTTCTGAGAGTGTTTTAAAAGACGGCTCTTGAGAAGAGAGGTCCTTTTTACCTGCTTCTTTATTTTGATTATTTGACGGCAACATCATTAAAAGTAAAAACAAACCGGCAATGACGACTATTGTGCCACGGATTTTGTTTTCAAAAAGTTTACCGACTATTTTTTTGAGCTTTTTATTGGAGCCCCCAATACGTTCAACACCGACAACTTCAACATCTTCAAAGTCTTCAATAGAGGGAGGTTGAAAGATCGGTTGATAGTTCATTTGTTGTGGTTGCACTGCTGGGACTGATATAGCTTGTGAGAGCTTTTGCTCAAAACTTGAGTCCTCATAAAAGACATTAATTTTTAAGCCTTTGATTTTAATTTGATCTTCTGATTTTAAAACTTCAGGCTTATCGGTAGATACCTTGTGGTCATTCAAATAGGTGCCGTTAGAACTTCCCAAGTCTCTAATATAATAAAGATTAGCTTTTTTAATAATTTCAAAATGTCTACGGCTGATATGATCATCTCTTAAGTAGATATCACAACTGGCCTCCCGGCCCGCAACGGAAAGATCTTCAGTGAGTCGGATTTTTTCCTCTTCTCCGGTGGGGTAATACACTTGTAGTCTTAGTGACAAGTTAATTTCACCAACCGAGGTTTTTTCGTCTGCATTGAAAGGCTCCACTGTGGCTGGCAAATGGTCAGAAGACTCTTCATCGGGCTGAGAGCTTAGTTCTTTTGAGGCCTCAGCTTTTTCAAAAACCACAGTAAAAGGTCTTATTTTAATTTCACAAGATTGATGGGCTTCATAGCTTTCATAGACTTCTCCATCAACAAGCATTTCTCCGTATTTTGCCAATTGCTCAATGTAAAGTGTTTCACCTTCAAGTGTGAGCTTAAAGTGCTGCCTTGAAACACCTTCAAGGCTAGGCAGTTTTATATCAGCCTTTGTGCCTCGACCGGCAATATACTCTTGCCCGGGTTTTAACTCCAGGTTTGCGACCTCATCATTTTTATGGAGAATAATAATTTTATTCATTTATATATTCCCCCATCGAAACTTTACAGTATTTAAAATTCTCATTGGCCAAGGTGTAGCGTTTGTCACTTCTGTTTCCCTTTAATAAAATCATAGCTTGAGAAAAGGCCTGCTCACAACTGCTAAACTGATTATTAGCCTTATAGCGAAGCCCAATGCGAATATAATGCTCAATGAGCTCTTCATGTTTTCTAATAGATAAATTTTTATATCTGTCACACAACATATGAGTGGGGTAAATAGATAAACAGGCTTGAAAAGAGTCTAGGGCCCGCATGTAATTACCAGCTTGGTACTCTCTGTAGCCAATCTTATAAGCTAAGTCAGCCTCTTGAAACCTTTTGTCTTTCACTCTTTTGAGATTCATCTGTTTTTGTTTTTGCGCTCTTTCTTTTAACGTGGCCTCAATGCTTTCTTGAATTTTAACCGTGCTGCCAATTTCTTGTTTGGTGACTTCTTTTTTAGGAGAGCCATCTTGTGTGGCTAAGTACAAAACGAGTAGCCCCAGGCCACCATAGATATAAAGCCTTGTATTATTTTTTGTTTTTTGATGTTTAGGCTTGCGAGATTTTTTTTGTTGAGACGTGGCCACTTGCGATGGGTGCACCGCTCTTATGTGAAATTGTAAAGTGGTGTCTCCTAAGGTGATCTCTGATCCATGAACTAAGTTATCCTGTTCAATGACTTTACCATTTAATATTAATTTGTTTTTATCAGATAAGTGTTTGATGTAAATTCCACCATTTGCAAAATCTATGATTGCATGTTGGCGACTGACCTTTTTATCTTTTGGCAAAGGAATATGATTATTATCTTGCCGTCCAATTTGAATTTGCGAATTCAAAAGACGAAACTTTTCCCCTTTATGAGGGCCACTCATAACAAAGAGATAGTATTCGAATTTAGGTTGCTGAAGAGCTTGATTCATTAGCTAGCAACCTCCTCAGCCATAGGCAAGATTACAATCACAAAGTAGGAAATCTCTTTTTCACCATAAATGGCTTTGGCTGTAACCTCGTGAGTAAGACCTGAAAACTCTAAATTATTGCTGTGGATGTCGTTAGGCTGACTCTCACACTGTTCAATTAAATAATGTATGCTCTCTTTGAATGCTTGATCTAGAAGCTTATCTATCGGAGCTTGCATAAGTTCTAATGCACTCATGTTGATTTTTTCTTCCATCGCCATATTCATTGCCGTGATAAGGCGACTTTCGTTGTGAATGGCAAGAGCCGGGAATCCAATAAGGTTTGTGACGTGCTCCATCTCTTGCATTCTATCAGCTCCACTCATATTGAACTGATCCATGTCATCTAAGCCAGATGAAGACGTGGCTCTGTTTAAACTGGTATTAATGTTAGAAATTAGACTCTGTAGAGTGGGATACTGATAATTAATCTCTACATGGTCACTACTTTCTTTTAAGGCTCCATCTAACTGTTTATTTAAATTTTTAATAGGGTAGTCGATAATTTTGTATAAGAAAAAGTATAAGACTCCACCCAGTATTATAGCTATAAAAAGTGTTTGAATAAAAAGACTTAAAATACTCTTGTCGTTTACAGCCACCTTTCCCATTTTGTAAACCACCACAGCAAAGGCCTTTGCTTCAGACTTTCCAGACTGACTGTTATAAACATCAATGGGGTGAACAGAAACAATAGTTTCATCATCAATTTGCTTCACAGAATCTTTAGATTGTTTGCGAGCTTCATGCACATACTCAACATCCAGATTTTGACCAATTTGATTAATAGGGGCAATAATAGAGCCATCTAAAGAGTTAATTACATAGGCTTCAATTTTTCCCGGCTCAGTCAGAGCATATTGCACGGACACAGAAGTGTTATTGCCAGAGGCCACATGAGCTTGGTTGATTAAAGCCAGAGTTCTAGCAATAGTCGAGGCCCTTTGGCGACTTTCAAGTTCAATACTTTCTTTAAGTATTTGCATTAATGGAATGGACGAAAAAACTGTGACAAAAATAATAAAGGCGGCCACAAAACTTGCAAGCAGCCATTTAAACTCCATAAGTTCGGCCAGTTTATAAACTCCCGGCATTAAGACATCATCAATGTAGTTTTTGGCCACCTGAATAATACCTTGTAGTCCTTGAGGAACTTGAACTTGAGCTGCAGCTTGAGAGTCTTGCTCGTCTTCATGGGAGTGTTCGGGTTGAGGAGAATAATTGCCAGGCATCGCTGTTGCAAAGCCTAAGGCCTGACTGGTTGTTTGAATAAAATCTACGATCACATCGTGAAAAGCAATTTTATCGCCTGAATTAATTAGCTGCGACTGAATGCGAATACCATTTACAAAGGTTCCGTTGGTGGAGTTATTGTCTGTTAAACGAACACCTTGAGCTGAGACTTCAAGTGTTGCATGATGTTTTGAAACCTTCGTGCTCATAAGTGGTATTTGGCAATTAGGGTCGCGCCCAATTTTGTATTGGCCTGGATTTAATGGAATGGATTTTCCAGCCTCTTGACCGGAGAGTATTCTAAGCATCCACATAAAGCTTATCTCCTATTTGAGGCATATTGTTTTTGATCCACCCAGATTGCATTTCAAAGACCGATTTTGCTTTGATGTTAGGCATGGTGATTTTCCAAGGATTTAAGTTTTCGTAAACTTTAATCACGTTTAATTCTTTATCCACAAAGATCACATCAATGGGATAATTCATAAACCAGGTATGAATGCTATTGCATTTTTGAATCCATAAGCATTCACCTTCTGGTAAATTTTGAGTGCCCAAAAGCCCCTTAGTGCGAGACCACACAGTGTTGGCCACATTGACCTTTGAGCAAATCACCTGTTTGTTTTTTTCTAACATTAACTGGGCCATTACATACCCCCACCTAAAATCACTGGAGCAAAAATTACTATAAACACAGCCGGCATAATTAAAAACAGCATTGGAAATAAAATCACCTGTGAGGCTTTGGCCCCAGCTTTTTCAGCTCGCACAAATCTTTCTTGTCGCATTTGAATAGATTGTTCTTTTAAAACTGTAGACACACTGGCACCGGTGGCAAAGGAGTCAATCACAATGGAGGTAAATGAGGTGATCTCAGACATATCAAGACGTGCTGCCATGGCTCTCAAGGCGTCATCTCTAGAGCTACCAAAGCTGACCTCTTGTAAAACTTGTCCAAACTCTTTGGTTAACACTCCATTGGGGTCTGCTTTTTCAACCACTCTTTTAATGGCGTTCATAAATTCCATATTAGCTTCTGTAGAAAGCGCTAACATATCAATAAAAAACGGCAACTCAGACACCACAGAGATATAGCGGCTTTGTTTCATCTGCTTGCAATAAAAACCAGGATACACAAAACCAAAAAGACCAACTCCAAGAACTATGGCCACAGGAAAGTCCATCTGCAATCCAAACTTGAGTAGTAGCAAAGCCAGTGGCATAAAAACACCAAGTAAAATCTGAAAGCCAATGTATTCATCAACGTTTAGTTCTTTGCTAAGTCCTGCCGTGAGGATAAGCTTTTCAATCTTTTTTCTAGATTTAGGATTATTAAAAAACCTTTGTGCATACTTCAGTGTGAGATTATGCACTAGTGGACGTAAACTGTTGATAATGGACGAGTTACTCTTGACCGGCTCACTGCCTGAAGCCCAAGCCAGTTGATCAGAGTCCGCACTGCTTGCCAGTAAAAAAGTGGCAAAGCTGTAAACGCTAAGTGCCGCTAATATCAATGCACTGATAAGAATAAATGAATCAAAGCTTAACATTCCTTGGCCTTTCAGTTATGAATGTCGTCATGAAACAATTAATATTGGCCTCACAATCTCCACGACGATTTCAACTGTTAACAGATGCAGGTTTTAAATTCCTTGTGCATCCAGTAAAAGTATCGGAAATAATTAAGGAAAATTTAAATTCTTCAGAGGTTGTACTGGACCTAGCGACAACTAAGGCTAAAGCCTTGCTCGAAGAGCAGCCATCGTATCAAAATGAGTCAGTTTTAATCTTAAGTGCTGATACTTTGGTGGTAAAAGACGAACAGATCTTAGGTAAACCTCAAAATGAGACAGAGGCCAAAAATTTCTTGCAACTTTTGTCGGGGAGTTTACATGAAGTTAAAACTGGAGTTTGCTTTTATAGCCTGCCTGAGGGAAAAATTATTTCAAAACTAGATATTACTAAGGTCCAGTTTAAGGCTCTCACCGAAGAGCAAATTCAAGATTATATTAAAACTGGTGAGCCTATGGATAAAGCGGGAGCTTACGGAATTCAGGGCTTGGGTGGAAAATTTGTAGAATCCACTTCGGGTTCATGGAGTAATGTGGTTGGTTTACCAATGGAGTTAGTTCAGAAAACCTTTGAAGAGCAGGGGTGGACATTTAAATGATCAAAGACAATTTAAAATCAATAACTGAAAATATAAAAGCGGCTTGTGAAAAATCCAATCGTAAACTGCAGGATGTAAAACTTATTGCTGTATCCAAAAAACAAAGATTGGATGTGATCAAAGAGGCCAAAGACTGCGGAGTGAATCAGTTTGGTGAAAACTATGTACAAGAGTTACAAGAAAAATACACGTCTATAAACAATTTTGATTGGCACTTTATTGGTCATCTTCAATCCAATAAAGCAAAAGTGGTTGCACCGATGATCTCCATGCTTCACTCTTTAGATCGATTGAGTTTAGCGGAGAAACTCAATAAAGCATTAACCCATCAGCTTCCGGTATTAGTCCAAGTAAATGTCAGCGGTGAAAGCAGCAAAGAGGGGGTTTCTCCTGAGCAGCTATCAAATTTTTTAAAAAAACTTGAAAGCTATGAACATTTACAAATTTGTGGTTTAATGACCATGCCACCTTGGGCCGAATCTGCTGAGGACTCAAGAAAGTATTTTGCAAAACTAAAAACGCTACTAGAAAAACATAAACCCGAATTAAGTAGGCCAGAGTTATTCAAAGAGCTTTCCATGGGAACCAGTCAAGACTATCCGGTGGCAGTGGAAGAAGGAGCAACCTATATAAGATTAGGTTCAGTATTACTCGGACAAAGGAAATAGACATGCATTTGAATTTAAAAACAAAAAAAATTGGCATGATTGGAATGGGCAACATGGGACAAGCTGTGGTTAAAGGCATCTTATCGGCTGAAATTGTTCCACCAGAAAATATCTATATTTCAAATCGTACCCCTGGAATTCTAAATAAGTACCAAGAAAAGCATGGCGTAAATCCTGTGACTAATAATGAAGAGTTGATTGATGAGTGTGATGTGGTGATCATAGGAATAAAACCACAGGATTTTTACGATGCCATTGAACCTATTTCGAGCTCTTTTACCGATGACCAAGTACTCATAAGTTTATGTGCAGGTCTTGACACCTCATCCATTAGAAAAGTTGTTGGTGAAGTAGGATCTATTGTAAGAGTCATGCCCAATACGGCGGCCAGAATTGGACAAGCCATTGTCGGCTATTGCACGGAAAAAGCCGACTCGCCGGTAGATGACATGATAGAGGCGCTATTAAGTCCACTTGGTGAGGTGGTTAAATTAGATGAAGATGAAGAGTTTAGAGCTTTCACCGTAGGGGCTGGAAGTGGAATAGGCTTTGTGTTTGAATTAATGCTTTATTGGCAAGACTGGTTGGAGCAGTATGGCTTTAGTGCGGAGGAAGCTAAACTGATTACAGTGAGAACCTTCAAGGGAGCTTCTATGCTGGCTGAGTCAGAAGAGGGAGTGAGCATTCAAGAGCTTCAAAACCAAGTGGTTTCAAAAAAAGGTGTTACACACTCAGGACTTTCTAGTATGAGAGAGACAGAGATTGAGCGCTCACTGCGCATTAGCTTTGAAAAGGCGGCTATGCGAGACCAGGAGCTTTCAAAATAACTTCACTGCATCGCAAAAAACTGACTAAAGTCCTAAAAAACAACGAATTGCAACTTGCAGTCAGTCTTTGATGTAAAATAAGATAAGGTTTGTGACTTTAGGAGGAAACATGAAAATCGCACCCATAGATATAGCCCATAAAACTTTTAGCCGTAAGATGATGGGCTTTGACGCTGATGAGGTGATGGACTTTTTAAGAAGCCTTGCTGATGAAATGGAAACTCTTTACAAAGAACGCAATCAGTTAAAAGAATCCATTCGTGACAAAGAAATGTCTTTAAATGAATTTAAAGAAAGAGATGAACTTCTAAAGCACACAATCACCACAGCAACTAAAATGTCTGAAAAAATTCGCACTGATGCTGAACGCGAAGCCAAGCTCATCGTTAACGATGCAGAACACAAAGCTGAAATGATTGTTTGTGACGCTAGAGATTCTTTAAAAAAGATTTACCAAGAAGTTTCCGACCTAAAACGTGTGCGCATGCAGTTTGAAAACAATATGAAAGCACTGGTTCAATCTCACTTAACCATGCTTGAGCAGGCACGCCACGTAATGCCTAACCCAGATGTTAAATCAGATGTGGTGGAGCTTTCTAAGCAGGAGTCTGAAGAAGAAGCGGGACGCATTTTAGACAACGTGACTAAGGCGGTTCATCAAGCCTCATCGCAAAATAACTTAGACGTATAATTTATTTTTAAAATTTGAGTTTTATTTGAAACCCTAGCTTTTTTTGAGCTGGGGTTTTTTTGTTTAGGGAGTGCTCGAATTGAGTGAAATCACTGAAGTGTTTTTCTGTTTTAAGGCCGCAAAGCTTCCGGCGTGAGCGGGTGCGGAGCGTCTTCGTATTGCATTAACCCCTCTGGGGTTAACGCAACACGGATACGCACCACTCGACACGAGGGCGCTTTGCGGCCTTAAAACAGAAAAACACTTCAGTGATTTCACGCTTGGGGGGATTCGAAGACTGTCTATTTCATTGTTGTGTAGATAGGTGGGAAATATTTTGTTTACTTCTTTTTTTGTTTGATTCGATTTTTGATTGTCATAATAGCTCCTATAAAAGTGATTAAAGGAGCCATCGGGTGTCGAAATAAAAAATTATTCCCAGTCCTATAGTTTAACTAGGGTTGAATATAATTACTAAAAGTAGAGGTACAGTTGTAATAAAAAGACGAGTTAATCTATACAAACAATTTTTTTATAATTCATATTAAATGACCTCTAAACAATTAATAGCTAGCTTTTTTGATTCAGTTTATTTGGAAATTTAAGTCTCAACGACACTCGTGTCGAGCGGTGCGTATCCGTGTTGCGTTAAGCTGAAAGCTTAATGCAATACGAAGACGCTCCGCACCCGCTCACGCTTGAGTTGAGACTTAAATTTCCAAATAAACTGGATCAAAAAAGCGGGTTCAATACACAAGACTACTCTTGCTCACCTTCAATTTCTTGTTCGACTTTGTCAAAAATATCAGAGGCAGTGTCTTCTTGTTCACTAGGGTCCACGGGTTTAAATCTGCGTTTTCGTTTTTTATCACGGCTAATCTTTTTAGGCTTTGCAATTTGTAGCCACTCCCAACGAAGCAAAATGGTGTCGTTTTTAGAGGCGTTTTTACCGTTAAGGTCTGCTTGATAGCCCAGGCTAAAAATGGAATTGGATGAGGCGTAAAAGCCGAGCCAGCCTCCGGCGAAAAGTTTTTGAGGGTTTACACCGTGATGGGCGAAGCTGCCGCCATTAACTCGGGTGTTGTAGTTGTTTCTAAAGCTGACATTGTCGGTGTAGCCATCATCAAAAACACTCATATATCCACCCACATGGGCTGAGAGCTTGAAACTTCTTGGAAAAATTTTAGTGATCTGAGCAAAGTAGTGAAATCTGTGAGAAAGCTCTTCAGCGCGGTACTCGTAAAAGCCTTTAACCAGAGGAATCCAGCTTCCCCATTGAGTTTGAAGGTTAGCCCCCAGATAGCCCTTGTAAACGCCGTCACTTAAAAACACTTCATCGGTAGAGGCTTCAAAGCTTGTGATGGGCACAACAAGGCGTGCTTCTGGAATAAGGACTAATTTTTGAAATTGAATCCAGAACTGAGCTCCCATTGTTATATCGCTAAAGCTTGTATGAGTTCTTTTAAAGTTAAGATTATCGCTTGTGGCGTTGACCAAGTCTGTGGAAGCAAATACGCTCCATCTGCGAGTCAGATTCCAGTCCACACGTGGGCTAAAGCGAATTTTTTGGTAGTAGTAGCCGCTGGGAAGAGACTCAAAATCACCGCCCTCAGGACTGAAGTTTTTAGTGGTCTTGTAAAAACTAAAATCTGAGGTCAAATGAGCCTGTCCAGGCTTAAAAACTCTGATGGCGGAGTGAGCCATTGATGAGATAAAAGATAATAAAAATACAGTGGTAAGAATCTGTTTAAACATCTCTTTTATCTTGTGGTATGACTTGGGTTTAGTCAAAGCTTGAGCCATTTAAACGGGGCCTATGGCATATTGATAACGCAACTTGCAAAGTGGGTGTTGATGAAGAAAAAAAGTGCCTTGCTAGTCATTTTTGTCACAGTTTTTATAGATCTTATTGGATTTGGAATGATCATTCCCCTGAGTCCTTACTTAGCTCGGGAATTTGATGCCAGTGATTTTCAAGTGGGACTGTTGATGAGCATTTACTCTTTGATGCAGTTTTTCTTTGCTCCAATGTGGGGACGAATTAGCGACTACAAAGGTCGAAAACCTATTATTCTTTTAAGTTTAGTTGGGGCAGGGCTGGCACATATTATGTTTGCTTTTGCCTCCTCTTATTGGGGCTTGTTTTTAGCGAGAACCTTGGCCGGTTTTTTTGGGGCTAATATTGCCACAGCTATGGCCTACGTGGCTGATGTGACAGATGAAGGCAATCGTTCAAAACAAATGGGACTTATTGGAGCGGCTTTTGGATTAGGCTTTATTTTTGGTCCATTTTTTGGAGCAGAGCTTGCCCGATTTGGAGAGTATATGGGCGATATGCCTCCCTTTGGCTCCAGCTTTGCCGCCATAGGAGCTGGAAGCATTTGTTTGTTAAATGCGGTGTTTGCTTTTTTTGTTTTAGAAGAGTCTTTGATTGGGCAAGTGGCCAAAAAGAAAACTCTTATGGTGCATGAGAGAGTAAAGCTATTATTTAAATACATTAAAAAACCCGTGGTGGGAGTTTTGCTGCAAACTACTTTTGTGGTGACGTTTTCAATGGCTCTTATGGAAGCCACGTTATTTTTGTTTGTACAGGATTTATTTGATTGGGAGCTTCGTAAAGCAGGCTATGGCTTTGCCTATGTGGGAATTATTATGGTGAGCACACAAGGATATCTTATTCGAAAGTGGATGCCCAAATTTGGAGAAAAAAAGCTTTTAATTGCAGGTGCCATCTTACTGGGGTTAGGGCTTATGGGCATTGCTCTATCAGACACAGTGGCAGTATTGGCCGTGGCCGTGACCAGTTTAGGTGTGGGGACCGGGCTTTTAAACCCTTCTATTGTGGGAAGTATTAGTTTATTGAGCGATAAAACTGAGCAGGGTATGAGCATTGGTGTGAACCAAAGTTTTTCAGCTCTTGGACGTATTATTGGTCCGGCTGTTGGAGGTTGGTTTTATCAGGTTTATGGCCTGAGATCTCCGTTTTGGTTGGCCACAGCCACCAGTGTGATCGCTTTACTTATGCTATTACTGATTTTTAAAAACTTACCCGACAAAGGAAAAGCACAGGAGGAATGAATGTTGTTTTTTAATAAAAAACTTCCTGAAAATGCCTTGTGGTTAGATATTTTTCAATTAGACAATCTTGTGAGGCAAAAAGTGCCTTTTGCAATTTTAGACGTTGGAGATAAAAGTGACTGGCTGCAGGGGACCCCGATCACTCCCACGCAGACCACAAAACCAAAAAACGTAGTTGAGACTGTTCAGAACATCACGCCCGACCTTCAGTACCCCTTGGTTTTGATTTCTAACAAAGTTACAAAAAGTGTGAAGGCTTCTAAGCTATTGGATCAACAGGGTTTTATAAATATTTATGTGTTGGAAACATCTACAGAGCAGGTTCGAGCTTTTTATAAAGTCTAACTACAAACTTTACAGGTTGTGTTCAAATAGGCTAGTGTTACAGGGTTTTTTACAGGCAAAGGAAGAAGTAAAATGAGTCAATTGTCCGATCGTTATAAACCGCAGGATGTAGAATCAAAAACCTACAAATGGTGGGAAGAAAACTCCTACTTTGAAGCGCAAGATACCTCAACAAAGCCTCCCTATTGCATTATTTTACCTCCTCCAAATGTCACAGGCTTTTTACATATGGGCCATGCACTTGATCACACTCTTCAAGATGTGCTCATCCGGTGGAAAAGAATGTCAGGATTTAATACACTTTGGCTGCCAGGCACCGACCATGCTGGGATTGCCACACAAAGTGTGGTTGAAAAAGACTTAGCTAAGCAAGGCATTAAAAGACACGATATTGGCCGCGAAGAGTTTGTTGAAAAAGTTTGGGAGTGGAAACACCAGTACGGTGACAGAATTGTTTCTCAAATGAAACGATTAGGAGACTCTTGTGATTGGAGTCGTTTGACTTTTACCTTAGATGAGGGTGTTTCAAAAGCTGTAAGAAAAGTTTTTGTGGATCTTTATAAAAAACAACGCATTTACAAGGGCACAAGGTTAATTAACTGGAGTCCTAAGCTTGAGTCAGCCATTTCTGATTTAGAGGTGGAATACAAAGATGTAAAGGGCAGTATTTGGCATATTAAATATCCTCTTTCAGACGGAAGTGGGTATCTAACTGCTGCGACCACTCGCCCTGAAACTTTGCTCGGTGACACCGCCGTTTGTGTGAACCCTACCGATGAGCGCTATAAAGAGCATATTGGCAAAACAGTGGAGCTACCACTTGTGGGACGAAAATTAAAAATTATTGCTGATGATTATGTGGATAAAGAGTTTGGCTCGGGTGTTGTAAAAATCACGCCAGCTCATGACTTTAACGACTATGAAATTGGTCAGCGCCATCAATTAGAGATGCTAAATATTTTAAATAAAGATGGCACATTAAATGAAAATGCTCCTGAAAAATTTCAAGGCTTAGACACTAAAAAAGCCAGAGAGCAAGTTGTCAGTGAATTAGAAGAGCAAGGTTTGTTGCTCAAAGTGGAGCCTTACACTCATTCGGTGGGGCATTGCCAAAGAACGGGTTGTGTGGTGGAGCCGCTTTTATCTGAGCAATGGTTTGTAAACACAAAAGATATGGCCATTCCGGCTAAAAGAGTGGTTGAGAGTGAAACCATTGTTTTTGAGCCTGAGTCTTGGACAAAAACTTACTTACATTGGATGAACAACATTCAAGATTGGTGCATTTCAAGGCAACTTTGGTGGGGACATCAGGTGCCTGCCTGGTACTGTTCTGACTGCCAGCACATCACTGTGAAAGAGCAAGACCCAGCCGAGTGTGAAAACTGTAATTCTAAAAACATTCAACAAGATGAAGACGTATTAGACACCTGGTTTAGTTCTGGGCTTTGGCCTTTTAGTACAATGGGTTGGCCTGAAGAGACAGAGGCGCAAAAAACATTTTACCCAACAAATGTTTTAGTCACAGGTCACGACATTATTTTCTTTTGGGTGGCTCGAATGATTATGTTGGGCCTGGAGTTTAAACAAGATGTTCCGTTTAGAACGGTTTATATTCATGGACTGATTCGTGACTCTCAAGGGCGAAAAATGTCCAAGTCTTTAAACAACTCTATTGATCCGGTTGAGATGATTGAAGAGTATGGGGCGGATGCACTTAGGTTTACTTTGATGTCACAAATCGCTTCTGGGCGAGATATTAAGTTTTCCACTCAGCGCCTTGAAAGTTCAAGAAATTTTATGAACAAAATTTGGAACGCAGCCCGGTTTGCATTAAATGTGCTGGAAGACTTTGAACCACCAAAAGAAGAACCTTTAACAGCAGTGAGCTCTAGAGCACATTTATCAGACGCTGATGTTTGGATCATTCAAAAAACTGGTGAGTGTGAAAAGGCTGTGGATGATGCTTTATCTAATATGCGCTTTTCGGATGCAGCAGGAGCGCTTTATGATTTTGTATGGCATGAGTTCTGTGACTGGTATTTAGAGTTTATTAAACCTGTGGTTTATGGGGACAAGCCTGAAGAAAAAGCGGCCACACAACTTGTGTTGTCACAAGTGCTTAACCGTGTGGTAAGACTGCTTCATCCATTTTCACCCTTTATTAGTGAAGAGATTTATCAAAAACTTCCTATTAAGTCTGAAGCTTGTGTGATTGATCAATATCCCACTGTTAAAAATGATAAAACTTGGCTTGCATTAGGTGTTGAAGACGTGGCCTTTGAGGTAGACGTGACTCGTGCAGTGATCACCGCTATTCGAAACATCAGAGGAGAGAATAGAATCTCTCCGGGTCAAAAAATCAAAGCCAAATTGATTCCTCATGCAGATAAAGGGCAAAAAATCCTCGGCAAGGGGCAGTCATCTATTATGACTCTTGCTGGTCTTGCTGAGTGTGAGATTGTCTCTGAAGCTGACAAAAACAAATGTGCTGTGACTCCTGTGGTGTTAAAAGACATCTCCATTGATGTAGTCATTCCACTTGAGGGGCTTGTTGACTTTGAAGAGGAGATTAAGCGATTAGAGAAAAACATTGATAAGCTCTCTAAAGAAGAAAACCAAATCTCTAAGCGCTTAAGTAACGACAACTTTGTTAAAAACGCCCCCGATGAAGTTGTAGAAGAGGCCAAACAACAACAAGCCTCTTTGCAACAACAAATCGAAAGCCTAAAATCCAGCCTTCTAAGACTAAAATAGGACCACAATTATTTTTGCGCAGTGACAAAAGGTACGGACTACCTTTTGCTGCGCCGAAAGAAAAGGTAGTCCGTACCTTTTCTCTCGCTGCATAAAATTAGATTATTGAAGGTAGATGTCGCCGGCACCGGTGACAAAAATAGTTTTGGTGCTGATCATTTCTTTAATGGCTGTTTTGACATTCCATTGAATTTTGATGGTGGCTCCAGCAATAGGGTCTTTATGAGATCCCATATTTAAGATGTCTTCCACCTCAGCTTTGGCGTGAAAGTTATATCCCCAAGCCACACTGATTTCTTCAGGAATGACTTGAATGCCAGCAAGGTAGAGGCCTTGGCCGTTTTGTTGTCCGCCGGGAATAAAAAAGAATTTGTATTTAAATTTAACCACCTCAATTCCATAAAGGTTTTTGTAAATCACTTCATGGGTTTTCACCTGCGGTGGCAACCAGCACTCAAGCTGTGACCAGTGTTGAATGTTTTCCGGCACTGCAGAGGCTGTTTTTTCTGGGCCCTCATATTTTACAACGGGTCTGTTGTCTTCAATGAGTTTCCAAATTTTTATTCCTAGGTTCACAATGCCTGTGATAGTTCCTACAGCTCCACTCATGTTGGAGTGAATTATTTTTCCCACCTCTGATTTTGGGTCAAAATAATATCGTTCCATTTCAAGTTGTGGATTATAGTTGTGTTGAAAGTACTGATTTTTAGAACAGGCTGAACTTAACTTGCTAATTTGGTCGTACTTATTTTTGATCGGCGTGCGATCAAAAACTTCAATAGAATCAATTTTATAGTAGTCATCTGGCAGTGGCGCCAAAGATTTGTTACTGGCAAAAGCAAAGCTTTGGCCTAATAACAAACTTAATAATATTACCCCTCTCATATTTCCCCCTTATGAGTTTAGATTAAGTAAGTCCAATCTCCTTTAATCTTTGCATTAAAAATTCTTCGGCTTTGATATCTTCATACAAAGCCTTTTCTCCTTTGCAGGAGTCTAAGCAAGTTAGGTTTGCCTCTGGATGCGGATGAACAAAAAACGGCATGGAGTATCTAGAGGTGTTTTCACCTTTGGGGTTGACCACTCTGTGAGTTGTAGACGGGATGACTTCATTGGTGATTCTTGAAAGCATGTCTCCTGCATCAACAATTAAATTGTTTTTTTCAGTTTCAACAGGCAGCCACTTACCATCACGGTCTAACAGCTCAAGCCCTGTTTGCGTGGCCGCCACTAAAATAGTGATTAAGTTAATATCTTCATGGGCGGCGGCACGAATACAATTTGGATCTGCATCTTCAGGAATTGGTGGATAATGTAGAAGTCTTAAAACCGTGCTTCCATCTTGGGTCATGGTTTTAAAATAATCTTTTGGCAGATCAAGACTGTAAGTTAATGACTCAAGCATGATGTCACTGGTGGCTTCCAGTCTTTTATAAAGTTCTTGAAAGGTGGATTTAAATTCTTGAAGTTCTTCTGGCCAAATGTTTTTTGGATAGCGCTCATACAGTTCATGACCAGGCTCTAGGTCTCTACCAACATGCCAAAACTCTTTTAAGTCAGGATGTTTATTGTTTTTAGCGTGCTCTGTTCCAAAGGGAGTGTAACCACGCTTGCCCCCGTTGTTTAAAAAGTATTTCATTTTTGTTTCGGTAGGTAAGCTGTACAGCTTTTGTAACTGTGAGTAGGCCGTGTCCAGTAAGTCAGTTGAGACCGGATGATCTTTTAATATAATAAACCCGTAGTGTTTTATGCCGGCAAAAAGTTGCTCATTGAAGTTTTGTTTTTCTTCAGGACTTCCTTCGATGTAATGCTTAAGACTGAGTTCAGGAACTTTAGTGTAGGTGGCCATAGGCATAATCTCCTTTAGCGGTCATTAAAGAGGTTTTAAAGCCCATGGGATCAGAAATCAATAAATGAAAAAATTATATTCTTTATTATAAAAATTACTATTGCTGTGCATTAGTGAAGGGAATTTTATTCAATAACTCTTGGATTATAAAGGGTTGATTTGAGTAGATATAGTCCGTCCCTATTTGTAGTTCGCGAAGAAGGGAGTTTTTTGAGTTCACAAATCCCACTCCTACTTTTAAGTTTTGAGCTTTGGCAAGCCTGCGAAGCCTTGGGGTGATTAGGGCAAAATGACCGGTTAGTCCTTTAATTTCTAAAGCTGAAGCTCTATGAATAGCGCTTTCAATATTAGTGGTGACAATACTTAAAATGCTCTTTGAGGGGAGTTTGAACCTCTCAATTAGTTCTTCAGGCTGAAAGCTCATAAAGTGATAGTGCTTTTCTGGATGTAGCGACTGAAGAGCCTGGTTGAGGTTGTAAATAGCTGTTTTTTCTTGTGATTCATTAAATTCAGGAAGTTTTTTGACTTCAATCATAAGGTGTAGCTTTTCTCCAAACTCTTCTACAACTTCAGACAATGTGGGGATCTCAGGGATCTCTTGTCTGAGTTGCTCAAAGCTTACTTCATGAATAAAAAGGCCCTTTTTCCACACTCTGATTGCATCTGGGTCGTGATGAACAACGGGGATAAGATCTTTGGTCCAACGGATATCAAATTCAATGGCCCATATATTCTTTTTAAGGCATTCGTGAAATGCGGCCATTGTGTTTTCTTTAATTATGGGATGTGCTATGACTCCTCTGTGTGCCACGATACCTGTTTTTTGCAAAAGCATTTTTATGGACTTCCTGGGAATAGTCTTTGCATAAAATTCGGTTGTTATTTGAAAGAGAGCCTCTATGAGGTGAAAGCTTTTGTGTAACATAATATTTGAGGCCTTTTGTTGATTGGGTTTAATTATTTTAAAAAAGACTAAGTACGCAGGCAAGGGTGATGTATGAAAAAAATGATTGCTGTTTTAATTGTGATGATGGCCACACCGGTTTTCGCTCAAAAGATGTCTATGGGGTTTTTAACAGGTGTTACCACAGCTTCGCAAGATGATGTTAACACTTTGATTAAACGAGCTGATATTCGAGGTGGAGGAATCACTACGCGCTCATTAAACCGAAGACCGACTTTTGAGTTCACAGGTTACTGGCAGTATGAGCTAGAGAACAGCAATCTGGCCTTTCAAATTCGCCCCAGCTATTTGTTTGTCGACGAAGATGGTTCTAGAATCAACACAGCGGAAAGATACGAATATTTTGTTTCAGGCTATACCTTGTTTCCTATTGCTAAAATGTATTTGTATGAAAAAGATAGAACCAGATTATTTGCTCAAGCCGGTATTGGCTGGGGTTTTGTGAACTTAAAAATTGATGAGGGGGCTGCTGGGCTTGAGGCTTCTGCCATGCAAATGGGTAGTCAAATTGGAGCGGGTGCTGAATTTTGTATTTTTGGAGAGAACCACTGTTTAACCGTTGAGGGAAGTTACAGGTACCTTGAGTTTAAACGTATGGAAATTGACTCTGTAAGATCACCAATTTCTTTTAACTCTGAATCCGGCGGTGGTACTGCTAGAGGGATTTCAAACCCGACTTTTGATGTGGGCGGAGAGGTTGAAATTGATGACCGAGACCTTCGTACAACTTTTTCTGGATTTATTGGGTTAATTGGATATACCTACTATTTTGAGTAATACTATTTAGACAACATTTGTTTTTGCAGCTATGATGGATCAGTATGAAAGTTAAATTATGGGGGGTAAGAGGGTCACTTCCAGCACCACTTTTACCTGAGCAACAGTATCAAAAAAGTTTAACTAACTTAAAGCAATTTCATGAGGCTTTGAGTACTGATCCTAATATTAGTCCTGAAAAATTCTTAAACTCACTTCCAAGTTATATGTCTAAGGGCTTTGGTGGTCACACCGCATGCATTCAAGTACAAACTTCGGAGCAAAATATAATAGTCGACGGCGGAAGTGGTATAAGAAAGCTTGGTGAAGTTTTAATGTGTGGCCCTTGTGGCTTAGGGCGTGGTGAAGTGCATATACTTATGACTCACTTTCATTGGGATCACCTTATAGGATTGCCATTTTTTGTGCCTTTATTTATTCCGGGTAATAAAATTCATATTTATTCTGTTCAAGACAATGCAGAAGAGTCGGTAAGAACTCTTTTTAAAAAGCCAAACTTTCCTGTGCCCTATGAAGCACTTGGAGCTGAGTTTATCTATCACACTTTGGAGCCAAGAAAGACCGTTCACTTCAATGACCTTAAAGTGACTCCCTATCAGTTGGATCATCCTGACCCTTGTTGGGGATATAAATTTGAACACAACAACAAAACTTTTTCTTACTGTGTTGATACTGAAGGCACTCGTGTGAGCCGTAAAGAGCTTGGAGAAGATTTAGCTCTTTATCAAAATGTGGATGTAATGGTTTTTGATGCGCAGTATACTTTTTTAGAGGCCACTGAAAAAGTCAATTGGGGACACTCTTCGGCTCCCATTGGACTTGATATTGCTATGCGAGAAGAAATTAAAAAAGTTTATTTTGTGCACCACGACCCCGCCGCTTCTGATGAAAAGATCATGATCGCTGAAAAGCAAACAAGAGACTACTACAAAACCAGGCTTAAGGCGTTAAAGCAGCAAGAAGCTGAATTTAGTGAAGTGGACTGGGAGTTTGCCATTGAGGGAACAGAATTTGAGCTTTAACAAGGTTAATGACCGTTGAAAATTGAGCATGCACTTGAAAAAGAAAATCACTTTGAACTAGCTTTATCTGGTTCGATTGATGAAGATGCAGAATTTAATGCCATCCCAAAAATACAAAAAAATCTCTTAGTCGTAGACTTTTCTCAGGTCACTATGATTAATTCTTGTGGAATTAGAGACTGGGTGAATTGGACAAAAACTTTAGATTCAAATGTTCAAGTGCATATCAAAAAGTGCCCAAAGTTTATTATTGATAAAATAAATATATTAAAGGGCTTTTTGCCTGCAAAATCTTTAGTACTGTCTTTTTACACTCCTTATTATTGTGAAAACTGTGACTCTGAGAAACAGTATTTATTTGAACGGGGAGTGCATTTTCAAGAGCAGACGGCGGATAAAGCGGCATTTGTTGACTATGATCTTGAAGTTCTTTGTGATCAGTGTAAGACTGCAATGAGTATGGACGTTATAACTGAAAAATATTTCAATTTTTTAGGCGTTAAATAAATAACAGCAAAGAGCAGTCATGAAGAACATCCCACCACCTGAAAAACGAATGAATATGACGGAAGGTGTGGTCAAAAGGCACCCCGATGGTTTTGGATTTTTAATTCCAAAAGATCCAGAGAAACCAGATGTATACATTCCTAAAAAACATATGACGGGAGTTATGACTAATGATCATGTTTTAGCCATGGTCTTTCCAGAGCCCGGTGGTGACAGGTTTCGTGGAGAAATCGTGCGCATCACAAAAAGATCCTTTGATCAGGTGATTGGAAAAATTCATCATCTAAATAATGAATACTATCTTGTAAAAGATGAGTCTCATGCTTGGGGCAGTGACTTAAAAGTAAAAAAACAAACCAATATAGATGTTAAAGACGGGGATTGGGTTTCTATTGAAATCATAAGTTACCCGGACACAGAAGAAGGCTTTGTTGGCAAAATTAAAGATCGTATTGGTGATGTTTTAGATCCAGCCATTGACAATAAAAGAGTCATAATTGAAAACCAGATTCCCTATGAGTTTTCAAGTGAAGTTATTAATCAAGCCAAACAAATTTCACAAACAGTGACTGATAAAGATAAAAAAAATAGAAAAGATTTATCAGATTTAAAATTAATTACTATTGATGGTGTCACAGCTAAAGATTTAGATGATGCCATTTACGTTGAGCAAGATCACAAAGGTTTTAGACTGATCGTAGCCATAGCTGATGTTAGTCACTATATAAAACCTGGTACGGCTTTAGATGAAGAGGCCTATAAAAGAGGAAACAGTACTTATTTCCCTCACTACGTGGTGCCTATGTTGCCAGAGGAGTTGAGTAACGGGATTTGTTCTTTAAATCCCAGTGTGGATAGGCTTGCTTTAGTTTCAGATATGCGTATTTCATTTCAAGGTGAAATTGAATCCTCAGAGTTTTATGAAGCTGTGATCAAAACACATGCACGAGTGACTTATGGAGAAGCTCAAGAGTTGATTGATGGCAGTGATGTGGAAAAGATCATGCATGTTAAAGACGTGATAATGTCCGCGAGTGATTTAGCTAAAATACTCATGAAAAAACGATTTAAAGAAGGCTCCTTAAGTTTAGAAATACCTGAAACCACCATTGACGTGGATGAAATGGGCATGCCTGTTGATATTATTAAATCTGAAAGAGTGTTTGCTCATAAACTCATTGAGGAACTTATGTTAATCGCCAATGTCGCCACAGCGAGGTTTCTTGGCAAAAATGAAGTGCCGGCTTTGTACCGAGTGCATGAAGAGCCAAAACCTGAGGCCCTGCAAATTTTAGTGTCTTATTTAAATGCTTTGGGAGAAACCGTTCATTTAAGTGGTGAAAAGATACAAAAAAAACTTTCAAAAGCTGTAGAAAAATACAAAGGCACTCCAAAAGAAACAGTACTTAGTGTTTTAACTTTGCGATCAATGAATCAGGCCAAGTACAGTCCTCATAATGTGGGACACTTTGGGCTTGGCTTTTCTGATTATGCTCACTTTACTTCTCCCATAAGAAGATACCCAGATTTAATTATTCACAGACTTGTAAAGTCAGTCATATTAAAGGGCAGTAACTATCAAAGATATCCATTTGATGACCTGGAAACTGCTGGAGTGATGTTAAGTGCCACTGAGCAAAGATCAGTAAAGGCTGAAAGACAAGTTGATGGTATTAAAAAAGCCCGTTTTATGGGGCAGTTTGTGGGTGAGGAGTTTGAAGGGGTTATAAGCTCCGTGGCTCGTTTTGGGGTGTTTGTAACACTTAGACAATATTCAGTAGATGGTTTGGTAAAAGTTGAAGAGTTGGGTTATGGCCTTGAATTCGATCCAGACAATTTAAAGCTCTTTTCACCAAAATCAGGTGTGAGCTATTCTATTGGCGACACAATTACAGTGACAGTGGCGGCAATAAATATTGATCAAGGGCAAATTGATTTTACTTTAGGTGAAGAGCTCAGAAAAGCAATTAAAGAGCAGTCAAAGTCAGCTAAAAAAACAGATCGAAAAAAATCAGGTTCAAATAGAAAATCCGAATCAAAGAAAAAATCCGGTTTCAAGGAAAAGTCAAAAAATTCAAAAGAGAAACCGCGTTCAAAAAACTCTAAAAGTAAGCAGAAAAACAAGTCCCCAAGATCTAAAAAATAATGCTTTATTGAAAGGCTATTTTCTATGTTGGAGCAAAAAGGAAATTTGTTAATTCATCCAATAAAAAATGTTTCAAGATTAAAAACGATCTTAACAGTATTTGCTAAAAATGGATTTTCTCATTTACTTCAAAAAGCAGGACTTGGGCGATACATTATTACTAAAATTAGCTCCAAGGCTAAGCAAGGGCTTAGTACTGAAGAGCAATTAAGGATGTCGTTTGAAGAATTGGGACCCACCTTTATTAAGATGGGTCAGGTTCTAGCCACCAGGCCCGATTTAATCCCTATATCGTTTTGCAATGAGTTTAAAAAACTGCATGATCAAACCCAAACCGTGAGCTTTAAAGACATACAAAAAGTTCTACAGTCGGAGTTTGAACAAGACCTTGAAGCTGTTTTTTCAGACTTTAATGATGATCCTATTGGCTCGGCTAGTATTGCGCAGGTTTATGAGGCCACACTAATCACTGGGGAGCCCGTTGTTGTAAAGGTACAAAAGCCTGGTATTGAGTCTGTTATTAAAGAAGACTTAGATATTTTGTACTTTATAGCCAAAACACTTGAGACCTATTTGCCGGAGTTAAGTGTTTATAACCCTGTGGGAATTGTTGACGAGTTTTTTAAAACCATGCAGTTAGAAACAGACTTTATTGTGGAAGCCAACAATATTGAGCGATTTCAAAAAAACTTTAAAGATGTTAAAAATATTAAAATTCCAAAATACTATAAAAAGTATACCACTAAAAAAGTATTGATCTTAGAAAAACTCAATGGAACTCCACTGAGTCAATCGGGCTTGTTAAATCTCTCAGAGCAAGACCGTGAAGCGCTGATCCGAGCTGGAATTTATGGTTATTTTAAAATGGTGTTTCATGATGGTTTTTTTCATGGTGACATGCATCCGGGAAATTTGTTTGCATTAGAGAACAATTGTTTGGGTTTGATCGATTTTGGTGTGGTTGGAAGGTTAAATCATAAAACAAGATCTTCGATCACAAATATGTTAATCGCTCTTGCTCATGAGGACTATGAACGGCTTGCTTTAGAGTATATTGAACTAGCTCCTTATTCAGAAACGGCAAGTATTGATAAGCTGTCGCGACAGCTAAGGGATTTGATTGCTCCGTATTTTGGGCTGTCTTTAGATCAAGTCAATACCGGAAGACTGCTGTTAAATTCTACCTCTATTGTGGCTAAACATGGAATCACTTTGCCGGCAGAGTTAATATTGTTTTTTAAATCAATAGTCACCATTGAGTCTTTGGGTAGAATGCTTAAAAAAGACTTTGATGTGCTTTCTTATGCTTTAGAGTTTTCACAAGACATTCTTTCTAAAAAATATGAGCCAGAGTCTATGGTAAGAGAGTTCACAGAATTTAGCCGTGACTCAAGTCGATTACTTCAGCAACTTCCTGTTCATATTAAAAATTTATTAAGAAAGTGGAACAGTCCAAAGCATGTGCACAGAATTCATATTGAACAGCTCGAAGAGTATTCCAAAACTCAGGCTTCTGGGTTTAAATCTATAGCCTATTCAATTATTATTGGTTTTTCTTTTCTGTCAGCCTCTATTTTACAAATTTTTTCCAAACAGCAAGATATTTTATCAATGCCGTGGACAAGTTTTTTCCTTTATATGTTGAGTTTAATTTTGCTAGCTTTTACTGTAATTAGGTAGATGCTTTGATGTGTTTCAGCATATTTTAGTTAAAAGTTAAAAGTTAAAAGTTAAAAGTTAAAAGTTTTTTTGGAGTTTGTTTTTTTATGAAAATTATAAGTGCACTTCTTATATGTATGACATCCGTATCAGCTTTGGCTGAAAATATTAAATTTTCTGGTTTTGTGGATTTTCAATACCGCTGGATCGATGACGATGATTCTTATAAAACAGGATTTCAAATCTATGATGCTGCCTTTTATTTGCAAAAAAATATTGGCACTCAAACACTTTTTTTTTATTGATGCACCATTAAGCTCAGTGGCCCCAGATACGACTACAACTCCGGTTGAATCTTCGAACAACTTTCAACTTTGGCAAAATAAAGCCCAAGTTTATTTAAGTCATCAAATTGAAAAAACAAAGCTTTACGTGGGTCAGTTTGATTCGGTTTTTGGTGTGGAAGCAAATGATACTTTACATAACCCTTTGCCCATTGAAGGGCTTGTGGCGCAAATTGTGCCCTCTGTTCATCGAGGTGTTATGATTCATCACAATTTTAAAAAATATGATTTAAATTTTGATTTTATTGCGGCCAACCAAGAAAGCGGGGGCTATGATAAAAAGAAGCCCCTGGAGTGGGGAGTGAATTTTTTCAAAAAGTGGGAGCGTATTCATGCTTCACTGGGCTATCTGTATTCTCGCAACAATGGAAGTAATAACGAGTTGGTGAATTTTATTTCTAGTTTTTTCTTAAATAAAATCAAGATTGATTTAGAGTATGCATGGATTAGAAAAGCTTTAAGTAATAAGGACAGTGTTGGTGGGTCTATACGCTTAAATATGCCTGTTGATGAGGATCTTTCTTATCAGGTATTGGTAGAACAAGCAGATGAAATTAATGGCCTGGCAAGGCAGCGCCTTTTTGTGCTTTCAGGTTCAAGAAAGCTTATGAGTTCTGTGAAGTTAAAGGTGGGTGTGGGTTTGATGCAGAACTGGCAAAATAGCTTTGATGACAAAAGCTCAGACCAAGCTATGTTTACCTCTTCATTAATGTACAGTTTTTAATCTAAAAATTGTTGTTTTTCAGCTTCATTGGGGAGTCGGCAGGTTTGGCGCTTGCCAAAAATCACATACCTATATTTGCTAATAAAGCTGTAGATGATGTCTCTTAGTGGTGTGGGGATGATGATAAAAATTTTTAAAAGCTTATAAGGCCACCCAAGATCAGAGGCGATTTCTAATACAGCACGAGATTTTTTATAGGTTTTTTTATCTTTTAAATAAATAACTGTTGATAGGTTTGAAAGCTCTTCTTTGGTTAAAGACTTTTTTGCTGTCTCACCTTGAAGTGGAGCAATGTGGATTTGTTTTTTTTTATCGGCTTTTAAAACAAAGTCCACAAATTGATTACACAAGTTGCAGACTCCATCAAAAAAAATAATTTTTTTCATATTTGTATATTAAATTAAAACGAGCGCTAATGCTATAGCTAAAGAGTATATAACGGGAGCGCCCCATTCATAAGCTGTTGTAAGCATAGTTACCTCCTTGTAGAGAATAAAGGGGTCAAGTCCCTGACCCCTGTTAAATTTTAATGGATACTTAGCCTAGAAGTTTCAGTGCAATCTGTTGAGCTGAGTTTGCCTGTCCTAGTACTGACACACCAGCTTGCATTAAGATGTTGTGCTTAGTTAGGTTTGCAGTTTCTTCAGCCACATCAGCGTCTCTAATACGAGAGTTTGCTGCACTTAAGTTTTCGTGGGCAATGTCTAGGTTAGTAATAGTGGAGTTCAATCTGTTTTGCATGGCACCGAAATTCGCTCTAATAGCGTTGACGGAGACCATGGCAGAATCTACCACATCCATACTAGCCTGGGCCATTTCCTTTGTTGCAAGTGACTCAGCGGTTAACCCAAGCGATTCGAGCGTTGAGTTGGCTGCCGAAGCATTAAAGGAAATACGATCTTTAAAAGCATCGTTGTTAACACCCACTTGAATATCTACAATTCCACCAGTTCCGTTTAAAAGAGTTCGTCCGTTAAACTTGGTGTTCTCAGAAATCCTTTGTATTTCTGATTTTAGTTGTTGATATTCAACATCTAAAAACTTTCTTTCAGTGTCACCGATAGTGTCAGAAGAGGCTTGTACTGCCAGTTCTCTTAATCGGATCAACATGTTTGAAACTTCGTTTAAACCACCCTCGGCAACTTGTACGAGTGAGATACCGTCATTGGCGTTTCTGTTGGCCTGTTTCATACCGCGTATTTGTCCACGTAAGTTTTCACTTATCGCAAGACCGGCAGCATCGTCTGCTGCTTGGTTAATACGGTAACCAGAGCTAAGTCTAGCTAGGGCCTTATCCATGTGACGTTGAGTCCCGCCCAGGTTCTTCTGTGCGTTGAGTGATGCAACGTTCGTTGCTATTCGTAGTGCCATATTATCCTCCCTGCATGGCTCATCCTCCTTGATGTTTTGCCTTCCAATTGGCATAGGGGGAGCTTTCTGTTCCCCAGGTTATACATATGTTCAAACCCAATAAGGGTTCTTATGTATCTCTTCGGGACAATGAATCAAAATGATAAGTCCAGTTTTGATCCACGACCAAGGGACGGACACTTTATTTTTTAAAAAGCTTTAAGTTTATAAATTAAATAGGGACGGAGCTCTTGTTGCGGTTATTAATAATATTCATCTCTCTAAATATCAGCAATGACGGCGGGTGACGGAGACTTGATTTTTTAAAAGAATTAATTTTTTAAGTATATATATTAGGATGGCATTTTTACTTTCTATTCGAATTTCGAACATTGAGCTATATTGACAGCAGGCCTTAGTCTGGGATAATTTTATATATGTTAGGGAGTAGCTGACCTTTAAGGTTTGTTGAGTCGACATACTGGGAATACCCCGGCTCACAAGTAGCATTGTCTATTGGCGAGACTAACATAGTGTAAATAATAATTTACGCTGTGTTGATCTATGCCTTCTTTGCTCCTAGACCTCGCAGCGTTGAAAATGGAGGTCGTATGGAGTCTTTATTCAATTCTTTTATCATGGTGACGGTGGCTGAAATTGGGGACAAAACCCAACTTCTTTCTCTTTTATTAATCCAAAAATTTAAAAAACCC
>JAKUPT010000130.1 GCA_022450595.1 Bdellovibrionales bacterium
ATTCCAATTCCAAACATATAGGGTTGAATTTTAGCAAGCTTCCATAAGGCAATTCTTTTTTGAAACACTAAAGGAAGAACATAGTAAGTTACAGCCATAAATGCCAATGCTGTTCCTCCAGCAACTGTTGCATGAAAGTGACCCGGCAGTCTCATAGTATTGTGTGCAATTATATTGATTTGCTCTGTTCCAATTACAACTCCAGTTATTCCACCTAAAAAACCAAATATTACAACAGACAAAGCCATCCCTGAAAATCCAGGATCACCCCATGGAGCTTTTCGTAGCCACTCAAAACGCCCTTTCGTATATCCTCTTAAGCGTTGACCAATTTCCACACCAGCAGGAACGGTAAAGCCATGCACCATACTGGCTAATACTGCTAAATACATTGCATAACTTGTATTCCATATTTTCCACGCCGGTCCAAAACCTGGATCCACTAATAAGTGGTGAGCCGAAGCCATGGAGATAAATAAAATATACAAAACAAAAGCTGTTCGACTTACTTTTTCATTTAAAACCACACCACCAACTGTAAGTGCTCCTAGCAAGTACCAAACACTTACCATTGCCGCCACATTTATTTGTTGTGAGGAATGTCCTAGGGCCCAAAATAATAATCTGTAGAGCTGAGCATCTAATTCAATCCATCCCATAGACCACATAAAGGCAGGTATAAATGTAGCAGCCCCATGAACTAATGTGATTGCGGCTATAATAGCTGCAGTCAATGCACCAAATGAAACTAAGGGAATACTTCCCTCATAGGTTTTTTCTTTTTTTGCAATAACAAGACTTGCTAAAAATATCCCAACAACAATTAATGCACCGACGGCAAAAAGTATAATACCCAGGTAAAATAGAGGATCTGCTTTTAAAGGAGGATAGGATGTAAAGAGTACGTCTGCTTTCCCTGATAAAATCATCACATCAACAACAACCGCTCCGATTACCATCAATATAAAGCTGAGCCATCCTAATTTTGGTACAGGCAACCTAGAATTAAGCAATATGGGGCCAGCAAAATACAGTACAGCCATTTCAAAAAAGATAATAAAAAAGATCAGCATGTTAATACCATGCAAAGTTAAAAAGCGATAAAATAAATCTACGGGAAGTAAGTGAACCGCCTGCCAGCGCGTAAGTACTAAACCGAAAGCACCAATGACTCCAATTAGTAAACACACTACTGCAGCAACAGCATTCACTTTTACTAGGTTTTCTGCATCTTTATTAACCTTAAGTCCTGTTACAATACAGGTTCTAAATCTTGATGCTAAATCTGAAATAGTCATAATATGTTTTCTCCCGATTAATCGACCACTAATATCTTACCGACCATCATATGATGACCAATTCCACAAAACTCATTACATATAATTCTGAAATCACCAGCTTCTTTAGGCTCTACTCGAAGAGCGTAATCATAACCTGGTACCACTTGAAAATTTATGTTCATAGGATGAAGACTGAAACCATGATTTACATCCGGTGATGACATATGAAGAATGTATTCTTTGCCTTTTTTTAATTTTAAAACTGGATACCATTGCCACATTCGACCAAGCAAATAAACATCAGATCCTGGCGGGGGCTCAACCACGGGAATGCCATTTTCTTCCCCTATTTTATAGTCTTCAACGAAACGTTCTGTTCGTTCATAATAGTCCTGAGCTGTAACTTTTCCTCTTATTCCCGTGGGGTTTTGACCACCCTTAATATGCCAAAAAGGCATCATAGCAAATAGAATCAAACACCATACAAAGGCAATGGTAATCCATATTTTTTCTTGTTTTGGAATATCGGTCCACCAAATCCCAACAGGTGCAACAATTCCAGAATGCATTTTGTCTTTCATATTCTATTCCTTGTTATGGTAAAGGTGATTGAGGAAGGGAAACGATTTCATATATCCCCCATAGCGTATAAAAAGATAACATTGTTATAAAACCTGCAATCAACCAAACAAATGGCCGATCATACAGTTTTTGCATATAAGGAATTTCTTCTTCTGTTTTTGTATGCTCTTTATCTTCCATCAATTGTCCTTTTTAATAAGAACACTGACACGAAACCAAACCCTAGCGATATGACATACATCATAGGTATTATTACTAAAGACATAATTTTAAAATATGTGCGTCTGCACCTTAGGGAAGATGCCGGGCAAAAAAGGTAGTCCGAAAAAAGGTAGTCCGTACCTTTTGGGACTTAGCGCAAAAATGTGTGCTTTTATTAAGAGAGAAGTTGGGTTTGATAGTCTTTAATAGACGTGAATTCGAAGGATTTAGGGTGATCGTACCAACTGCCTAGATTTACAACTAAGGCTTCTTTGTTGTTGTACATTTTTACTTTGTTTTCGTAGTGGACGTGGGTGTGGCCACAAATAAAAACATCAAAAGCTTTTTTCTTATAGATTTTCTGAGCATGGGTGAGCATTTTTTTTGTAGATTGGTCTTCTTGAATGGTTTTGACTTCGCTGGTGTACTGGCGTGATTTTTTTGAAGACCACTCACCGAGTTTTACAATCCATTTTTCTGGAATGTTATGAGCCACCCACTTAATTACTGGAGTTCTTAAAAGCCATCTTAAAAATAAATATCCACGGTCCTCTGGGTCCATTTGATCACCGTGTTCTAAATGAAACTTTTGGTCCCCCAATTGAACATCTAAGGCGTCATGGCAAACAATAGCGCCCACCTCATTTTGCCAAAACTTTTTTAAATAAAGATCATGATTTCCCTCAAAGTAATAGAGCTTAACTCCAAGTCTCACTTTTTCTTGAAGCTCTTCAACAAGTTCTTTGTATTGAGTTAAAAAAAACTGACGATCTGCAATCCATAAGTCAAAAATATCACCCAATAAAAAAAGATGACTCACATCTTGTGGATTTAAAGTTTTAATATGATTGAGCAAAGTCTGATACTTTGGATCTTGATTTGAAGTGATATGAATGTCGGAAAAAAATAAGGCTTTTTTAAACATAAGCTAATCTGGGGCCAAAGGGCCCCAGAAGTCAAATTATTGATTTTGATCTAAGTCGTTTTGTGGACGCTTTCTCAAGTAAGAAGGCACATCAAGATCAGAGCTATCAAATGGTGATTTTAATTTTTCAGCCATTTTGCGAGCGTTTTTTAAAGACTCAGCACTGCCGTCCATATTCATAGAAAGCTGTACCGGAGATTCTTTTTGATCTTTTTGCTGCTGCTCTTTATAGGCTCTCACTTTAGCAAGTAACATATCTCTTGGAAGAGCTTTTTCTTGCTGAGAGTCTTCTTCAGCAGGAGCTGCCTCTTGAGTGTTGTTAATAGGCTGAATGCTTTCCGGATTATTTGCCGGAGCTGCTTGAGTTGGCTCTTGCTGAGGAGCTTGAGGCGCTTGCACTTCTTGTTGCTGCTGCTCAGGTGCACTTTGAGAGTTTTGATTGGCTTGCATTTCAAGTTGTGCTTGAGCCATTTGTTGCAATTTGTTGATTTGATCAGCCACACTGTCTTGGCTTTCTTGGCCAAAACCTGTGGCAATCACAGTCACACGCACTTCATCACCCATATTAGGATCAATCACAGCACCAAAGATAATTTCTGCATCTTCATGTGCGGCTTCAGTAATAAGTGTTGAGGCTTCGTTAACTTCCCAAAGCGTGAGGTCTTCACCACCTGTCACGTTAATGATAATGCCTGTCGCTCCAGAGATATCAATGTTCTCAAGAAGCGGAGAAGAAATAGCTTCAGTAGCCGCTTCCACTGCACGGTTTTCTCCAGCAGCAAGACCGGCACCCATAATAGCCATACCTTGAGAGGCCATAACTGTTCTGATATCTGCAAAGTCGAGGTTGATAAGACCACGGATGTTAATAAGATCAGAGATCCCTTTAACAGCATGTAATAATACTTGATCGGCTTTTTTGAAAGTTTCAATCAATGGCGTTCTTTCACCAGCAATGGATAAAAGCTTTTGGTTTGGAATAACAATTAAAGTATCAACGTTTTCTTTTAACTCTTGAATTCCTTGATCCGCATGACGCTTACGTTTTTTACCTTCAAAAGAAAAAGGTCGAGTCACAACACCAATGGTAAGAGCACCTAGCTCTCTGGCGATTTTTGCAACAATCGGAGCACCACCAGTTCCGGTGCCACCGCCCATTCCAGCGGTGACAAAAACCATGTCCGCACCGTCGAGAGTTTCAACAATGTCATTGTAAGATTCAATGGCTGCACGCTTTCCCACTTCCGGGTTGGCACCAGCTCCTAAGCCTTTTGTTAATTCACGGCCTAATTGAATTTTTGTTTCAGCACGATTGGCCTCTAAGGCCTGTTTGTCTGTGTTGGCTACAACAAACTCAACACCTTGAAGTCCACCTTCAATCATGGTTTGAACGGCATTGTTACCGCCGCCACCTACACCAACAACTTTAATATTGGCACCCAGGCTAACATTTTCCTCTAATTCAAACATGATCCCTCCACACTAGACTTAAAAAGTCTCTAAAAAAAAGTTTTTAAATTTCTGCACCCAATTATGAGAGGTCTGATTTAAAGATTTACTTCTTGAAACCAGTTCTGCACCTCTTGTTTTTTCTTGTCTTAAACCATAAAGCAATAATCCCACAGCTGTGGCATATTGAGAAGACTTCACCACATCGGAAAGCCCACCTATTTTATCTGGAAGCCCTCGTCTAACTGGTAAGTCTAAAGCAAAGTCTCCCATTTCAATAAGGCCTGTGAGTTGACTCACTCCACCTGTGATCACAATTCCAGAGCCTAATTTTTTATTTAAACCAAGCTTTTCAACCTCTTGCTTAATCAAGCTTAAAGTTTCTTCAGCTCTGGCTTCAATGATTTCACACAAATCAATACGGCTAATGGTGCGTTGCTTACGTCCACCAACACCTTCAACTTCAATGGTTTCATCCGCTGAAACCAATTCTGTAAGTGCACAGCCATGTTTCTTTTTTAAATCTTCTGCATTGTTTTGGGTCGTTCTTAATCCCATTGCAATATCATGAGTAAAGTTTTGACCACCCACAGGAATCACTGATGTGGCTACAACTGACTTATTGATAAAAGCGATCAAGTCACAAGTACCACCACCAATATCTACAGCGGCAACGCCTAATTGTTTTTCATCATCGCTTAAAATAGAAAGAGCCGATGCAAACTGTTGAAGAACTAAGCCCTTTACTTTAAGGCCCGCGTTTTCAACACACTTCACAGAGTTTTGAATGGAGCTAGAGCTTCCAGTGATAATATGAACAGAAGCCTCAAGGCGCACTCCCGACATTCCCACCGGGTCATGAATACCTTGTTGGTTATCGACCTTATACTCATTCGGTAAAACGTGTAGAACTTGTCTGTCCGAAGGAATTGCAACAGCCTTAGCGGTTTCAATCACTCGGTCCACGTCGTCTTTTGTGACTTCTTTATTTCGAATGGCAATCATGCCGTTGGAATCAAAAGATTGAATGTGTGATCCGGAAATGCCCAGCCAGATTTGATTGGTTTGAATACCGGCCATGAGCTCGGCTTCTTCCTTGGCTTTTTTAATGGCGTCGGTTGTAGAATCGATATTGATCACTTGG
>JAKUPT010000131.1 GCA_022450595.1 Bdellovibrionales bacterium
TAGTGGCTTTCTTTTTGGTCGCCTTTTTCGCTACTTTTTTCTTAGTGGCTTTTTTTGTTGCTTTCTTTTTGGTCGCAGCTTTCTTTTTAGTCGCTTTTTTAGCTACTTTTTTCTTGGTTGTTTTTTTCTTTTTTGCGGCCATACGTAAACTCCTGTTGGGTCTTAATACAGCACTTATGATAAACCCTAACATCCTCAAAATTCAAAGTTTTTCGTTATTAAAAACACACTAATTATAAAAAACTTGCTTATTGTACTTTTGTCGAGGCATAGAAATAAAAAAAAGCGCTGAACCCAAGGCTCAGCGCTATAAAATCAGCGAATACTATCTTAAATTAGCCAATTAGTTTTAATGCTACACTGTTAAGCTGATTAGCTTGAGCTAGTGTAGAGGTACCGGCTTGTAACAAGATATTGTTTCTTGTCATTTCAGCACTTGCTTCAGCTACGTCCGTGTCTCTGATTCGGCTGTTAGCGGCAGATAAGTTTTCTTCTGCAACGGCTAAGTTTTGAACCGTAGACTGTAGACGGTTTTGAAGGGCACCAAGATTGGCTCTCATTCCGTTTACGTTTTCTTGAGCTGAATCTAATGATTCTAGGGCTTCTTGAGCGCCAGTTTTAGACGTATAGTCTAATGAAGCAATTCCTAAAGCGTCGATAGTTGCAACGTTTTCAGAAGCATTAAATGATATTCTGTCACCAAAATCGTCATTATAAAGACCGATTTGGAAATCAAAAGTAGGGCTTGAACCATCTAAAAGCTTAGTTGTTCCCCAAGTAGTTACTGAAGCAATACGTTGAACTTCGTTTTTAAGGGCTTGTACTTCTTTATCAATAAATGATCTTTCTTTTTGACCAATTGTATCAGAAGCAGCCTGGATACCTAGCTCACGAAGACGAGTAACAATGTTACCGATTTCGTTTAAACCACCTTCAGCCACCTGTACCATTGAGATACCATCGTTGGCGTTACGGTTAGCTTGACGAGCTGATCTGATTTGTCCTTTTAAGTTTTCACTGATTGCAAGACCTGCAGCATCGTCGGCAGCTTTGTTAATTCTGCTACCAGAAGCAAGTTTGCTCATGCTAGAGCCGATAGCTCTTTGTGAATCTGATAAGTTTCTTTGTGCGTTAATAGCAGCTATATTTGTTGATACTCTTAATCCCATTTTATCCTCCAAAATTAATCATATTCAAAAAAACCTCCTTTGTTTTTCCAGGTATTGGACGGCATCCGAGCCATTAGTTATTTTTTTTAATCACTTTTTTTAAAAAGGATCACTTGTCCTTGTAATTCATTACTTCATCCGTGATGTCCTCCTTTCATTTCACAGTTATAGTTTCTTTGGCTAAATACACTTTAGCGCCTACAAATACTTTTTCGGGGTTAGATTCAATTTCTTGACAGGACTGATGGCTAAAAACCCATGTATAATCAAAAACTTAGCCTATGGTGTCGTCGAGTCCTAAGACTAACATGTGGATATTCCTACTAAGGGCGTGTCAAATTTAACTTAATAAAAAGACTTTAATATGGCTCGACAGGCCTTTAGGGTTGTCTTCCATACTATGGTGGCCAGCCGTGGAATCCACTGTGAGCGAGCTGTTGGGTAAAATATTAGAGAGTTCATCCATATATTTAAAGGGCACCATCTTGTCATGTTGACCCCAGTAAATAGACACGGGGGTTTCTAGGTTTGCTAGTTGTTTTGGAAGTCTTTTATCGGCAATCACCTCGGTGGCACCAATAAAAGTTTTAATAGAGGCTGGTTGATTTTTAAAATGTCTTAAATATTTCTCTATATATAGAGGGTTAATTAAATCAGTATTGTGAACCACGCGGTTTAAAATCAAACGCATGGTTTGTTCATTTATAGCTAGGCTTGTAAGCCTTGAGCTAATTAACAGTCTATTAGGGTTTAGTGGCAGCAAGCTTTTATTTGTGGCCGGGGCAAGTGTAATAATTTTTTTAAACAGTTCAGGATGAAGTTTGCCAAGCCATAAGGCTATGGCTCCTCCCATAGAGCTTCCACACAAATAACAGGGAGTAAAGTCTAGGGCTTCAAGTATTTTTAAAATTCTTTCGCATTGGTGATCTAAATTATAAGAGGCGGATATAAGTTTGCTGCTTTCACCAAAGCCTGGCAAATCAAAGCGTAAAATAGTGAAAGAGTCATCAAGATAGGGAATTATTGAGTCCCAAGTGTTTAAATTAGCCCCAATTCCATGAATTAAAACCAGTTTAGGGCCTTGGCCTGAGATGCTGTATCGAATTTTAAAATCATCAACAGTTAAATAAGAAGTCTCTGTTGTGGGTTTGTATTTTATCTTTTTTGCATATTTACGATGCCAGCGAAAGGCAAAATATATAGCAAGCAGAATTGCAAATAAAAATAATAGAGCAAAAATAATAGTATTCATTATTATTTTAGTTTATCTCTAAATTACGGCAAAAAGCCATACGACCTGTCCGTTCGTAGTGATTTAATTGCACATCTCGAGTGTGCTTGGTGTGGTCTTGCTGTAGGTTGCATTTTCTGGGCTCATGTTCAAAATAACTGCATTGCTCACAACAATAAATAAAGTTGAGTTCTCTGAAGTCTTTTGGATGAACGGGATCTAAAATAATGCTTTTTCTACGTGGTGGTGGGGATTTTGCTTTTGACATTGACAGCCTCTAAATCGTGCTCACATTAAATAAGTAATTAATTAACATTTTCAAAGACTGTATTACAACTTAAAAATTACTAAAGGAAAGTTAGTATGAACGAAATGGACAAAATGACACGAAAAAGCCAAGAAGCCATGCAGGAAGCCGCTCAAATGGCCATCAGTGAGCAACATTCAGCTGTTGAGCCCTTGCATTTAGTGATCAGTTTGATCAACCAAGCCGGCGGCATTGTGCCTATGGTGTTAGAGCGTTTAGGTGTTTCAAAAGCAAATATTTTACAAGAATTGGATAACAAAAAAAGTGCTCTTCCAAAAGTTTCTGGAAGTTCCGCTCAAATTGCTCCCAGCAATCAGTTAGTGAAGGTTTTTCAATCGGCTCTTAAAGAAACTCAGCAGATGGGAGATTCTTTTATTTCAACTGAGCATTTTATCTTGGCCATTTTAAAAGGGGCGAATGATGAACTAAAAAAAATGTTTGAGTCCTACTCAGTAAACAAAGACAATTTTTATGAGGTATTAAAAGATATGAGAAAAAATAATAAAGTTGTGGATGAAGATCCTGAGTCCAAATTTGCAACCCTTCAAAAGTATGCAAGAGATCTTACGGAACTTGCTGAAAGTGGAAAATTGGATCCGGTGATCGGAAGAGATGAAGAAATCCGTCGAGTCATTCAAGTCCTATCAAGAAGAACTAAAAACAACCCTGTACTTATAGGTGAGCCCGGTGTTGGTAAAACCGCCATTGCTGAGGGCTTGGCTTTAAGAATTATCAATCACGATGTTCCAGAGGTTTTGTTAGATAAAAAACTTATGGCTTTAGACATGGGTGCTTTAGTGGCCGGTGCTAAGTATCGTGGAGAGTTTGAAGATCGTCTAAAGGCTGTGGTTAAAGAAGTCACCGAGAGTGATGGTCAGATTGTTTTATTTATTGATGAGTTGCACACTCTTGTGGGTGCTGGTAAAGGCGACGGCGCTATGGATGCCGGACAAATATTAAAGCCCGCCCTGGCCCGTGGAGAACTACGTTGTATAGGTGCTACCACTTTAGATGAATACCGTCAGTACATTGAAAAAGACAAAGCTTTAGAACGCAGATTTCAAACTGTTATTGTTAATGAGCCTAGTGTTCCAGACGCCATTACAATTTTAAGAGGTCTCAAAGAAAAGTACGAAGTGCACCATGGGGTTCGTATCACAGACTCTGCCATTATAAGTGCCGTAAAGCTTTCGGATCGTTATATCACCAATCGTTTTCTGCCGGACAAAGCCATCGATTTGATGGACGAGGCGGCCAGCCGTTTAAGCATCGAGATCAACAGTGTGCCTTCAGTGATTGATGAGTTAGAGCGCAAAAAAGTTCAGCTTCAAATTGAAAAAGAGGCCATCAAAAAAGAAACTTCTGATTCCGCAGACAAGCGCCGTAAAGAGATTGATGAAGAGATCCAAGAGTTGGATGAAACAAACAAGTCTCTCAGACTGAAGTGGGAAAAAGAAAAAGAAAGTATTGTTGGGCTTAAGCGCACCAAGCAAGAAATAGATGAAGTCAAAAACGACATTGAAAAGGCCGAGCGTGAAGGGGCTTTAGAAAAAGCCGCCGAGCTTAAGTACGGTAGACTTCCTGAACTTGAAAAACGATTAGCCGACTATAATGAAAAAGCTCAACAAAAAAACGAAAACCAACTTCTTAAAGAAGAAGTCACCAGCGAAGAAATTGCCGAGGTTGTAGCTAAGTGGACGGGCGTGCCTGTTCAAAAAATGTTACAATCAGAACAAGAAAAGCTACTTCACCTAGAAGACCACTTAAAAGATCGAGTTGTAGGTCAAGATCACGCACTGACTCTTGTGGCCGATGCCATCAGACGCTCACGAGCAGAGATCTCTGATCCTAATAAACCCATTGGAAGCTTTTTATTCTTAGGGCCAACCGGTGTTGGTAAAACTGAAACCGTAAAAGCTTTGGCGCAATTTTTATTCGACACCGAAGATGCCGTGGTTCGCATAGACATGAGTGAGTATATGGAAAAGCACGCTGTATCAAGACTGATTGGAGCGCCTCCAGGCTATGTGGGTTATGAAGAAGGCGGGCAGTTGACCGAACAGGTTAGGCGTAGACCTTACTCTGTGGTGTTATTAGATGAGGTTGAAAAAGCCCACCCCGATGTATTTAACGTATTGTTACAGCTGTTAGATGATGGCCGCCTTACCGATGGCCAGGGTCGAACTGTAGATTTTAAAAACAGCGTGGTAGTAATGACCTCTAATATTGGCTCACAAGCCATTATGGATGAAAAGCTCTCTCAAGAAGACAAAGAGTCAGCGGTTATGAACTCTTTAAGAGATTACTTCAGACCGGAGTTTGTGAACCGCATTGATGAAGTGGTTGTGTTTAAATCTCTTGGTAAAGAACAACTTGATGGCATTGTAAAAATTCAAGTTGAAGAAGTCATGAAGCGCTTAAAAGACAAAGAGATCGAGCTGGAGTTAGACGACAGCGCCGTGAAGTACTTGGCCGAGAAAGGCTTCGACCCCGTATTTGGAGCAAGACCTCTTAAGCGTGTGATTCAAAGAGAGCTGTTAAATGTTCTGGCAAAAGAAATTATATCTGGAGAACTCAATAATGGTGATCATGTGAAAGTCAGTGCCGATGATTTAAGGCTTCATGTTGAAAAAATATAGTAGTTATTAATTTTAGTTAATTAAAATTCGTTACGTATTGCCTCATAGAAAAATGATACTTTATGAGCCAAGATCTAAGCCGACCTTGAAGACTGCTTTTTTCTTATTTC
>JAKUPT010000132.1 GCA_022450595.1 Bdellovibrionales bacterium
CAGCACTTGGCATGAAGTCGCCAAAGATGTATAGAGAATTAAATCAAACGAGGTAGCCTAAAATGGGGGCCAATCCATTTCGTTTATAGTTTTTTTTTCAATTTATGAAATATATTAGATTTACACTTTTTTTATGTATTTTGAGTTTTCACTTAGCCAGCCACGGGTCCGTTGCTTGTCTCTATATTTTTGATTTAACGGCTGAGAAAACCACCGTTGAAAACTTAAAGCCCACCCAAATGGAGTATGGTTTTGAGTCTATTGCCCGTCGACTTTCAAGAATGGAGAGTGAGGCCTTAGCTACTGGGATGAGTCTTTCTGATTATATACAAAAACACTTTCTTAAAAATTTTATTCCTGTAGTAAAGTCCCCCAAAGGAGAGTATTTCGTTACAGATTCTCACCATGGTATTCATTTAATTTTAAATGGCACAAAGAACCCTAATGAGATCCCCATTTATTTAAAAGTTTTAAAAGACTACACTCAACCTAAAGATAATAAAACTCCTTGGACTTACAGTGAGTTTATTAGGGATCTGCAAAAGCCAGTGTCTGAGGGAGGAATGGGCAAAGCCTGGTACACAAAAAAAGTGAGAACACTTGACCCTGTGGAACGCTTTAAGTACTTGCCTGAGAGTTTTACTTCTATGAAAGACACACCCATAAGGGCACTTGTAGGTGAGAGCCTCTCAAGATACGGAGTCAAAAAAAGGTACCTAAAAGATTATATAGAATTTCAGTTAATTGATATTTTAGAAAGTCGATATCCCGAGGTTTCACAGTTAAAATTTTCAGATAAAAACGTGGATTTAGTAGCTTCAATCCTATTTCACTCTCATGAGATTATAATGTTTCTTATGCAAAACCCTAAAAACCCAGAGCTCACAAAACAAAATATAGAGTCCTTAGAGAAGGCAAAACAGAATTTTTTGTTGCAGAATTAATGGAATTAGAAAAGTTCGAGCTGTTGAATCTAGGTCGCCTTCGCTAAAGCTTTGGCGGACCAATTTTTACTTTCAGTAAAAATTGGTGCCTCCGGGGAGAATCGAACTCCCACTCCCGTGAAGGAACCGGATTTTGAGTCCGGCGCGTCTACCAATTCCGCCACAGAGGCCCATAAGATTAGAATGAGGGATAATAGAGTGAAGATTGGGCTTTGGCAAGCCCTAAATTCATTGTGATTTCAGGCTCTTAGGTGTCTAAAGTTTTGACAGTTCTAAAATTAATACATGGCAAATATAAGTATATTTCAAAAAAGTTGCGGTAGATGCTGCTTAGTGTTATTAAAACAGTATGAAATTAAGCGCTGCATTAACATTATGAGCAGTGCTCTATAAATGAGGAGTGGTTCTATGAACGTTAACAAACTACTGATCTTTTCGTTAGTGCTATCTATGTCTTATCAAGCTAGTGCTCAAAGGGGTCTAAGCGATGAGCTCAGAGATGATCTGCTTGGTGAATATCAAGAGCAGCCATTGTCTGATGAGGTGAATGGGGAATTAGTTGAAGTGAGTGATGTGCCTATCGCGTCTCCAGGTCAACAGGTTCGTTTTCAACAGCCTCAACAACAGCCAACTACATATGTAGAGGCTGAGCCTTTAACTGATTCAAAGGCTGAGCGTATTCGTAAGCTTCGTCAACGAGCTGAGATCAATACAGAAGAGAAAATTGTTGAAAAGTTAGAAAGCTCTCGTCTGAAAGATGAGAAGCGTCGTGCAGAAAAGTTGTTTGGAAACCGTTTAGAGGACCAAGCTCAACATCAGCAGCCAGTTCATCAACCACAACAGCAAATGGTTCAAGTGGTTCCTGTTGAAGATAAAACTTCTGAAAGAGACAGAGAGGACTTAAGGTCTGAGATTCTAGATGCTGTTAGAGATGAAATTAATGTCTCTAAAGAAGAAGAGATGATTGAAGCTGTAGAGCCAGCAGGGGACAAATACTACATGTCTGTTCTTGTGGGTACGGCGGATTATGCAGACGACAACTCTTTTATTAAAGCTGACAACTCATTAGGAGTGGGCTTTGGTGTTGAGATGCCAGACGGATTGATTTTTGAAGGTGCTTACTCAAGGTCACAGTTTACACTTGATGACTATTATTACTTAACTACTATGGATCAGCACAACGTGTCCGTGGCTTTAAAATATGGGTTTTTAAACACTATGAGAGTGAGACCAAATGTGGGTGTGATTGCTTCATACACAATTCGTGATTACTCGGATCAAAGTTACAGATACTCATACACAACAGATCGTGACAGCAAAACAAAGGCTTTTGATGTGGGCTTGTCTGCTGGGGTGGATGCACAACTGTCTGAGAGATTTGCGATCGGGGTAGAGTTTAAGTATTTCACGAACTTCACTAGAGAAGGTAGTGATAACTATGCTTACAACTACTACAGAAGCTCTTACAGACCTACTTCAAACCAAGAGGTCTTGCGCGACAATATTGAACAGCAAGATTACTATATCTTTGGTGTGAGTGGTCGTATCCGCTTCTAAATAAACATTGCAAATCACTTCTCGTAAAAAGCTTCCCTTGTCGGGAAGCTTTTTTTTTGCCATTATCTTGAGGTAACGATTGAAGGATTATTGATGCTTCTATTAAAGCTTTTGCTTACCACTCATCTACTCTTCTCTGCAGAGATTGTTTCTATGTCTGTGGCAAAGGTAGAAAAAGATGTTCTCACCAGTCGAGATGTGCTGATTTCTCATTATATTAGCCAAGCTATAAGCAATAAAAAGATCACTGAGCTTAAATTAAAGTCAGAAAGCTTTAGGTCTGCCGTCAGCAGCACTTTGCTTGAGGCTGTGGTGTTTAAAGAGGCCAAGGCTCTTGAAACCTCATTTGTTTCAGATGCTGAAATCCAGTCCAATGTTCAAAAAGCGCTTCCCAAACTTCAACAACAAAGTTTTTGGAGGCAATTAGATGTCAGTCGCTCTGAGCTGAATGATCAAATGGAAAAAAAGCTGAAAGCTCAGGCCTTTATCCAATTTAAAGCCAATAGTTCTATTATTCCGGTCACAGATACAGAAGCTTTAAACTATTTTAAGGCCAATCAATCTCGCTTCTCTGGTTTAGAGTTCGAAGCTTTTAAGGATCAGATAAAAAAATACCTTAGTAAGCAGCAGATGGATGAGAGGTTGAAGTCTTGGTTCCGCACACTAAGGGAAAAATACAGTGTTAACAATATGTTGGGTGAATGGGATCAGAAGTAACTTTAATTAATTCTGCAAATCCTGAACAAGCCTATTCGGTACTAAAGAAAGCTTATGAGTGCTCCATTTATCCCATTGGCCCGCAGTGGAAGTTGAAGCACTTAAGAGACTATTGTAGAAAAGACTCAGTTCTCAGCGTTTATTATAAGCATCAGCCTGTGGGCTTTGTATGTTTCCTGAAAATCGACTCACTGACCATTGAAATACTCTTGCTTGCGATTTTGCCTCAATATTGGAGGCAGGGGCTGATGAAGCAGGCCGTTTTGCAGTTATTACAAAGATATGATGAGGTTTGGCTGGAGGTCCATGAGCAAAATATTCCAGCAAAACAGCTTTATTTGAGTTTGGGCTTTGAAATCACCGGAAGGCGCCTAAACTACTACGGAAATGACGGGACTGCTTTGATGATGAGGTATAAGAAGTCTTGATTTTTTCTAAAAAAATTGGTAATAAATTTAACTTCGAGAGGACCAGTAGGTCCTCTTTTTTATTATTTAGAGGAAAATAAATGAACTTAGAGTTCTACGACAAATTAAAACAAATGGCTCAGCAGGTGACTGAACGAGAGGGCTGCTATCTTTATGATATTGAGATGGTGGGAAAAGGCTCTGGTCGCATACTGAGAGTTTATATTGATCGAAAAACTCAAAAAACTCTGGATGATGTGGAAAAACGCATCCTTGAGTCTAAAGGAATTGGTCTTGAAGAAGACAACTCTGGAACAGGACCTTCCATTGAGGACTGTGCCAATGTTTCTAGGGGGTTAAGTTTATTGTTAGATGTTGAAGATATTATTCCTGGGGGAGCCTACGAGTTAGAAGTGTCCAGCCCAGGCCTTGAGCGTCGATTAAAAGAAGTATGGCATTATCAACAGGCTTTAAATAAAAAAGTAGAAGTAAAGGCCAACACGGATATCACTCCAGTGGGTCTTGAAAAGCCAAAGGTAAAAAGCTTTAAATCAACACTGATTAAAGCTGATGATGATAAGGCTTACTTTGAAGATGAGAGCTTTAACTGGGAAGTGAGTTATTCAGATATACACAAAGCAAAAGTTATTTTTGAATACAAGCCAGCAGGTAAAAAGAAATTAAACAAAAAAAAGAATAAAAAACATTAAATAGAACAAGAGGTTTCAGATGGCCGATACATTCACAGGTTTAAGTAAAATTATTGATCAAGTCGGAAAAGACAAAGGGATTGATAAGAGCATTGTCGTTGATGCGATCATTCAAGGTATGCTTGTGGCCGCCAGAAAAAAATATGGTACATACCGAGAGATTGAAGCCCAGTACAACGAAGAAACTGGTGATGTTGAACTTTATGAATTTAAAGAAGTTGTTCCCGATGAAGAGTTTTGTGACGAGCTGATAGAAATCAAGCTTTCAGAAGCCCTAGAGCTAGATCCTGAAGCTCAGCTTAATGACTCCATTGGTTCAAAACTTGACTCTACAGACTTAGGAAGAATTGCCGCTCAAACAGCCAAGCAGATTATCACACAAAAAGTTCGTGATGCGGAAAGAGATATTATTTTCAATGAGTTCGAACAAAGAAAAGGGGATATTGCCTCAGGTATTGCACGCCGTGTGGAAAGAAAGTCTATTGTGGTGGATTTAGGAAGAATTGAAGCCTACATCCCACCAAGAGAGCAAATCCCTGGTGAAATTTATAAGCCCGGTGACCGTATCCAAGGTTTCTTATCTGATGTTAGACAAACTAATCGCGGGCCTCAGATTATTATGTCTCGTGCAGATGAGAATT
>JAKUPT010000133.1 GCA_022450595.1 Bdellovibrionales bacterium
GGGCGTTTTTCCATTTGCCCATTAGAGCTTCGAACCTGCCTCATGTCAAAAAGCTCTGCAGTAGCAGTGTTTTTTTTCTTTTTATTTTTTTGCAGCGGATATATATCAAATTTTACCAGTTGGCGGCCTCTTCGTTTAATAAACTGAATATTTTCAGCATGAATGGCTGAAGTCTTTGCTCCAGTGTCGATTTTTGCTTTTATAAAATCCACATGCAGGTCTGGCATTTGAACCCATTCCCGCCATCCAATAACCAATTTGTCTTTTTTTGATTTTGGCAAAAGTTTTGTCCTTTGAGTGTGTTTAAGTTATTTAAAGTGAAAATAACAAAAAGATAAACCTAAATGTCTTGTCTTTAAGACTTTGGCTGCCATTTTTTGCCTAAATGAATTATTTTCTTTATCAACATATCATAATCATAACCTGAAATCTCTGCACTTTTTGCAAAATCCTCACCAAAACCAATATCTGGATTAGGGTTGACCTCTAATATGAAAAAATCACCTTTTGAGTTTCTTCTAATATCCATTCTGGCATAGCCACTGATTCCTAAAACTTTATAAGCCTTTTTACAAAGTGCTTTTAACTTATTTTGCTCAATGGGAGATAAGTCCTCAGCCATACCTGTTTTAATATTATATTTGTTTCTATAGTTTGTGTCCCATTTTACCTTTTCAGTGGCCACTCGAGGATAATTATCTGGAAGCCCATCTAAATAAAGCTTCCAAGGGGTAAAGACTTCGAGTTTTTGATTACCAAGCACCCCTACATAATACTCATTACCATCTATAAAAGTTTCTGCTATGACGTCTGTCTGGTAGCGCCCTTGTAAAAAAAGAACACGCTCTCGTAGCTGTTTATTGTCATAAACCACTGAATGCATACTTATCCCTGTCGAAGACTCCTCATTGAGGGTTTTTACAAACAGTGGAAATTTATTGTCAGCAATCTTTTTAATACTTTTGTTTAAAGGAAAAACCATGAAATCTGGAGTTGGTATTCTATGGTATCTTAATATTTTTTTACACAAAGCTTTATCACGACTTAGTATTAGTCCCCTTGGGTTACAGCCACTGTATTTCACATTCATAATTTCAAGGTAGCTGACAATATTTTGATCAAAGATAGCTTCGCCTTTAAACTCTTCTAACAAATTAAAAACTAAATGTGGTTTAAATTCTTCAATGGCCTCTCTTAGAGGTTTTAATTCTTCTGACACACCCAGGATTTTAACATTAAACTTATTACGTTTTAAAGATTGAAAAACATCATACTCTGTTTTCCATAAAACCTCGTCTAACTGTTTTTCAGTCATTGGCTGATCTTTTGGAATAAGTGCTTCATGGACAAGTAGTAAAATTCTCATAATTTAAAAATAAAAATAGTCTTTTTTTAGAAGTATAAACTCATTGTAGACATGAATAATATCTTTTTCCAACTGCTTTTTATTTTTATAACGTAATTGATTGAGTCGTAGCTGATACCGTCGTTGAGTGAGTCTTTTTATAAACTGATGCACTTCATATTTTTTGATATGTTTATTTTGAAGTAAGGCTTTATAAATAATCTCGTTGTTTTGGTTAAAATCAAAGTCATACATATTTTTAGAACTTATAAAAAGCCTTTTTAAATATTGGTCAAACTGCCTTGAATACCCCGACTTTAATCTTCTTTTTTTACGTTTATAGTAATCTCCCAAAGTGATTTTATAAATATTTATTGGGTCAATCGTACCTCTTGAGATCACACTGGGCTGAGTGCTTCTAATCTCTCTCATTAATGAGTGGACCACTTTTAATTTTTTTATCGCTGGCCAGTTTTTATACTTTAATCTCCAATTCACTTTTGGGTCGATCCAAACAGCAAAACTCTCTGCAAAGTCTTCTTCTGGGTGAGCCTGAGCGTAGTATCCGGGTAGGTACTGAACAAATTTTTTACTGTAAGGTTTCGGTTTATATTTTGTTGGATAGTTCATAAAGCTAGATCCAAATGTATTAACTCTCTTTGGGTGCTGTCTTAATAAATAGGCATTATCAATAACATGTCCAAGCTCATGAAAAATATATTTAACAGCCTTGTCTCCCACGCCTTCGACTTCACCTGTGTACCTCTCTTCCATTTCCATTAAAATGGGGTCACATAAATAAAAGGGAAAAGCCATGCCTGTCACCCCATCCGGGCAGAACCACTCTTCTGATATCCAATAGTGTGGCTTTATTAAAATTTGCTTTTGCTGTAAGACCTTTTGAGCCCTAAAAAAGGCCTCTTCAATGAAGGGTGAGGGATTAAGCTTAAGATCACACAAACGTAGCTTTAAAAGTTCTTTTTCCGTAAACCGACTCAAATCATATTTCATGAAATCTGACTACCTTTAGGATTTAAATTTATCAACTATTAATACAAACAAAGGGGTATTCTACTTGAACTCAGTCACTTTTTTTCCTATGAATACCCCCATGCGTGATTTTGATCCTAATAATTTACCACTAATTGATGACTGGGGGCTCCCTGAGGGTCTTCCTGCGCCTCCTTTAGATCACCCTGACTTATACCTAGAAATTGGCTGTGGAACCGGAGATCACGCCTTGAGCTTTGCTAATTTCAACCCTAACAAACATCTCGTTGCCATTGAACGAACAAATAATAAATACAGACGATTTTTAAATAAATTCCAGAAATTTAAACCCAATAATCTTTCCCCCATACAGGCCGATGCAATTTTATGGAGTTCTCAGTATTTAAAAAAAAACAGTTTAAGTGGATGTTTTATACTTTATCCAAACCCATACCCTAAAAACAAGCAATCCAATTTAAGATGGCATAACATGCCTTACTTCCAGCATCTTATAACGTTATTAAAGCCTGAGGCTCAAATCATCTTAGCAACAAACATAAAAGACTACGCCAACGAACTAAAAGATGTTGTGAGCAAGAATCACTCGCATCAATTAGAACTATCTGAACTTACTATTATTGATCCTAAAAAAATTGAACCAAGGACTGCATTTGAAAAAAAATACCTTTTACGTGGTGAAACTTGCTACAACATCATTTTAAATAAGAGCAACGAATAGAAATTATTTTATTATATTTATTAATAAATATTGGAGATAAATTTTCTGATTTTACCGGTTTCCATTTTTGACAATTCACCCAGGCAGGAAATAGCAGTATCTTTTGATCATCATCGTCCCACATTGGTGAACTATTTCCTTCTAAAATAGAAACCACCTGATCTATAGTTTTTTCAGTATAAATACTATTATAAAGTTCTTTTTTATTATTTAAATCTATTAAGATACCTACTGGCGTGACAAAACCCACCTGTTCGTTTTTGAGTTTCTTTTGAGAGTAGTTTGTCTTGATAAATGTGTAGAATTTTAAACCTGAATTATTTTTTGAAATCTTACTATAAATATCAATATCGTCTTCAGCATCGTCACCAATTAGTATAACTTTTTTAGGCTTTGATTCATTTATAATTTGCTGAATACTTTGCATTTTATGAATTTCAGCACTTCCACTACGAAAGAAAATTTGGCCAGCAGGAAACTTATGTGCTTTTAAAAACTCTTTATGTTGCTCTCTCATTAACCAGTCAGGCGCATTTGTCACATAGTAGATATCTTCAACAACTTGATCATTTAAATAGTTGTAAAGTGTATTCATACCCCAAAACATATCTAAGTCGAAGGCTTGCTCAATTTTTCCCATAAAATCATTTATATGAGCAATTTTAATTGTGTCATCAATATCTGAAATTAATATTGTTTTCGCAAACACAGATGTAGCAAACAGTGTGGCCAGTAGGAAAGCAAATATTCTCATTAAATAAATCTCCATTTAGTATCACTTGTTATTAATAAAAATAATATATCATATTTTTTGATATAAAAAATTATGTACATTACATATATGATACTTCTTTATTATTTATAGGATTTTGATGGTTTCCACAAGGTTTCTATTGAAGTCTTAACTTACATATACAGGTTAAAACAGCTTTAACCTGCATATCTATTTTTATTAATCTCTTGTACAAACCACTTCGTAGTTTACTTTTGTTCCCGCAGGAAGATTTGGTGAAAACTTGATTCTATTATTTGAATCCACTTCGTAACTGATATTATTCACAGTCTGCCCAGCTGGTGGCTGTACATATACACTTAAGATTTCAGAGATTGGGAAGTCAACTGGCAACTCATCTTGAGAGGCCGGCGCACATTCTAGCTGTACATAAAAAGAATCTGTAGAAATCTTATTTGCAATGCCTTTTAACTGATCCGAATAACTGTAGGCGCAAATATTACCTAAGTAACCATCCAAAATATTACCATATGTTTTAAGACTAGAGTCAGGCTTTGCAAGTCGTGCGTACTGAGTTCCATATTGCCCATAAACCCATTGGTTTCCTTGTGCAGCTTGCTGATCATAACAGGCTTGGTCTGCTGTCACATTATTATAACCAAAACTTCCAAGATCTGGGCGAATAATTAAAGACGACACACTGATTTGCTTGTTGTTACCCAACTGATTGGCCACCTTTTCTACTAAGGTTTCTGGCAAATCATAGGCTTCAAGGTTATCTCCGTCGCCTCTTTCATCCTCATCAGAAAGAATAACTACAGCTAATAATGGAGAATCCTCTCTAAAGAACCTTGGGTCCTTTTTATCAATGGCCATATTAACAGCGTAGATTCCTCTTTCATCTGTAGATGGACAAAATTCTTCTTTATAATTATTCGCTTCACACTCAAGAGTCTCTTGTCTTTGAATAATATTAGCAAATTCTGCATTTAAATTTGGAGTCTCTGGAGTCAAAATATCGTAACCATTTGAAGACTTTAAAAATTTGCCATCCTGAAAGGCCCCATTGCCATTGGCTGGTTTTTTAACTTTATTATTTGGAGATGCGCTTACATCGGTGGTAATCACACCAATTCTAA
>JAKUPT010000134.1 GCA_022450595.1 Bdellovibrionales bacterium
TTATTTGTGGCTTAGGCCAAAAAAAAGACCCATTTGGGTCATTGGCCTGATTTTGGATTTCTAAATTCGGATTTGGGATATTAGGGTCGCCTTCGCTGAAGCTTCGGCGGACCAATTTTAGCTTTGCTAAAATTGGTTGCGGGGGCAGGATTTGAACCTACGACCTTCGGGTTATGAGCCCGACGAGCTACCAGACTGCTCCACCCCGCGACAAGGTAAGTATCTAAGATGAAACCGTTTTAACAAGCTACTGAGTGCGAGTCAAACTTCTTTTTATATTTATTATTAGCAAGTCTTTTGGTGCTGACGTTGATAGTGATAAGCACAGTTCTTTGAGCAGGTGCTGTGGATTTCAGCGTCTTTCTCCAAACAATGATGACAGACCTTAGCCTCTTTGTCGCACTGCTTGCAATTGATCACTTCTTTGCCTGGATTTCCGCAATGAGGACATAAGCTATAAGTTTTAGAAGGATTGAGATGACCATCCACACTGACTCTGTGATCAAAAACAAAGCACTCCCCTTCAAAGTCACCTTGCGGGTAGTGCTGCATGTAATTTAAAATACCACCTTCTAGTTGATAAACATTTTTATAGCCCTTACGGTGCATATCTAAAATGGCTTTCTCACAGCGAATGCCACCTGTGCAATAGATCATAATGTTTTTATCTTTATCAATTTGGGCTTTTTCTAAGTACTCAGGAAATTCTTTAAAGTCTTTAATATTGGGGTCCATGGCTTGTTTAAACTTACCAATTTCAGTTTCATAGTGGTTTCTAGTATCAATAACCACAACATCTTCTCTTTGAAGCATTTCGTGCCACTCGTTTGGAGGCAGATGGTTGTTTTGTTCCTTTTCAGGTACAAGCTCAGGGGTGCCGAGGGTGACAATCTCTTTTCTGACTTTGACTTTGTATCGCTTGAATGGGTTTTTAGGGGCCCATGAATCTTTAAAGAATAAATCTGGCTGCTCAAGAGTGGTTTTTAAAAAGTTTTTCATCTCTTCCAGCTTTTTAGGCTCTCCGGACAATGTGGAGTTCACGCCTTCAGTGCCAAGTAAAAGCAGACCATAAATACCCAGCTCTTCGCCTTTGGCCAAAATGGAGCTTTGATATATGCTAAGGCTTTGTTTATCAATAGGAAAAAACTTATAAAATGTTGTGACTAAGTATTTGTCTTTCATGAGGAAAATCTTTAAATTAACTTATGTATCAATGCAAGTTGAAAGCTTAAAATGTGTAAAAGCTAAAACCGCTGAGACGTATTGACACTAGGAATTCTTCATTTTCTATGTTCTCATAGCTTTATAGGGGGTAAAAATGCTCAAATCGTTAATTATACTACTGTTTTCACTACAAGCCTATGCCACAGATGCAGATGATATATTAGGAATCTACTGGAGTCCTAGCAAAGACGGACGTGTAGAGATCACCAAAAAAGATGATAACAAATATTACGGTACACTGGTTTGGAACAAAACCCCTGAAAAAAAAGACACTAAAAACCCAGATCCAAAACTTAGAGATCGCACCTTAAGAGGTATGGAGTTTTTAACCAACTTTAGCTTTGAACCAGAAGACAAAGAGTGGGTGGATGGAAAAATCTATGATCCAAAATCTGGAAAAACTTATAGCAGTAAAATCTGGCTAGATGATAACAACAACATGAAAGTGCGTGGTTTTATTGGTATGTCTTTTTTAGGACGTACAGAAACTTTTGAACGCTATAAATTAGAAGATGCAGAAGACATGAGTGCTAAGGCTGTTACTGAGTGAATAAATTAAAGTTTTTATTTCAAAAAAATATGATCTTAGCCCTGCTTATGGGGTTTGCAGCTGGACTTCCACTGGCTTTGACCGGAAAAACCCTTCAAGCTTGGATGTTTGAAGCCAATATGAATATTGAGGAGATTGGCTTGTTTGCCCTCATAGGCCTTCCCTACACTATTAAGTTTTTATGGGCACCTTTTTTTGATATGAACCCATTTGGTAAGTTTGGCCGTCGTCGTGGATGGCTGTTAACTAACCAGGTTTTACTTGCTAGCAGCATTTTTATATTAAGCCTTATGACTCCAAACAAAGCTCCTGTTTTACTGGCATTCATTGGTTTATTAACCTGTTTTTTTAGTGCCAGCCAAGACATTGTGATCGATGCCTACAGGCGTGACAGTTTAAAGGACAATGAGCTGGGCATGGGATCGGCTTACTACACCTATGGTTACCGCGTGGCCATGCTTATGAGTGGCGCCTTTGCACTTTATATGGCAGAGTTTATGTCTTGGTCCATGGTTTATATGGTTATGGCTCTAACAATGGTGCCCTGTATTTTGGTTTCTTTGTGGGCTGATGAACCTAAAATTGAAAAAGAGCCCCCGAAATCACTCAAGCAAACTGTGATTGATCCATTTAAAGAGTTTTTTACTCGAAGTAAACTCAAAGTGGCTTTTGGAATTTTGCTGTTTATTTTGTTGTATAAAATTGGCGACACCATGGCCGGCAACATGACCATGCCTTTTTATTTGGACATGGGTTTTAGCAAAGCTGAAGTGGCAGCTATCGCCAAGGTGTTTGGGTTTTTCTCATCCATGGGAGGCTTTTTTATTGGAGGTCTTTTAATTGCCTACTTAGGGATTTATCGATGCTTGTGGATTTTTGGAATTTTACAATCCCTATCGACTTTTTCTTTTGTGGCCATCCCTAAAGTTGTCAATGTTGGTACCATTGGTGACACACTTATGTTTCAAAAACTCTCTGGCATGTTTGGTTTTTTTCAACCGGTCATAGACTTCTTTTTAAGTTTAGTGCAAGACTTCACAGCGGGCCAAATTGTACTAGCAGCGGTGATCGGATTTGAGGATTTGTCAGGCGGCATGGGAACCGCCGTGTTTATTGCCTATATGGCCAGTGTTTGTAATAAACGCTACTCTGCCGCTCAATATGCCTTGCTGACAAGCCTTATGGGTGTGCCAAGGGTGATTATTTCCTCTGTGACAGGCTATATGGTGGCCTATCAAGGTTGGATTGAGTTTTATATCACCTGTGGCCTTTTAGCTGTGCCGGGCCTACTGCTGCTGCTTTATTTAAAACCTCATACTGTGGGTAAAAATGGTGAACTTACATCTTAGTTGGCTCATATTAATTGTAGCAGGTGTTTTTGAAGCGCTTTGGGTGTTTTATTTAAAAAAATCTGGTGGATTTACACAGTTTAATGCCACTATTTTGTTTATAATTACACTCATTATTAGTATGGTTTTGCTGTCTTTGGCTATGAAGTCCTTACCGATGAGTGTTGCTTATCCTGTATGGACCGGAATTGGCGCCATTGGCTCTGTGATTATTGGTTGGTGGATTTTTAATGAAACAATAACACTTCCACTAATGATCAGTTTTTGTTTTGTTATTGTTGGTATCGTTGGAATCAAAGTGTTTTCATAGGAGCTAAGCTTGTTTAAAGCTAGGGTGGAACAAATAGCAGATGTTTTAAAGTGGAGGCATGTCTCAAAAGAGATTGTGCTATTTCGTTATCTCCCGCACTTGTTTATGCAGCTTATGGACAGATACTTTCGGCTAGAAGTATATGGGCTAGAAAACATCCCTAAAAAAGGTCGCGCCTTAATCTGCCCTAATCACTCTGGCTTTTCAGGCTTTGATGCTATGTTATTAAGCCATGAGATCTTCAAACATAAGCACCGTGTGCCGAGAACTCTGACACACCACTTATGGTTTGCCACAGAGTTTACCTCCACTTCTGCACACAAACTGGGCTATATTGAAGCCACGGCAGAAAACGGAGAACGAGAGTTAAAAAAAAATCACTTAGTGATACTTTTTCCAGAAGGTGAAAACGGCAACTTTAAACCCACCAATAAAGCTTATCAGTTGCAAAGGTTTAAATCTGGAATGGTTCGAATGGCGCTTTCTGCCAACGCTCCTATTGTGCCCACATTAATCATTGGGGCGGAAGAAACTCACATTAATTTAAAAAAAATTAAGTTTGGAAAAGATCTTAGTCTCCCGCTGCCATTTAATATTTTGCCCTTTCCTATTAAGTGGAAAATGATTTTTTTACCTCCTATTGATTTAACAGATTTTAAAAAGCATCAAAAAGATAGAGTGTGGATTAGAGAAAAAACTGAAGAAATACAAAATTTAATGCAAAAAAACTTAAACCAAATCTTAAAGCAACGCTCTTCTGTTTACAGATACATACCAAAACTTGTAGATAAGATCACACAAAAGTAAAAAGGAGACTCAGCATGGCCATTCAAACAGAATTTACAAAAATGATGGGAATTGACTACCCGATCATTGGGGCCCCCATGTTTTTAGTCTCCAATGAGGACATGGTAGTGGAAGTTTCCGAGGCCGGTGGCATTGGAAGTTTTCCCGCTTTAAACTATCGCCCACCAGAGCACTACCATGAAATCTTAAAACGAATTAAAAAAAGAACTAAAAAACCAATTGGCGTAAACATTATTGTAAACAAAGGCAATAAGCGCCAAGATTTGGATTTAAAATACGCTCTTGATGAAGGCGTGGACCTATTTATAACCTCGCTTGGAAACCCAAAAGAGGTTATAAAACAGGCCCACAGCAATGGCGCTAAAGTGATCTGTGATGTGACCAACTTAGAGCACGCCTTAAAAGTCCAAGATATGGGTGCTGATGGTGTGGTCGCCGTATCCTCGGGGGCTGGTGGTCATGCTGGCCCCACATCCCCATTTGTGTTAGTGCCATGGCTTAAGCAAAAACTGTCTATTCCAGTTGTGGCAGCCGGTGGGGTGGCTGATGGCCGCACTATGGCCTCAGCACTTTGCTTAGGGGCCTCTGCCGTGCATGTGGGAACACGCTTTATAGCAAGTACTGAAGCTCAAGTAGGCCAAGACTAC
>JAKUPT010000135.1 GCA_022450595.1 Bdellovibrionales bacterium
TGCTGGCGACATTGTGGGCCTTGTGGATACCGGTAACTTTCAGATCAGTGACACCATCACAGGGGGAGCCAAATTTGAGTATGGGGAGCTTCCGAGGTTTTCACCGGAACTTTTTGCAGGACTTTCTATTAAAGATCCATTAAAGAAAAAACAACTTCAAAAAGGCGTTGTGCAGCTCTCAGAAGAGGGCACCATTCAGGTTTTTTATGACCCGATAGTTGGCGAACAAGAGCCGATCATTGGTGTTGTAGGGGCCTTACAGTTCGATGTGCTTCTTCATAGGTTACAAGTGGAATACAATCTAGATGTGAAGCTTCAAAGGCTTCCTTTTAGTGTGGCGAGGTGGCCTAAAAAAGATGGCAAGCTATATGATGGAGAGCTTCAGGGAGCGAGTCGAATCTTTAAAGATAAAAAAGACCAACAGGTGGTGCTACTTGATAAAGAGTGGGATGTGGGTTGGCTTGAGAAAGAAAATCCAGATCTTGAGTTTGCAAATACGTCTTTTTAAGGCGATTACACTTTACTGACCCATTTTTGGATATGAATTCTCTCACAAGAATGAGCTTTTTGTTATATTGAGTTTTCATTTAAGACTTTCATGCAAAATCAAGCTGTAATCGATTTATTGTGCCGGGCCTATTTTTCTTAAGTTTTTTTATCATCGCACTCTTCAAGACACGGCCTCCATGCCTCGCAGCTCGCGGTCCGTCCTGGACCGCTGAGGTCCCTCAGAGTGCGATGATAAAAAAAGCTTAAGAAAAACAGGCTTAAACCAGATGAGTGTGCGTTTATGCATTTGATGTGAGTTTTTTATAATCTAATTTATTTTGTTCGTAGTATGGTTGTCCGTTTTATTTATAAAAACAAACACTTAGCTCAAAATCTTATCTGTGGTATGGAAAATATTTGCTGGCATCTATTATTCCGTTGTGCTAACCATAAGCCCCAATGGGTGATCAAATACAAATCATAGCAGTAAGTGGTGGTAGTGGTTCAGGAAAAACCACCTTTTCTAAAATGCTGGCTGAAAAGCTAGGAGATGCTTGTTGCAATTACCTTTCACAAGACAACTACTATTATGATTGGAGCGCACACTTTGATAAAGATGGCGGCAGTGTGAATTTTGATCATCCAACCAGCTTAGATTTTGATTTGTTAAAAAAGCATTTACAGCTTTATAAATCAGGCCGTGATATTATGGCTCCTCAGTACTGTTTTAAAACTCATTCGAGACTTGATCAATGCTTGTTGGTAAAAAGCAAACCTATTCTAATTTTAGATGGAATTTTAATTCTCAATCAAACCCAACTACACCCTTACTTTGATAAAAAGTACTACATACACACAGAAGAAGAAGTGCGTTTTCAAAGACGCCTTGAAAGAGATGTCAAAGAGCGTGGACGAACTCCAGAGGGAGTGCATGAGCAGTTTTACAGCCAAGTAAAACCAATGCATGACAAGTTTGTGGAACCTAGTCAAAAGTATGCAGATGTGGTTTTGTGTGGAGAGTCTAAATTTGATGCGGAAATATCAAAATTAATGCATTCTTTAAACTTAGACTGCAAGTCTGCTTCTGGGAGAGGTTTTTCAACTGTTTCATTATAGTTCATATATTTAGATTTCTGTTCAAATTATTAATTTTTACTCATATCATCTAAATACTTATTCACTGCTTTCCGATGTGTTTTTTGTAACAACATCGAGGATGGCAGATGACCGAGGTTGAGTTTAAGACAGAGTTACTACAAAAAGCTTTTGTTGTGAAGCTACCTAATGAGCTTGGGGAGACTGAAGCTAAGGCTTTAGATCTTGAGATGAAGGCCTGGCTTTTAAAGCCTGTAGACTTATTTGTGTTCGACTTTAGTCAAGTTGAGACCATAGATGGAAGCGTATTTAGAGCTTTTGCTATGTTTCGTAAAACACTTAAAAAACACGAAAAAAATGTTGTTGCCATTAAAATGTCTAAAAAAATCAAGCTATCACTTATGAATAGTGGGATGCTTGATGTGTTTAATCCAATTGATCATTTAAAATCATCATAAATATTAAAGAGAAAGGCAATCAAATGGGGGCGGAAAAGCTTGATGAAGAGAAAGTAGCAACAAAGTTAGATGGAGACTTTTTAAATCCATTTATTTCAGCTACGAAAAATGTACTACAGACACAGGCCAACACAGATTTATCTGCAGGCAAACCCTATATTAAAAGACTTGGGGACGTAGACGCTTTGACTGAGATCGCTGGTGTGATCAGTTTAACCTGTGAACAGTTTAAAGGATCTATCGCTGTTTGCTTTAACAGTGAAGTGTTTTTAAACATCTATGAAAATATGGTGGGTGAAAAGCACGAAGAGATCACTGAAGATGTTCAAGATGCAGCTGGAGAAATATTAAATATTATTTTTGGTCAGGCAAAAACTGTTCTTAAAGGAAAAAACTATGTGTTGGAAAGAGCTATTCCTACAGTGCTTGTAGGGGAGAAGCTTAGAATTCGATATAAATCAAAGATCCCAACCATTGTCATTCCTTTTGAAACCAAAACTGGAACCTTTCATATAGAGATAATTGTAGATTTAGATAACTAATTTTTTATTTATAGGAGAAGAAAGATGTTCGATTTTAACACCACAGTATTAGTAGTAGACGACATGACAACAATGAGAAAAATTGTTCAAAAAGCTTTAAAAGAAATTGGTTTTTCTAATTTTGTTGAAGCCGCTGATGGGCAAAAAGCATGGGAAGTATTAAACGAAACAAGTTCTGTTGGACTTGTCATATCAGATTGGAATATGCCCAATGCCTCAGGTTTAGACTTTCTAAAGCGAGTTAGGTCCGATGGAAGATACAAAGGCCTTCCGTTTGTTCTTTTGACGGCTGAATCAGAGCTTGAACAGGTTAAAGAAGCTGTGATGGCCGGAGTGGATAACTACATTGTAAAACCTTTTACCCCGGCAATGCTTGAGCAAAAGCTGGAAGAAACTCATAAGAAAAAGGCCGCCTAGTTTGCGGACTTTTTCTGAGTAGCTGTACGTGTATGGAGAAGTGAAATGAGCTCAGAAGTAAAGCAAACAATACTTGCTGTATGTATCAGCGATAAAACAAAAGAGGTGCTTATCAATACTGTGGGGGACAGCTCCATGGTAAGGCTTGTTGATATGGATACCTTTTCTGATGAATTTGAAAACTACAATGATGGTAGCTTCGACTTTGTATTGTGTGGCTCCAAGCTTGATAAAGATGGCGAAATTGAAGTGGCCCAAATTGTAAGAAATCAATGTCCAAGAACTCCTATACTATACGCCACAGAAGATAAACAAAGGTTTGCACCTAAAGTTCAAATTAAAAATGGTTTTAATTACTGCTATTTAATTCCAGTAGATGAATCCCCCTTTAAAAATAAAATGTCGGACTTAATAAAATCTGATGATAGAAAAAAACGCGCTTTTAGATCCATTCGCATTGTGGACTTAGAGGCTGATTCAGAGGTGGATTTTGACACCTTTGTGTATCTTCCTTTAAACAAAAAATACGTTAAATTCTCTGATGCCAATCAAAACTTTTCAGATAAAAAAGTTAAAAAACTTCAAGAAAAAGACTATGGCTCGCTCTATGTAGAGCAAAAAGATCTTTCGAAATTTTATGAGTACACCGCAAATCAGTTAAAAGATATAAGTTACGGTGCTGGCCCTATGAGTGCCACTGAGCGAGAGGAAAAGTTGCAAGAGTCCATCAGAAACTTATTTGGTGATATTTTTGATCAGTCCACAAAAGGTGATTATGAATCAGGAAAAGAGATGATCAATACCTGCCAAAAAATTGTTTCTAACTATATTACCGACGGTGCCAGTGACAATTGGTACAATCAAATTATTGCCACTATTGGAGGTCAAAAAGGGGGCTATAATCATGCTGCCAACGTTTCCACTTATGCGGCCTTATTTGCTATAGGTACCCAACATTCAAATCCAGAAGACTTGGCTATGGCTGGTTTTTTACATGATATTTCTTTAGCAGATTTTCCAGATGAGGTGTTGAATAAACCACAAGAGGAGTGGACAGATGAGCAAGTAACAGCCTATCATCATCATCCACAAAAAAGTTTAAATATCATTAAAGAGCGCAAGATGATTGTGTCTGAATCCGTAGAAAAGGCCATTAAGCATCATCATGAAAAGTTTAATGGTAAAGGTTTTCCGGAAAAGCTACAGGCTATGAAAATTTCTATGGAGGGCCAAATTTTAAGTCTGGCCGATCAATTTGACTACTTAACTTCAGAACAAGAAGGCAAAAAAAGACACACCCCTCATGAGGCTATTGAAGTCATAGCTGGTAATGGAAGTATTAACCCGCAGCTTATTAGTAAGGTCAGAAAGCTCTTTCCTAAGCCCGAAGACGACAGTGGGGAAAAGGCCAGTTAATAATAAGCTTAAATTTATAAACTCAATCCTTAGTTTATATTTTGAATCATGAATTTTTAAATATTCTCAGGAAGCTCTTTAACTACCTTTGTGTACTCACTCACAAGATTATCAACAATCTGTTTACAGCTTAATACTTCATCAATAAGTCCAACACTTTGTCCGGCACACCATACTTGTTTACTGTCTTTAGAGTCTTGAGCACTTTCTTCTAATTGTTTTGAACCTAAGTAGTAAATTAAAGGCACAATATATTTTTTAGCAGTTTTGTTCTTTTTTAATTTCTCAACAACAAAGGGAAGGTCTTTTCCCATTTTTTTTACATAATCAGTATTAATAAATGAGCAAGGGGTGCCCGAGACTCTGCTAGTAAGTACAATGTCCTCAGGATTGGAGTCCACAATGG
>JAKUPT010000136.1 GCA_022450595.1 Bdellovibrionales bacterium
CAGGGTTAACTGCTAAATAGCGCGCCACCACTCCGGCCACATGAGGGGCAGCCATCGAGGTGCCACTGATAGTATTAGTGTCAGTGTTAGAACCAATCCACGCCGAGAGGATATCACTTCCTGGAGCAAACATATCCACACAGGAGCCATAATTTGAAAACGAGGACCTGGAAGCATGGCGGTCGGAGCTTCCTACAGTGATGGCTGAGGGAACTCTTGCAGGGGAAGAAAGACAAGCATCTTGATTGCTGTTTCCAGCGGCGACAACATAGGTAACGCCCGATTGGATCGAAGCCTCAACGGCCTCATCTATAGCTCTAGAGGTCGGCCCTCCAAGGCTCATATTCACCACTGAGGGCTTAACATGATTGGCCGTCACCCATTCTATACCTTCAATCACTCGCGAGTAGGAGCCAGACCCTCTACAATCTAACACACGAACCCCATGGATTTTTACATTTTTTGCCACCCCATATGTACTCCCAGCAATAGAGCCTGCCACATGTGTTCCATGACCATTACAGTCATTGGCATTGCTGTCGGAATCAACAGTATCTATACCATGATGATAACGACCACTAAATTCCGTATGAGTGCCTCGCACACCTGTATCCACCACATAAACATTGACCGAACTCTCACCTTCAGAGGGCTCAAACTGATATTCATTATTTAAAGGCAAGCTTTCTTGATCTATGCGGTCAAGTCCCCATGGTACAGATTGAACTGAGATCAGTTGGTCTTTCTCAACATAAGCCACTTGGGGATCATCTTTTATTTTAGCTGCTTGCGAGGCGGTCATTTTATACACACCACCCTGTAAGGTGCGATAAAAAAGCTTTTGAACTTTTAATTGCTGTTTATCACCTATCTGGTTCATCATCTGACTGACCAGACTTTGACTCACGAGCCCCTGATCGTTTTTTAAGGCTGCGGTTTTGACCTGAGATTTTTTTAATACAACAATATAAGACTCTTGAACTTCAGCTACAGTGTTCTTTTCAGACTCACTACAACCAAATAAGATGATGCTTAAAAGTATTAATAGATATATCCATTTTCCCAAGGTCCCCTCCTCATCATATGTTTATTTACAGCAAGTGCTGCCCTAACATAGGACAAAAAAGACTGAGAAAAGGTTAATATTTTTAAAAAAGAGCTATTGCTTCTTGTAATTCGTATAGCTGTTTATGTAATAAATTAGCTTCTTCGGGTGTTTGAACGTTATCAAGCTCTTTTAATATTCTCTTCTCACTTTGTTGATTCCTCCAGGGTGGAGCAATTCGCGAGTGTATGGACGGGAAAATATACAATATTTATGAAGAGATAAATAAAATTTAATTTTAATGAAAATTTAGTAAATATAAATCTTAGTCAAGATTTAAAATTTGTTGTTTTCTATACATTTATTAAAACTATAATTCATGAATTATATTCATCTTAATTACATTATAAATTTTGTAGTTATTTAAACATTAAACAAAGGACAATATACCATGATTAAAATATCATTATTATCGTTAATCGCGTTATCATTTATAACTTTACCAAGTTTTGCTGATGATCTAACACCAGAACTTAGAGAAGCTGTTAATGAGGAAATGCAGCGTCCGCATTTTGGGTTGATGTTTGGTGTTTCAACTCCTGAGGATGATTTAGAGCCTGGAGGTCAATATAATATTGCCTTTGGACTTCAGCCCTATGTCCCATTTTCTTTAAGTGTTGAGGCTGGGTACGCAAGTTACAAAGGTGAAGAATCAAGTTTAAATAGAACTTCACTTCTAATAAAAGGGCAATATAACTTTGGCGGCAACATACCAATTATTGAGCATTCCTATGTAGGGCTTGGTTTAGGGCCGGCTTGGGAAACATCAAAAACAGGAGATGGTGTTGCATTTATAACCCTACCCAACGTTGGCTTTGATATTCCTCTTCGAACTCAGCAACCTTTATCATTAGGTATTAATGTCAGTTCATTATTGTCTTCTCGTGATTCTGCTGACACTTTAACAACAAGTGCTGTTTTAAAGTATTGGTATTAAAAAATAGTTAGGATTATAAAATGGACATACTACGAGTTATTTTATCTGTATTAATTCCACCTCTCGGCGTTTTTTTAAAGGTCGGGATTGGTGGGGCCTTTTGGCTTAATATTCTATTAACTTTACTTGGCTATTTACCTGGTGTAATTCATGCCGTTTGGATTATTGCAAAGTGAATTAATTAGATTTAGTAATGCGTATTGTTTTAAAAAAATTTGTTAGAAAGTATGGCCGGGTTCATCTATCCATTGCAATGATTGGTAATATGACCTTTTTCATAGGTAGTATTTTATTTTTTAAAATTTTCAAACATTATAAGAAGTGTAGTGTTTATCATCGGATCATTTTTAATGTTAATTGGTTCAGTTTGTATTTAAACAATTAATTAATATTTTAATGTCCTTCCTGACACATTGCTTATTGTAAAATTCGGATAGAGTAATAAATGGGGCGATCGACGGGGCTTGAACCCGCGACAACCGGAATCACAATCCGGTGCTCTACCAGCTGAGCTACGACCGCCACAAAAGAATGTACTTTATAGGGGGGTTGAGGGTAAATTTCAACCTTATTTTTCTAATATTGGAAAATTTTATGGCATAAAAGCTAAGTTATTTCAATAGGCTATAAAATATTAAAGAATCTATAGGATGAGGTGACTATTTAATAATCACAATCTTTTACTGTAATGCCTGTAGCTGGGCAGTTTGATATCTGACTTGCTGGAACTCTAGAAGGGTCTGCCCACTCGCCATTGGCATTACAGCGCTTTCTGACACATTTAACCTGAGGCAAGTCAATTCGACATCGCCCCTCACCTCTGGGGTTACCAACACACTGCCAATAGCATTGGTTCAGCTCAGCTTGAGGTTTTTCACAAACATAATCAGAGGTTTTGTTATTTGCTTTTGAGGTGTCTACACTGGCTGTGGCGCGCTTTGCACTCATGGATGTTTCCCACTCTAGTTGCTGAACCTGCTGTTTGCTTAATTTATAAAGTGGAGTCATATAGCCTTTTTTAACAAACTCATTAATTTCTTTTTTATCAAATACACTTTTGCTCTCAACCACGTAGCTTGATTTATGCTCACCTGTGACTATTCTTTTTTCTTCGCCAGCACTGTCGGAGAGCTCCACCTTTCCGGTGAGGGTTTCAACGGTGGTGACTAATTTTTTGCCGGTAATATAACTGACAATAAAGTCCGTCCCTCTAACTCCAGCAACAGCACTTTGGGTTTTAACTTTGTAGCCGGTGTTTTTATCACCTTCTTTGTATTTTTGCTTAACTTTGCTTCTTACTTTGCCTTTAAGCAGGTCAAGTATAGCATTGCCTTTTTGTTGATCGGTTTGAGCCTTGTATGTGGTTAATCGAAAGCGACTATTTTCTGCAATTATAGCCTCATTATTATCTTTAAATCTTATTGAAGCTTTTGCGTTTTTATGAGTAATGATCGTGTCACCTTCATAAAGCAACATATTGGGTGTCATCGCTTGTTCGCGATTTAATGTGTCACGTACAGTGACTTTTCCGATATAACCTAACACTTTAGCAATTTCATGTTCTGAGTGAGTGACGTCATCATCAACAGCAAGCACTTTTTTTTGCACATCTTTAGGTATGGAAGCTGGAACTCTTTCAGATTGTGATTTTTGTTTCGCGAAACTTTCACAGCTTTTAGGAAGTGGGTCTTTAAGCTCACAAATAGGCTTTGCACAAGACATCACCTCGGACATATTTTCACCACACTTTGAGGTGTAAAAGTCTAAATTGATTTGATTCTCACAGGGATTGCAGCTCACTTCCGGACACTCACAGCTGGATGAGGCCTGAACATTCAAGGTAGTTAAAATAGAAAAAATAAGTGCCATAAACATATAAGAACTTATCGGCTGTTTTCATGAGCTTATAAGTCCAAATATTCATTTTTCATAATTCCAACAAGGTGCGTAACCGGCTCAAAACTGGACGTTAGGACTTAAAACATCATATATTGAGACTTAAGGGCACATGGGTTTATGTGCTCTAAACTTAACCAAAGGGTTTGAAATGAAAGCCATATTAATTTTAGCATTACTGTGCTTTTCAACTCAAAGTTTTGCCTACTATGTTCACCACACTACTGGAGATTTAGTGGAGCCAATGGACTTTACCTTTACAGCCGTGGCCCAACAAATCACTGATCCAAGCTCTGGCTTAAACTTAATTGCCTTGATTGATAGTGGCTTGACTGAAGACTCAAACATTAGAGGTTTGGTAGCAGTTGGTGATCAAGATCTCCAAATTGGTGGCTTTCACAAGTGGGTGCCCGTTCCTGATTTAGCAGGGCAACCAGCCATGGGGCTTATGACCGGTTTTACATATGTGAGTGATCGTGACTTTAATGAGCTTAACGTGAGACTCCACCCTTTTATTAGTAAACAGTTTTCAGCTCAGCTGGGAGAGTTTAACTCCTACCTAGCCCTGCCTTTAGGTTTAAGAAAATATGACGGAGGCAGTGACGTACACGTACAGCTCACCATAGGGAATGAGCTTGAAACTGGTCACTATAGAGACGTAAATTTTACAGGAGAAATCGGCCTCAACTAGAGAGACAG
>JAKUPT010000137.1 GCA_022450595.1 Bdellovibrionales bacterium
CCGGTCACTTCCCAAGTTTTTGTAAACGCTGAAGATAGGACACATCTACCATGTAGGGTTTGGTTAATAAATTGATTCTAAGTTTAAATAATAAAAATCTTTTAAAGCGGTTTTTGGAGCGTCTAATAAATTGAAACTTATGGTTGCTAAAAAATCTATAGGCCCAAACAAAAATGTGGGACCTTAAGTTGTTGTGAGCATCATAAATCAATTCATAGTTGTTAGCTGAAAGCTGTTTGGCCAGTTTTATAAGTCCCACGAGCCCTTGCTCTCTTTGAAAGGAAATGACTTGGTCCACATTGGGGCTCATGCTCAAAAGCTCATAGCTATCCTGGCGTGTGATCCAGTCAATTTTAGCTTCAGGGTAGGTGGACTTTAGCCAGTTGGCCACAGGCAGGCACTGTAGAATGTCTCCAAAGCTAGAAAATCGAATGATCAAAGTCTTCATGCTGTCTCATTTAGTGTGCAGTGATTCAGTGTTTCGTATAAAACTTAAACATACTTAAATAATCATCAAGAATCAAACACTTAGCTTATAGAGCGAGACGAGCTGTCAGCTCACTAACAGGGGCGGGGGTGTGGTTGAGCTTTGGTTTTGAGCTCGACACAGATGGCACTATCGTTGCTCTAATACAGTTTAGCTTAAGCAATGATTTATTCATTGTTTCCCCTGGCCGCCTTAAGCGGCCTTTTTTTTATTTAAGGGCTGCTTTATACATATTTAAAGCGTCTTCACGGGACTGTTTGTAATCAATGATAGGTTCTGGGTAGTGCTCAGTGCCAAACTCAGGCACCCAGGTTTTAATGTACTCATACTTTGGGTCAAACTTTTTAATCTGTGTTTCAGGATTAAAGATTCTGAAGTAGGGGGCGGCGTCACAGCCAGAGCCGGCCGCCCACTGCCAATTGCCATTGTTTGAGGCAAGTTCATAGTCTAATAGCTTTTCGGCAAAATATCTCTCGCCCCACATCCAGTTGATTTGAAGGTTTTTGCATAAAAAACTAGCCGTGATCATTCGCACACGGTTGTGCATATAGCCTGTATGATTTAACTCTCGCATGCCGGCATCTACGATAGGAAACCCAGTCCTGCCTTCACACCAAGCTTTGAAGTGGGACTTGTTCTCACTCCATTGGATGTTGTCATAGGCTTTTTTAAAAGCTCCCATTTCCACATGGGGAAAGTTTGCAAGGATTTGCATGTAAAAGTCTCTCCAAATTAACTCATTCATCCAGGTGTCGTTCCACTTTTTGGCCAAGGTCATAAGCTCCCTAATACTCAAAGTGCCAAATCGTAAATGAATGCCATAGTGAGAGGTGCCCCAAGTCAGGCTTGGGATATTTCGGTTTTTGTCATAATCTTTTAAGTTCTCAAGAGGCCAGTTGGTGGGAGGCACAGTTAGATCCGTGGAGGCAAAGCCCATATCTTTGAGACTTGGTATTTTTTGTGGTGCCGATTTTGTAAAATGATCTAAGTGATCAAGGCTTGGGTAGGGCTTTAAGTCTTGAGGTTTTAAAGTTTTTCGCCAAGTTCTCATATAGGGTGTGTAGACCGTGTAGGGTTTGCCGTCTTGTTTTGTGACTTCAAGCTTTTCAAAAACACATTGGTCTTTAAAAGATTTAAAATCGATTTTGTTATCACTTAAATAGTTTTGGATCTGCACATCCCGGTCAGTGGCGTAAGACTCGTAATCGCGGTTGGTGAAAACGCATTGGGGATTATGTTGTTGGATAATTTTTTTAAAGGCCTCAAGGGGAGTGTCGTAATACACAAAAAGAGTTGAGCCATTTTTAGTTAATTGGTTTTGAAGTGAGTTAAGACTACGATGGATAAAGTCTACCCGTTTGTCGTTTTTGTTTTTAAGTTTGTCTAAAATATTTTTATCAAAAATAAAAACAGGCACAACTTCCTTGGAGGACTTTAGGGCTTTAAATAGTCCGTGATTGTCATGCAGTCTCAAATCTCTTCGAAACCAAAAAACACTCTTCACATAGCCTTCTTTCTAGATTTTAAAATCATTAAAATCTCTTTTTCAAACTGAGCAAAGCTATAGATTTTTTTAATTGGGTATTCTAGCTCTTCAATTTTTGGATTAAAACAATAAGGGCCGCCTACCCAAATGTCACACTTGTGTTTCATGTTAGTGACAACAGTGTTGATAAACTGGTTTACAGATTCTTTTTGAAACTCCGGTGGCACTTCAGAGGTGCCAATCACAATATGTGTGGCCTCAATGGCGTCTGCTGCTTCAGCTAAAGAGTTGGCCGGAAGATGCGGGCCAATATAAAATGGGGTCAGGCCAAGGTTGCAGCAAATTACTTGGCAGATAAGAATGCCAAACTCGTGGATATCGCCTTCAGGAGTGGCTAAGATAATCTTCGGGCCATTTTTGCGAGCTGTATACCCATTGGTTTGAATGATTTGATGAATCTGGCCTTTTAATATGGCTGAGAAAGCATGCTCTTGGGAGATAGACAGCTGGCCGGCGTTGACAAGACGGCCGACCTCAACAAGTAGAGGGGAGACAATATCAAAGATAAAGCTTCTGGCTCCATGGAGCACTCGGGCTTGGGAGAGCTGAGTGTTAAGCTCCATAAGATCATAGTCTCTAATACTTGTTAAGATCTTGTCTATTGGAGGAGGTGTGTAATTCACATCAGGGATCATGGGGTCAAAAACTCCGATGTTGTCGATAGGGTCAGGGGTTGTTTCTTGGGCCACGTTGCTTTGTTGGGTGAGTTTTTTAAGTTCAGTAATATCAAGATTGGCAATCTGACTAATAGTAAAGCCTGAATCTGTGAGAGTTTTCAGGGTTCTGATCTTTTCTACATCTTTAAATGAGTAAGTTCGACGTCCTGTTGAGGTTCTGTTTGGAGTGACGGCAGAATAACGCTTCTCCCAGGCTCTTAAAGTGTGTGCACTAACACCTGATAATTCGGCTACGTGGTTAATTGTGAGAAAATCCATAATCTGTCTCCTTTTTTGTTTAACTTAATGAGAGTTGGTGTTAAAGTCAAATAAATGTCTAATTATACTATACCTAGCTTAGACATAAAAACATAAGTAAACTTAGTATGTTAACAAGCTTTAATCAAAGGATGTCAAAATGAAGCTATTAATTTCTGGGGGAACAGGCCTGGTTGGTGAAGAGATTGTCTTAGATCTGATTAAGAAAGGTCACGAGGTTAGAGTTTTGACCAGAAACCCTAAAAAAGCTCAAAATCTCCCTGTTCTAGCTTATTATTGGGACGCTAAAGATAAAATTGATGAAAAAGCCTTTGAGGATCTCGACGTGGTTATACATTTGGCTGGGGAGAGCATTTCAAAGCTTCCTTGGACAAAGACTCAAAAGCAAAAAATATTAAACTCCAGAGTAGAGGGCACCAATCTTATTAAGAACACCATCAACAAGGTTTGCACAAAGCCTGTAGCTGTGGTCTCGGCCTCTGCCGTTGGTGTGTATGGAGATAAGAAAGATCAAAAACTCACGGAAGAATCAGAGACAGGTAGTGGGTTTTTAGCCAGTGTTGTAAAAGCCTGGGAGGCCTCATGGGAGGGCTTAGACAAAAAACACCGGTTGTGTATATATCGTCTAGGTATTGTTATCAGCCGCAAAGGTGGTTTTTTAAACCTATTTGAGAAACTATTTAGACAAGGTGTGGGCGGCCCCATTGGTGGGTCACAATATTTGCCTTGGGTGGCCTTAGATGACGTTGCTAAGGCTTTTGTGGAGGCTTCTTTAAATGAAAGCTTTAGTGGTGTTTACAACTTGTGTTCGGAAGCCCCAATCACACAGTCAGAGCTTTGCAAAAAAATGGCAAAAAGAACTCAGATGTGGTCACTACCGCCTGTACCTAAATTTTTAGTAACACCCATATTAGGGGATATGAAGGAGCTTTTGGTATTTTCTCAGAGGGCTTATCCTGAAAGACTTCTCAGTCAAAATTTTTCTTTTAAGTACAATGATATTGATCAGGTTTTTGATGATGAGTTTTCCCATGCAAGCTGCAGACGATTAAATGCTGTGCAGTGGGTGCCTTATCTTATAGAAGATGTGTTTGAGTTTTTCTCTTCAGAGAAAAACTTAGAGCGCATCACACCTAAGTTTTTAAACTTCAAAGTGGTAAGTATGTCCACAGAAAACATTGAGCAGGGAAGTGAGATCAAATACAAAATGAAAATCCATGGCATCCCTGCCAGTTGGACCACCACCATTGCCGTGTGGAACCCTCCACATGAGTTTGTCGACAATCAAAAATCTGGTCCTTATAAAAAATGGTACCACATTCATAAGTTTGAACAGCTCGCAGGCGGCACCCTTTTGTATGATGAGGTCCACTTCAAGCTTCCCATGGGCTTTTTAGGGGAGATTTTTGGAGGTCTTTTAGTAGAAAAAGATGTCAAAACTATTTTTAAATATAGGCAAAAAATAATTTCAGAACTATTTCCTTCTTCTTAAAGTGCCATGCGTACTTTTCGAATACGATACATACAAAAAAAGTACGCAATGGCTTTGTCATGTAAGCTTTATTATGAGTTCGTATTGCCTCATAGAAAAATGATACTTTATGAGCCAAGATCTAAGCCGACCTTGAAGACTGCTTTTTTCTTATTT
>JAKUPT010000138.1 GCA_022450595.1 Bdellovibrionales bacterium
ACATATATTACCATCCATACAATATAAAAGTAACACCAATAAAAATTGCTATAATTTTTCATATTTACTTCATTTGACCCAGAGGCGTTTCATACAGGAAATTACACAAAAATTACCCAAGAATGTGGGTGTCTCTTTTATAACCAAAAACCCCCGCTGATGGGCGGGGCTTGATTCAAATAACTCAACTATTTATATATCTAATTACTAATATACCATCCCTCTTTGTCTAATATAATTTCTTCACTTGCTATAGGAATTAAGATACCATACACAGCACCACTAAATGCACCTAAACCACCATACAAAACACTACCCAACAATACCCACAATGGAATCCGTAATTAATTCCTTCTGGCAATCCCACAATGGCACCTATTAATACACCATATTTAGTACATTTTATTATATTTGAAGTAAATGACCTTAATGATTTTTCATAATATTTAAATGACACGACTGAATCAAAACTTAAGGTATCTTGTATTTGAGAATTATGTTTTTTTACTAAAACATATTGTTTTGAGTAATCAGTTTTAAGTAGGGTGTATTTATTATCATTTATTTGAAGTTTCTCACCTGTTTCAATTTTGATAGTTTCATTATTATTATTCTTAAAGTGTAGAGCTTGCCCCCAAGCCAAGCCAATAAAAAGTAGTAATGATATATATCTACGCATCTCCAAATCTACCCATCATCCCACAAACAAAAAAGCCCCCGTGAGGAGGCTATTTGACCCAGAGGCGTTTCATTTAATTCTTATCTTATTACAATATTCTTTCCGTCAAATAGACAAATAGTCCAAACCCTCACACAACGAATAGAAAGCCCCTATTCATGAATAAGGGGAGTGTTGCTATTATTGAAGGTTTATATGTTCCCCGACTATAATCACTTGGAATGCATCCGGGTGCATATATTCATTTGCGACCCTTAAGACGTCTTTTTTCGTAACAGAACGAACCCGCGCGGGATATGATTTTGAGTGGCGATGATTGCCATATCTTAATTTCTCAATTGCAAATGATCTGGCCGTGGCATTTCCGTCCTTAAACTTCATTTCGTAAACACCGTCTGCAAGGGCGTTATGAGCAATCATTAACTCCTCATCGCTAACCAACTCTTTTTGTATCTCATAAATGACACCCATGATATTATCATAAAGCTGTTTTGTGACATCATGCCGGCTTGACGAGTGAAAGCTGTAACTCCCAGAGCCGTCCCATTGGTCTTCAATATATCCACTGGCATCATTGGTCAGGCCATATTTGTCTCTGGTTTCAATAAACATTCTGGTCCAAAAATGCCCCCCAGCAAGAATATAATTCATAACCTCAAAAGCGGTTTCATCCTTAAAGGCCACCGGCGCAAGAGGATGTCCTATCACCACCCATGTTTGGAGCTTATCAGCAGGGAAATAGTGATATTTGTTTTTCTGGCGTTTTATTTTTGGCACATTCCTGCGGTTAGGAGGCGTTTTGTTAATCAAACTTGAAAACTGAGCTTTCAGTTTTTTTCGGATAGCCTTTTCATTAATATCACCTGATACGGCAATGGTCATGTTACCTGCCACAACATAAGCAGTGTAAAAGCTCTCCACATCATGGGTGGAAAGATCTTCAAAATCACTTGATACCAGCTTCTTACCCAAGATGTTGCCTTTAAGAATAATGTCATGAAATTTGCTAACGGCCACACTGCTTGAGCCATCAATAATGACTCCATTTTTGTCCACTTTAATATCTTTGGTCGCTTTTCCTGCAGCAGCTTTAATATTTGCTTCTGTGATATTGGGTGATATTACGGTGGCGCTAAAAAGTTCGAAGGCCTCTTCCAAATCTTCGGCTGGAACGTTCAAATTAATCTCGATCCACTTATTATGGAGTGTTACTGAATACTCCGCCGTCATGCGCTTTAAAGCAGCTTTAAAGGCTGTTGAAGACATATTTTTAGGGCCGGTAAGGAAGGCTTCAGACAGGGCTTCAGCGGCCCCTTCTTTGTGTCCATCAATTTTACCAGCTTTTATAAAAGCGCTCAAGGATACAAGTGGTACTTGGTGTTCTTTTGCCACATAGGCAACTAAACCATTATCCAGGGAGACTTGGTATTTAGCAGGATCGGGCCTTTTAAATTTGCTTTTAGGAATTTCCATATCGCGAGGATGGGTCAGGTCTTGCGCTAAAACTTGGGTGCTCAGTGGAAGCGCCAATAAACTCAAAATCAAGCATGATGCTTTCAATAAATGTTTCATTGACCTTCTCCTCTCGGAATGACTTTACCAATGGTGCGATTATCGGGGATGAAATATTGTTTAACCAAACGTTTGACATCCTCTACCGTCGTTTTGTCTCTTGCCTCAAGATAAGGTTTCAGGGTTTTCCAGCTGTCCATAACTTCAAAATGCCCAATATGGAAATTAAGCCGGTTGGGGTCGGAGGCTGCTCTATACCACTGGGTGCGCAGAGTTTTTTGTGCAAATTTTAATTCTTCATCTAAAATATTTTCTTCTGAAAGAAGTTTAATCTCTGCCAACATGGCTTCCTCACTTGCATCAAGTTTTTCAGTATCTTCATAGATAGCTGCAAAATGGATTGAACTGGGAAGTCCATAATTATTGGTATGAACAACCATTGTACTGACATTAACACTTCCGCCAATTTCCTTGTCATCAAGATTTTTCTGAAGTCGGTTCCGCATAACTTCTTTGATAACATCGAAATGGGGTTTGTCCGGATGCCCAACACCGGGGATTTGATATCTTAACTCAACCCGGGGGCTTAATTTATTATCTCTGTATATTAGTCTTTTTTCGCCTGAGGGGAGAGGTTCCTGCCCATAGTAGCGGGTCGGCTCCGGTTTGCGCTCTAAACCACCAAAATAGTTCTCAACCTTCGGGATCATTTCATCCATTGTGACCCCGCCAACGAAAATTAAAGTTGAGTTATTAGGTATAAAATAGGTGTCATAAAGATATCTTTCATACTGGCGAGTGTAATTTTTAAAGTCGGTCATATAGCCTTCGGGAATATAGACATTTGAGGTTCTACCAACGAGGGCTTCCATCGCCTCCAGATAGCGGCTATTCAGCCGATTTAAAAAACCAATCCTCTGTTCGACCAATATCATCCGCTCGGCATCAAACTTGCGGAAGATGGCGTTTGTCATACGGTCCGCTTCAATCCGAAGGAAGATATCAACTCTGTTGGCAGGCAAATCTATGTCAAAATGCATATACTCCTGCTCAGTTGAGGCCGTCAGGCGTGTACCACCAAAACCCTGATACCATTTCATGGTAGTGCCTTCGATGGTCAGGTCTTCCACCTTTCTTTCCAAATCATCAATATGTTTTTGAAGTCTTGCTATCTCTGGTGTTGTTTTCTCATGTTGATAATCATGGAAAACGCCTCTTTCACGAATGTCATTTCTGGCACGGTTAAGTTCTGCAATCATGGCTTTTTCAGTGGCATTTATTTCATCAATAAGGGGCTTTTCAGTTTCCCAATCTCTGGCCCCTAGTGTGGGCGTGCCTTTAAACATAAGATGCTCTAAAAAGTGTGCCGCTCCATATTCACCGGAAATTTCATTTAAGGCCCCCATATCGGTCCATATTTTTGCGGCAACTCTGTTGTCACCCGGCCTCTCTATCACTAATAACTTTAGGCCATTTTCAAAAATATGTTCTTTGATGGGGAGATTATATTCATAGTCTTGGGCGGCAGCATTTGTACCCACAAATGTTAAAGCCATTAGTGATTTTATTATAAAATGTCTCATACTGGGAGCCTCTCTCTTTTGCAACCTTTCAAAATCAAACATATATTACCATCCATACAATATAAAAGTAACACCAATAAAAATTGCTATAATTTTTCATATTTACTTCATTTGAGCCAGAGGCGTTAAAAACTAATTCCACTCCTAATTGGATTTTCTAATCTAGAAGCAGATTGGTTGTACTCTGTTGCTAAAATATCTTCATTTACAACGTTTAGCTTGAATGCTAAAGCTCTAAGCTTACTTGAATATTCTCTAACCATCCTTTTTTTTATCGCCAAGTTTCCCTTTTCTAACTCAGATAAAAATAATTCATCATTATATTTAATAAAAAGTTATATAATTTCCAGATCAACTATGGCTTATACTTGTTTATAAAATACTTGAAAGCCTCATTTATTTCATTTGTTCGTTTTTGACCCAGAGGCGTTTCATTTCATCAAATCAGGAAAACCAGTTTATAAAATTTAAAGTAAAAAA
>JAKUPT010000139.1 GCA_022450595.1 Bdellovibrionales bacterium
GAAATAAGAAAAAAGCAGTCTTCAAGGTCGGCTTAGATCTTGGCTCATAAAGTATCATTTTTCTATGAGGCAATACGCAATTTTGGCTGAACCTTCTTTATTTCCATAATTCCCTCCTATGCCTAAAATTGTAACCCATGTGTCAGGTCGCACATGCGGTCCATACCGGACACATAGGTAACACTTTTGCTCCAAAGGGATTTTCTCCCAGTTCAACAGTATCTTTTTCTTCATCAAAGTATCCTATGTCATAAAGGTTTATTCCGAAGACATGGTTTACACTTTATACCGGAGACATCCTTTACACCCTTCTACGTGAAGAACCCTGAAATTTCAGTACATTTCAAAAAATGCCGTCATTTTACGGAAGTACTCCTTTAAAGGGGTAGCTATAGTTCCGCAAAGGTTCTACCTAAAATAGGTTGATTTTAACCTATTTTAGGTAAAACACTTAAGATTTCTAAATCCTTATTTGGGCTATTCAGTTCCCTTCAAAAAAACTAATGAAACATTGACTCTGCTTTACGCCCATTTTTTGAGATCGAAACTGTGTTTCTCCCTTTCATAGGAGTGATCACCATATCAATATCCAATAAATACCAAGAGTTATCTAACTGACCAAGACTTAATACAAGCTGATCTTTTTGTTTTAAATGACTACAGACTTCATAACCCATATACACATTTACTTTCTTATCTATTCCTACGAGTAAAAGCTTTACCTTATCTTCACCAACAGACAAAATGTCAGCCACTCCATCATACGCTTCTTTAAGATCACCACCTCGGTGGAGAACCTTTAGATGTTCTTCAGAAAGCTTCACCATACTGTCTAAAAGATATTCTTTTCGTTTTGACTCTTTTAAAAATTCATTGGTAGTTTGCATTCACTATCTCCTTTGTTGTAAAGGAGTCACCTGCAATAAAGGCCCAAGCCTCAATTCAAACCAATGAAATATAGGATTCGTTATTCGAACACCCAATGAGAAAATCGAATTTAATGTACTTTATCTTTACAGAGTTTTTTATCAGAGAATTTTTTTTAATTTTTCATAGTATGGTATAGACTGACCAACAATTGGTTTAATCAGCCTCTTCCACGAGCTGCCCCATTTTACCGGCCTGAAAATCTAGGACGGCTTGCTTGATTTCGGCATTGGTGTTCATCACAAAAGGGCCGTAGTGAGCGATCGGCTCATCGATAGGTTCTCCATTAAGAACTAAAAGGTGAGAGTCCTCAGAGGTGTTGAGGTTGATTTGAGTTCCTTCTCTCTTGAAAATAGCCACATCACCCATAGAAAGCTTTTGTCCGGCGACTTGCGACTCGCCCTTAAGTTGAACAATCAGTGTGTTGGTTTGATCCTGAAATTCAAGAGGCAAGGCCTGAGCTTTTCGTGAAAATACCTCGAAGATGTTAATGGGAGAAAAGGTCTGCGCAGGCCCTTTTTTCTTGGCGTATTCTCCGGCGATGATTTTGACCTTAATATCACCCTCATGTTGATCCACGACGGGAAAATCCTCTTTGTTCATGGATTGGTAACGAGGTGTGGTCATTTTATGTTGAGAGGGAAGGTTCACCCAAAGTTGTACCATTTCAAAAATCCCACCTTTTTCAGCGAAGTCTCGAGAGTGGTACTCCTCATGTACAACTCCTGAACCCGCAGTCATCCACTGTACGCCGCCGGTTGTAATTCGACCGCCACCTCCGCCGGAATCCCTGTGATCGATCTCGCCCTGTATGGCAAACGTCACGGTCTCAAACCCGCGATGGGGGTGTACATCTACACCTAACTTTTGTTGAGTTGGCGGGAACTGTTTAGGAGCAGCATGGTCCATAAGAATAAAAGGCGTGATGTGCTTATAGTCCTCTGCAAAAACCGAAAACATGGTGCTGACGTAAAAGCCATCGCCCACCCAATGTTTTTCTCTGGGTTGCAAAATTTTATATAGATCTTTGTGGTTTGATTTTTCTGTTTTCATAAAAATTCTTCTCCAAGAGCCGAAGGCCACTGCACCGACTATAGTCAAAAGTGCAATGAGTGTCTTTCGACGAGTTGCTATCCATTTCATAGTCATAGTATCGGTTTTTTTAGGGGTAATTAAAAGAACAAAAATAACAGTAAAATGTTCTAAAAATAGAACATTTTACCCCGTCTCAGGGTATACTGTTTAGTAATAGCTCATTAATTTAGAGTGGTGTTTAATTAGTTTTTCTGACGAAATTCATCTTTGGCATCTTTAAGGGCATTTTGTAATTCTTGGTAGGCTTTTGCAAAGCCGTCTTTTACATTATCCCATGCTTTATCTGAACTGTCTTTTAGTTCTGTGTAGCGGTCTTTCAAAGTCGCTCTTTTTTTCTCTAATTCTTTAAGGTTGTTGTTAAGTTTTTTGCGAGTTTTATCACTCATCTTGGAGACGTTTTGGTTTGTCTCGTTTTTAACTTTTTTTATTTGTTCGTCAATTTTGTCTAGCTGGGTTTTTACTTTTTCCACAGCTTCTTTTCGTTCGCTAACAGTATATTTCTTGATTGCCTGAACTAACTCTTTAGCTTCTTCTTGAACGGACTTTGTGTGTTCTGCCTCTGCTTTAGTGTTTTCGATAAAAACAAAATTAGAAAGTAAAAGAAGTAGAGCCGAAAATGATATTAATGTTTTAATATTTAATTTAATTGATGAATTCATTAAAAACCTCATTTTGAATGTAAATGCCTATTTATTAGAACTTAAAAGAAAATGTTCAACTTTTTGTTTTACTTCTTGAAATTTATACTTAGTGTTGTCGTTTGCCTCTTTTGATAAAACATCTTTTTTTGTAAAGTTCTTCTAAATATAAATATTAGTTTTGTAACTTTTCATTTCTTTTAAGAGGGTGATGAAAGTTGGTTGAGCTTACAAAACCGACTTTTATATTATCTGACTCATATTTAGTCACCAAACAGATTTTTTGGAAAATACTACTTGGTGTGAGCGATCAGTGGTTTGGATGTGAACAACATGTTAAGTTTGCCTCATGAAATCATTTGAAGAGTTAGAATTAAGTAATCCTATTGTTAAAGCCATTAAAGAAATGGGTTTTGAAGAACCAAGTGCTATCCAAAAGCAGGCACTACCAATTTTACAAGGTGAGCCCACAGACTTTATTGGTCAGGCCGCCACAGGTACTGGTAAAACCGCTGCGTTTGGTATTCCTTTGCTTGAAAAAATTAATGTTAAAGATAAATCCGTACAAGGTATTATTCTTTGCCCCACTCGGGAACTCGCCAAGCAAGTGGCCACTCAGCTGGATCTACTGGGGAAGTTTCTAAGAGTTAGCACCTTGCCCATTTATGGTGGCGCTGGATATGGAGATCAAATCAAAGGTCTTCGATATGGTTGCCAAATTGTAGTGGGAACTCCAGGGCGAGTGATTGATCATATTAAGCGTGGCACATTGAACCTTTCAAAAGTTCAAACTGTGATTTTAGACGAAGCTGATGAAATGATATCCATGGGATTTAAAGAAGACCTTGAGACCATTTTAGAGGCCTCTCCTAGAGACTCCAGCCAAATTTGGCTTTTCTCAGCCACCTTAAGCCGTGAAGTGCGTCGAGTGGCCGACACTTATTTGCGTGATGCCAAGCAGGTGTCAGTAAATAATAAAGAAATGCTTTCAGGCTCTGTGGAGCAGGTTTATTATTCCACTAGGGAGTCTGATAAACCTGAAATTCTATGTAAGCTTATTGAATCCGTAGATGACATTTACGGAATTATTTTTTGTCAGATCAAGGCATTGGTCACTGATTTAACTAAGTACCTTGCTGAGCGTGGTTATAAAGTCGACTCTCTGCATGGAGATAAGAGTCAGAGCGAGCGAGAGAACACAATGCAGGCCTTTCGCGACCGTAAGTTGAGTATTCTAGTCTGTACTGATGTGGCCTCTCGTGGACTTGATGTAAAAGACCTAACTCATGTGATTAATTATTCCATTCCTCGTGAATTAGATATTTATGTACACCGTATTGGCCGGACAGCCCGAGGTGGAAACACGGGGATAGCTATGAGTCTTGTTACTCCTAAACAGCGTGGAGTGATTGATCGTATTGAGAAGATGACAAAAAGTCGTATTAAATTAGGAACAATCCCAACCCGAAAAGACGTGGCTGCCAAAAAGGTATCTAGGCTGCTGGTGAAGTTTCAGGAGCAAAAATTCTACCCTCGT
>JAKUPT010000014.1 GCA_022450595.1 Bdellovibrionales bacterium
GCTGGCTGGGGAATTCCTATGGCTACAGATATTGCTTTTGCAGTTGGGATTTTAACACTATTTAGTCGCAAAGTGCCTTTTACACTAAAAATCTTCTTATTAGCTCTGGCCATTGTTGATGACTTAGGCGCTATCTTAGTGATTGCCTTCTTTTACACAGAACAAATTCACCAGGTAGCACTTGGAATGGCCGCTGTAGGGATTGCTGTGATCACTATTATGAAGTACTCCGGTGTTCGACAAATTGCACTTTATAGTGTGGTTGGATTTTTAGTGTGGATCGCCATTTTAAAAAGTGGGGTTCATGCTACCATTTCAGGGGTTATAATGGGTCTGCTGACTCCGGTTGCAGCTCTTTTTCCTAAAAAAGAGCTACCCCACAAATTTCGTAATTTAGCTAATGACATTGCTGAGAGCATTGAAAAAGAAAAAGACGAAAAAGAGCTCTCCCATACCACTGTTGAAAAAATCCACGATCTTCATACTGTAACAGTAGAAAGCTCTTCTCCTTTGGATCGACTCATTCATATGTTACATCCTTTTGTTAGCTTTTTTATTATGCCTGTTTTTGCATTTGTAAATGCTGGGGTTCATATTGCAGATATTTCTATTAGCAGTTTTTTATCAAACTCAATTTCACTGGGAATTATTTTAGGGCTTGTTATAGGAAAACCAATTGGGGTTACATTGTTTTCATTCATCGCTATAAAATTAAAGCTTGCAAAACTTCCTCAAGGCGTCACTTGGGGACATATGATTGCTGTGGGATTTTTAGCTGGTATTGGTTTTACAATGGCCTTATTTATAAGCAACCTTGCCTTAAAGGGGCCTGAGTACGAAATGTTCTCAAAATTAGGAATATTGACAGCCTCTGTAATTGCAGGTGTTATTGGCTCTATATTCCTCATAATATCAAAAGATCCTCCAAAAGAGGCAAAATAAAAAACTGAGATTTGTTTTTGACAGTCTATAAAGGCCTATGTATTTTATGACCTTTGAAAGTGGCTCCGTAGCTCAGCTGGATAGAGCAACTGCCTTCTAAGCAGTGGGTCGCATGTTCGAATCATGCCGGAGTCGCCATTTTCCTTAAGAAGATTTCAAATTGTACAGATGATGATCTTTCTCTAAATTATGCTTAGAGATTGAAAAAGTAATGGGATCAACCACTATGTATTCCGGCATACAGGGTGTTTGTTCATATGAGAAGGGAAGCTCAAGCTTTTGAGACTGCATATAATCTAGCACCATTCGCATTGAAACTAAAGAGTGCCCCAGCAAACAGCTCGGCCCAAAAATTGGAACATTGCCGGCTTCAACTTCAGATGTATAACCTGACAAACTATTGTCTTTAAAGTATTCAGGCTCAGGGCGAACAAAAGTTTGAATAAGACCATCGGCTAAAGATTTTGTAGCATCATAAATTGGCTGATAAAATTCATCCAAACTGTAATGATTATTAGTGAATCTGTACAAATGTATTCCAAGCCCAATTACATAAGCCGAGTACAAATCTAGATTTCTTTTTCTAGCCTCTCGGTGCAAGGTTTTGTGAGCCTCCACAGGGAATACATCAATTTCATCAATAACCACATCTACATTGCTCAAAAAAAGATTAACCGACTCTTCAGTGATCCCCTGATCAAATCCCTCAACATGAATGTCTGGATCAATTTTTTTTAAAGCCTCAACTGTAGCTTCAAGTTTTGTTTTGCCAATCGTTGTATGATCAGCAATGACTTGTCTATTTAAATTTGTGATTTCAACAGTATCAGGATCTGCAAGAGTAAATTGAGTTACCCCAAGACGAGCCAATGTCAGTGCTACGCCACTGCCCATACCTCCCAGGCCCGCAATTCCCACTCGCAAACTTTTAAGTTTTTGTTGAGCTTTTTCTCCGCCTAGCCAGAAGTGGTTACGACATGTTCTTTGGAAATAAATATCAGATTTTGACATAGCAAAGCTCCTTTAACCTGATTATTATACACAAGTTTATAAACAAGATTAATTAATATTTTAATTATTTAGTTTTCAGTATTAAAGACTGGACTTCTTGACTCAATATTTCCGGCTCATAGTATAGCCCGTAATGCCCCTTAGCTTTTGATATAACCACTTTTAATGAGTCTAGCTCTTTTAGGTCTTGTTTGATTTTGTTGGTTTTCATTATTGGATCTGAATCAAATAAAAATAATGATTTTTGAGCTTTAATTTTATTTAATAGCTCCCATTCATCTTCTAATCCCTCTGAGGCAAGAGAACTGCCCAAATCCTTTCTCAATTTTTCATTATTGATATTTATTGAATTTCTAAAATCTTCTGTAGATTTATGAGGATAGGAAAGCTCATCACATATAACTTTATGGTCATCCTTACTCCATTTTTCATTAAACATAAGTCCCCCAGAGACCGCTGTTTCGTCGAAATACTCTGACAGCATTTGTATATTTCGAGCTGGAGAACACTGAAAAAGCACTAACTGATTTAATGATGGGAGTTTTGAGGCCAGCTCAATAGCTAAGTGCCCACCAAGACTATGACCAAATATTATGGGGTTGCTTTTAAAGTCTTTAGGAATATTTTTAAAAATATCGTCGACAATACGAGATTTTGACCAAGTTAAAGCTTTATTAGCGACGCGTGAGGGATAACCTACATTATGGGCTTGAAAATCAAAATATTGGGCTAATATGTTTTGAAAAGGTTTCCAAAGGATCTCAGAACTAGAATTGCCATGTATAAATATGCACTTAAGGTTGTTAGAACTCATACAGCCTCTTTCCGTTAACGTACAGTTCTCGAGGATATGGTTAATTTTATCATATGAAATAGCTCAAACACTAAAAATAGCCGTTATTTCTCATATTAGTACAAACTTGACCCTGTGCAGAAAAATGAATATAAAATAAGGCTTATGTTTACTGAAATAGAAGATATAAATTCATACCGCTCAAAAATAGCAGCAAATTTGGCCTCACATGCCAGAAAAAAGTTTAAGTTGTCTACCAAAGCCGTGTCTAAGCAGTTTGGCATGACTGAAGACGATTACATCAAGTTTGAGGCCGGAGAGCATATTCTTGATGAACAAGCTGTGTTTGATATTTTAGAGTATTACTTAATTTCAAGAGAGAAAATTAAAGAAAGCTTCGAATTGAGTCAGTTTTTATATTTTTACGATATTAGTGAAGTTTTAATGAAAGACAGTACAGTATGAATATGTCTGACAAAAAAAGGCAAATTCTCAAGTTTATCTTTAAAGTTGGTATCGACTTAAAGACCTTAGTTTATATTCTAGAATATGATGTTAATAAAATTAAAGCATGGTTTACAAATGTTCATGACAATTCTCTTAATGAGGCCTTGTTAAAACAACTCACAAATTTCTTTAAAATAACTGAAGATCAAATTTTGCTAGAAAAATATAACTGTAAAAATTTACGCTTTATTTACTTTGGTAAAAAATTTGATACAGAGCCTCCTGAAAAATATAAAGAATATTCTTATAGTAAAACTAGAACTTCAGCCCATATTTTAAAATATTTATCACTCACAAGAGGGCAACACTTTTCCGACGACCTCATTCAGAGCTTTAATATATCTCCAACCTTTTTTGATAGTTTAGACAATGAAATTAACCTTGTGTTTTTTATTGAACTTCTTGAAAAAGTAAAGCCTCTAATTTCTCAAAAAGAATATAATCAATTAGGATGTTTGCTTTTTCTAGGAATTAAAAACTCAACACTTGGTAAAGAATTTGCCAGTAAAAATAATTATTACAGCTGCTACAATACACTTATTAAAAATTTAAATTTATTTGATAATAATTTTATTTACAACACTCAGTTAACACCTGAAAAACTTATCTTTCAGGCTAGACTTAACAATGAAAATATAGAGCCTTTAAACATTGATAATCAAAGACTGTCTAATATCACCTTTTATAGAAAAACTCTTTTAGAATGGATCCCCTACTTAAGTGAACTGGCTCCACTTCAAAGTAAAATTAATAAATGCATTACACAGGGTGACTCCTATACTGAGTATGAATTTGAGCTCCCCAAAGCCCATAGCCTTTTCTTACTTTAAGCAGCTCTTTTTGCATTATTACTAAACATATCTAACAAGAATTGATGCAGATTTACTTTAGCTGCCTCAGATCTATACTCTAAACAGTGTTCAATAATTTCTTCATACTTTTCAAAAGATTTTTGAAGCCATGAAAGTGAGAAGCTTTTCATTAAAATCAACTTGTGATCACAATCAACTGCTGGATGAAAAAACATATGATTATTGGGAAATTCACCAACTCTTTCAAGCCATCTTGAGGCCTTATACTTTTCATTAGTGCAGCCTACAAAATGATCATATCCCTGTCTTAATAAATAACTACATACTCCGACGTAGGCAATTTCTGAAAGATCTAAACCAGAGTTTTTTTTAGAATATTTTGGATCTACAAACCAAGCGTTACAATCAACCAAATCCCCTTTTTGTTTTATAAATTTATTGGCTTCATTTTTAGCAAAATCATCTAGATATTCATAATAAATATCAAAAGGAAGATTCAAATTATACTGTTTAGCTCGACTACGATAAGTTGTTCTAATTGCCAAAACTAGATTGGGGCTTAAAAAATTCTCCACATCATAAATTAAAAAGTGTGTTCCACACATATCGTGCTTGTCCATACTTATATAGTGCTCTGAGGTTTTACTAAAATTAATTTGTTTTACTGTGATAAGGTCATTTAGCAGTTTTTTTACTTCCATTGAATCCAGCTGATGTATTGCATTATCAAGTATTACTAATTTAAATTGCATAAAACCTCCAACTAAATAACTTATCGATAGAAAATTAAATTAATTTATAGATGTTTTATTTATTCTCAATTTTATACAAAAAAACATATTAAATTTTTATTTATACCCTCTAAGACTAGGTAAAATCGATAAGAAGAGTTAAAGAACTAAAAGATGTTTAATTAAAAATTTATAGCTGTTAGCTTCTTTTGCAAGGGCTGACTTAAAATCATTAATTTTTTTAATAACTCAAATATATATTTTAAAGCTTTAAAAAAATAGGTTTGTACTTTAAGAGTTTCTATTCTGAGAGCTGACTACAGGTCAAATACCTATTAATTAAAACAACTATTAATAGCTTTAAGTGCCACATCTACTTTATTGAAAGGGGCACTCACCTGAAACCCTGCCACATTGTCTTTTAATTTTTGCATTGTGGATACAGCAATTTCAATACCTTTTAATATTGAAGCCTCTTTATCATTGGCGACTTTTTCCATTTCATCCAACACCCAGTCAGGGACTTCAACTCCTGGCACCTCGTGCTTTAAAAACTCGGCATTCCTTAAACTTACCAGTGGCCATATCCCTACAATAACTGGACAACTTTTAGTAATCTGACTCATAAACTTTTCATAAGAGTCCGCGCAATAAATGGGCTGGGTTATTGCAAATTCCGCCCCAGCTTCTAACTTATAATTGTAACGTTTAATTTCAAGATCTTGATTGATCGCTGTCGGATTTAACGCCACACCTGTTACAAAGCCTGTAGGGTCCCCAAATGGACTACCCCCTAAGTCTAAACCATGGTTCATTTGATTCACTATATGGGTTAAGCCTATGGCATCAACATCATAAACAGCTGTGGCCCCAGGACAGTTTCCGAGTTTTGGAGGATCTCCTGTTACCAATAAAACATTTCGAACCCCATTAATATAACTGCCCAATAAATCAGACTGTATGCCTATGAGATTTCTATCTCTTGAGGTGAAGTGTGGAATTGGTTCAATGTTAAAATTTGATTTAATATAAGATGATAACTGAAGCGAGCTCATTCTAGCCACAGCACGAGCTCCGTCTGGAATATTCACAAATTCAATACCATTATTTTGTAAGATTTTAATCTTTTCTATAAAGCTAGTGAAATCAACACCTTTTGGGGGCAGAACTTCGATGGAAAGAACCTTCTCTCCCCTTGATAGTTTTTCAGAAAGTAGACTTCTTTGTTCAAATGGGATCTTGATATTTTCTCTTTGCTGCAAGTCCTCTTTGTTGTTTATAAACTCAACCGCCACATCTTCCAAGTGAACTTCTTTTTGAAGGGCGTTTGATACAGCCTTAATATGTTCTTCATAAACTCCACTGTGACCGCCAACTATATGTGCCCCAGCCTGGAACAGCCTTTTTGCATACTTTCCCATATAATCAGGGTTACACATGTAAATGTACTGATCATTAATATACCGAGGTAAACCAGCGTTAGGTAAAATGCTTAATGGTTTGTTAGATATTTGCTTTAATTTTTTTACCGCAGTTAGCGCCCCACTGGGCCCAACCTCTCCAGAAATACCAATGCAATCGACATCATAAGTATCGCATAGTTTTGAAAATTCATTAAGTGTTGCCCCATAAGAGGTTTTCATGTTTTCTTGTATCGCTATGTGAGCCATAACAGGCAAACGGGAAAGCTCTTTACAAGCTTGAATGGCCGCTTTAAGTTCTTTTAAATCATGAAAGGCCTCAAGTCGAAATCCATCCACACCGGCCTCTATAAAAAAACCGACATTTTTTTTATAAAACTCTTTGGCCTCTTCAAAACTTGTAGGACCTAATGGTTCAAGTACAAGTCCTAACGGCCCCATTACGCCAGCCACATAAGCTTCACTTTTACTAGTGTTACGGCAAATAGACGTTGCAGCAAAAATAATATCTTTTAACTTATCTTGTAGCCCATATTGAGTGAGCTTTGGAACTGTTGCAGAAAAAGTATTTGTTCCAAGAATAATAGCCCCTGCACTTAAAAAGCCTTGATGTATTTGTTCTACAGCCTCATTTTCAACTAAACAAAGCTCTTCAAAACTTCTGTTAACATAAAAGCCTTTGTTATATAAAGAGGTGGCCATACTGCCATCACAAATCAATGGTGTTTTTAAATCCAATAGAGCTGATTTAAAATCTTTCACGACTCATACCTTTCAATATCATCTTCACCAAAATAATCTCCAGTTTGAACTTCAATAAGAATAAGTGGTATATCTGAAGTGCACTCTATTTGATGCTTAGTCTTTCTTAAAATTGTCACTACATCATTTTTTTTTACCGACTGCACCTTGTCGTCTAAAGTCAGTTTTCCTTCGCCAGATACAATCACCCACAACTCATCTCTTTTTTGATGAGATTGATAGCTTATACTCTTATATGGCAAAACACTTACTTTTTTAACTTTGCATTCTGCAGACTCTGACAACACCTCATAATTGCCCCAAGGTCTTTTTTCGTAATAAGTATTACTAGCATGAACTGGTCTAGACTCAGAGATTAAGGTCTGTAACTCCTTTACGGATTGACTGCTTCCCTTCTGAGTAATGAGCAAACTGTCCGGTGTGTCCACAACAATAAGGTCATTCACGTTTGATAACCCAATAATTTTATCTTTAACAGAATAAACAAAGTTCGATGAGCTCATATAAGAATATAAATCTGCTTTAGATTGGTTTTTTAACTCTGGAGCCTCTTCAAACAGTCGAGCCACTTCATCCCAAGAGCCCACATCACTCCAACCAAAATCTCCAGGCACACAAGCAATGTTGTTTGCTTTTTCCATGACTCCATAGTCAATGCTTATAGAGTTGATATTAGCATAGACTTGCTCAAGGTTATCTTGATTTAAACTCGAAATTTTTGACCACAGCTCCGGCATATATAATTCAAAAGCTTGTATTAATGTGGATATTTTGAATACAAAAATTCCTGCATTCCAATAAAAGTGTTTTGATTTTATATATTTTTTTGCTATTTCTAGATTTGGTTTTTCTCTAAAAGATTTCACCTGAAAGGCACTAATAGCTTCCTGGCTATCAAGTTTTTTATTCTCATCGACCTCTATATATCCATAAGCCGTGCTCGCCTTATGAGGCTCAACACCTAAGGTAATAATTTTGTTCTTATGAGCTTGTCTTTCAGCAACCTCTAGAGCTTTTAAAAATGCTTTTTCATTAAATATTAAATGATCTGAGGGAAAAACACCCACAACCTGGTCTTCTTGTTTTAACTTTAAAAACTTATGGCAAAGCAGGGCTAAAGCCGGGGCTGTATTTTTACCAAAAGGCTCAAGAATCAAATGCTCATCTGCAATTGGTATTGTTTTTTGAGTCAGATTTTGCATTGAAGCCGTTGTAATGACCCAAGGTGTGTCTAGGCTCTTAAGTCGCTCATAGGTTGTTTTTAAAAAGCTTTGATCAAAAAACTCACAGTATTGTTTAGGATAATGGGCTCTTGATACAGGCCATAGCCGAGTTCCACTGCCTCCGCATAAAATCACTGGTACCATGAAGCATTATCCTCCAGATGCTAAACATTCTTAAAAGACCATACTACAATAATATAAAGGCATGAGAAAGCCAAAAACGGTTGATTTTAAAGGCTCAGAAAACGATAATACCTTCAAACAAAGGATGTGCTGAGATGATTCCATTTATAGATTTAAAAGCTCAATATAATGATTTAAAAACTGATATAAACCAACAAATACAAAATGTATTAGAACACGGACAGTTTATTTTAGGGCCAGAAGTTAAAGAACTTGAATCACAAATGTCATCATATTTAGGTGTCAAACACAGTCTAACATGTGCCAGTGGAACTGACGCTCTTTTAATGGCCTTAATGGCTTTAGATATCAAACCTGGTGATGAAGTCATCACTCCTAACTTTTCTTTTTTTGCCACAGCTGAAGTTGTAGCTTTTCTTGGAGCCACTCCTGTATTTGTTGATGTCGATAAAGACACTTACAATATTAGTGTTGAGTCTATTGAAAAAGCCTTGTCTCCAAAAACAAAAGCTATTATTCCCGTTTCACTCTATGGCCAAATGCCGGATATGGACGCCATCATGACCCTGGCTGATCATCACGATCTATACGTTATAGAAGATGCCGCACAGAGTTTTGGAGCTGGCTACCTTGGAAGAAAAAGCGGTTCTATTGCACATATTAGCTGTACAAGTTTTTTTCCAGCCAAGCCTCTTGGGTGTTATGGAGATGGCGGAGCTGTTTTTACTAATAGTGATGAGCTCAAAGAAAAGCTAGAAATTATTAGAAACCATGGCCAGACCCAAAGATATCATCACGAGATGATTGGTATTAATGGCCGCCTGGACACTATGCAATGTGCAATATTACTCACAAAACTTGCAAAATATGATTGGGAAGTTGAAGAGCGACAAAAGGTGGCTAATAAATACAATGAGGCCTTTGAAGAACTTAAATCTCATGAACTTATCACTCCCGTCGTAAAAGAAGGTAGAAAGTCTGTCTGGGCCCAATACACTTTAGCTTTTTCTAACCGCGACGCTATAATTAAACATTTAAATGACAAACAAATACCTACATCTGTTCACTATCCAAAACCATTATCTGAACAACCAGCACTGAGTGGTAAATATCGTTCTGAAAACACTCCTAATAGCTTTTGGGCTGCTGAAAGTGTTTTTAGTCTTCCAATGCATCCATATATGAAAGAGGATGACCAACAACAAGTCATAGAAGCTGTAAAAAGCTTTTTTAAATAGGAGAGCTATTTTGGGGGTTTTACTTAAACAAATATTTGGACTGATTAAACTTTTAAACTCTGAAACTGGGCAAAACCAAATCGCTGCTGGTATTGCCGCAGGTTTTATTTTGGGCATGACCCCTGCGTTTTCCCTGCAGACAGTTTTAGTCATTATTCTCGTTCTTTTGTTCCGGGTTCAATTAGGAGCTGTACTCATTTCCAGTTTCTTTTTTGCTTTTATGGCTTATATTTTAGACCCCCTTTTTCATTCTGTTGGACAAAACATATTGCAAACAAACAGTCTTCAGCCAATCTTTACAAGCATGTACAATATGCCAATTCTACCCTTTACTCGTTTTAACAACACTATTGTTATGGGATCAGCCGCCGTCACAATTGCCCTGTTTCCAGTCATTTTTATTATCAGCCGTATTTTAATTTTTAAATACCAAGACAAAGTTTTAAAACGTTTTAAAGACAGCAAGTTTTGGAAGTTTGTAAAAGCCACAAGTTTTTACAAGTGGTATCAAAAATATGATGAACTTTACGGCTAAAGGAGCATTTAAGGATGAGTGACTCTCCTAAAAAGATCAAAAGAAAGGGCCCATTTAGATCTGGGGCTATCATAAGCATAATCGTTTTTCTTGCCTTAGTTGTAAGTTACTTTTATTTCTTTTTTGATAACCATTTAAAAAATCTGGCGGAATGGACTGGAACTCAAGTTTATGGGGCTGAGATTAATATCTCAAATTTAAAACTTGATTTTATCGATGCAAAGTTTCAGGTACAAGGCATACAAGTCACCAATAAGTCTAACCCTTCAGAAAACCTTATCGAAATCGACAACATTGAGTTTCAAGCTTTGTGGGATGCTTTACTCCGAGCCAAAGTTGTTGTTGAAACAACTCGAGTACAAGGAGTTGCCCTTTACACTAAACGTAAAAGACCTGGAAGAATCATTCCAAAAAGCGAACGAAATAAAGGCCCCGCAAAAGCTCTGAATGAGATCGAAGACAAGGCCCTTGAGCAGGCTAAGTCTCAATACAATGAAAACATTATTGGAGATGCAGCAAGCTTGGTTGCAGGAACTGACCCTTCTGATCAACTAGAGCTTATAAAATCTGAGCTTCAGTCAGAGAAAAAACTAAAAGAGCTACAAAACTTTGTAGACGAAAAAAAGCAAGCCTGGGAGCAAAGACTAAAAACCTTACCTAACAAAGAAGACATTGAAGCTCTTCAAACTAAAATTAAGTCTTTAAAGCTAGACACCGGCAACCTCAAAGAGTTTGCAGCCTCTGTTAAAGAAGCTGAGAAGGTTATAAAAGAAGCCGATGAAAAAATTAAAACCATCGATAAAGCTCAAAAAGATCTTAAGTCTGATCTAAAAACTGTAAATAACTCCACCAAAAGCATTGAAGACTATGTCGACTCTGACATTAAAGACTTACAAAAGCGCCTTAATATCCCAAGCATAGACATGGGTGACTTTTCAAAAACTCTTTTTCTTGGAATGATTGCTGAAAAGACAGCTTCTTACAAAAAATATTATGAGCTAATTAAAGACTATCTTCCTCCGAAAAAAACAGCAGAAAACGCAGAACCTAAGTCAGAGCTTATTCCTAAAAAAAGAGGAGCCGGTAGAGACATCACATACCCCATCACCACTGGCTACCCTAACCTTTGGATCAAAGAGATCAAGCTTAGCTCAAAGGCCACAGACAAAGGTTTTTCTGGCGATGTGGATGGAACTATCACCAATGTAACGACTCAGCCTGTGGTGCTTAAAAAACCAGTGAATATTAATCTTAAAGCCGACTTTAAAAAACAAAACATATTAGGCATAAGTCTAAAAGGAATTGTGGATCACACGACTGAAACCCCCAAACAAAACTTTCAACTTTTTGTTAAGTCATTTCCAGTCAACGGCCAAAAGTTGGTCTCTAGTAAAGATTTAAACCTAAGCATCAAAGATTCAGTGGCACAACTACAAGCCCAGCTTAAAAGCCAATCTGAACAGGTTTTAATGCAGTCAAAAATACTTTTTAACAAAGTAGACTATATGGTTGAAAGCCCCTCAAATGAGCTAAAAACATTTACCGAGTCCGTGGTGAACGACATACCTCAAATCAATGTTTTAACCTCCATGGCAGGAACTTGGAGTAAAGCTCGCTGGAAAGTAGAGTCCAACCTAGGCAGAGCCTTTTCTAATAGTTTCAAAAAACAACTTCAAAATAAAATAGACCAGGTGAAAGCTGACCTAAAAAACCAAGTAGAAAGTAAAATTTCCGCAGAAAAAGAAAAGCTCAATAAACAAATCCAGAACTTCACCAAACAGTACGAATCTAAAATTGACGAAGTTAATAAAAAAGCCAACATGGCCAAAAAAGAGGCCGAGAAAAGTTTAGAAAGCAAAAAAGAGGCTAAGAAAAAAGAAGGCATTAAAAAGCTCGAAGAAGAAGGTAAGAAGCTTCTAAAAGATCTTAAAATAGGATTTTAAAATTTATACTCAGAGAACCTGACTCTATTTGGTTTTTTTAGATTAAGATGATTTTAATACAGTTTGATAGTAGTGCAATCTTATAAGTCTTAGGTGATTTAAACACAAATTGAAATTAGTTCAGTTTATTAGAGTTAGTTGATTTAAATGAAATTTGAAACTAATACAGCTTCTTAGATATAGATGATTAAAATGCAACTCATCTATTTCATCTTATCTTAACTGAAACTTTCTAAGTTAATAAATTTAATTATTAAATAAGATCAGAAAAATTTTTATTTAGTCTTGTCTTTATTTAGAAAACTTTGAAAGAACAAAAGAGCATCCGGTGTGTCCCATTCTTCGGCGCCAGCGATTTTTCTAATCAGCTTTTGATCTTTGCCAATGATATAACTCTCTGGCAGGGCTTCTACTTTAAAGCTTTTGGAATAGGTCTTATCCTCATCCCAGACCACTATAAATTGATCCTCAGGCACCTTAAAGGCCTTTAGAAAGCTGTCTATATCATCTCTTGTATAGTCCATAGAAAAGGCAATGATCATCACGTCTTCAGGAAACTTTTCTAACAAGTTGATCATGGAAGGAAACTCTTTAATACAGGGGTCACACCATGAAGCCCAAAAGTTAATAATCACTATTTTGTCTTTAAAGTCGTAGAGCTCATAAGTCTCACCATATATATCAGTAAATTTAAAATTCTCAGCTCCAGTGGTTTCAAGCTCTTCCAATAGATCTAAGTGCTGTGCCGTATTTGATTCATCAATATAGTTTTTTAAGTAATACCAACTAATTCCAAGCCCGATAGTTGTAAGAACAAATAAAATTAAAATAATATGCTTTTTCATCAAAGGACCACCTAAAAAAAAACCCTCAGAAAAAGTAACTGAGGGTCTGAAATTATCTAATTTATATAAGAGCTTTAATTATCTTGCAACTCTTCTCGCTTGTCTTTGAGACTTTCTAAGCTTTTTCTTAGCAAGCTCAACACGCTTTTCATTTTTTTGAGCCTTTTCAGCTTCAAGCTTTTCTACTTGTTCAGAAAAGTTCTCAGGCACTTGATAGTCAACAAACTCAATGTATGCCATTTCCGCTTGGTCACCAGGACGTGCACCTAATTTAATAATACGAGTGTAACCTCCTGGTCTTTCTTGAAAACGCTTACCTAAATCATCAACCAAAGTTTTCACTGTGTTTTTGTTAGGATAACGGCTTAACAAAACACGTCTTGCGTGAAGGTTTTGTTTTTTACCCATAGTTACAGCTTTTTCAACATGACGACGAAGCTCTTTAGCCTTTGGCAAAGTTGTTTTAATGCGGCCATGTTCTACCAGTGAATCAACAAGGCCTCTTAATAAGGCTCTTTTTGGTCCATGTCTTCTTCCAAAATTATGTTTTACTACTCTATGTCTCATAACTTACTCCACAATTATGCTTAAGCTTTTTAGTTTGGCGTCTCTGTGCTAGTAGCAGCAACTGATACTGGCTTATGAGTATTTGGATCCCAGTTAGCTGGTGGCCAACCATCGATTTTCATACCCAAAGATAATCCCATTTGTTGTAGAATGTCTTTAATTTCATTTAATGAGTTTCTACCAATGTTTTTAGTTTTTAACATCTCAGCTTCGCTCTTAGTTACTAACTCACCGATAAAACGAATGTTTGCGTTTTTAAGGCAGTTAGCACTTCTCACTGAAAGCTCTAAATCATCAACAGATCTGAAAAGATTGTCGTTAAGTTTAGGCTGCTTTGTTTTTGTTTCTTCTTCTTGAGGCTCAAAATCTTCATCAAAAGTCATAAAGATTTGAAGTTGTTCTTTAATAATTTTAGAAGCTAATGCTACAGCCTCTTCTGGCTTTAAAGAACCATCAGTCCAAGCTTCAAGAACTAAAGCGTCATAGTCTGTTCTTTGACCAACACGTGCACTGTTAACAGCATAGTTAACTTTTTGAATAGGTGAAAATAAAGAGTCAACAGCAATATAACCAACATCTAAGTCTTGATTGTGAGCATCCGCTTCAACAAATCCTCTTCCAAAAGCAACATTGATTTCGGCTTCAAACTTACCATCTTTACCAAGAGTTGCGATTTGCTGCTCAGGGTTTAAGACCTCAACTTGGTCCGTGGTAATAATATCTGCTGCTGTTACAGGGCCAGCTTCAGTTTTAGAAATTCTTAATTTAATTGGTTCAGATGTGTATTGTTTAAATCTGATTTGTTTTAAGTTTAAGATAATATCAGTCACATCTTCTAGGACATCTGGCATAGTACTGAACTCATGCAACACACCTTCAAACTTAACAGATGTAATTGCAGAACCCATCATTGAGCTAAGTAAAACTCTTCTTAAAGAGTTCCCAAGAGTAACACCGTAACCACGCTCAAGGGGTTTAACAGTAAATTTACCATAAGTGTTTGTTAGTGAGTCTTTGTCCACTTCAAACCCTTTTGGTCTAATTAGATCTCTCCAAAACATGTAATAGTGTTGCTGTAAATTTAGCTCAGCCAAAGTGCGCTCCTCGTTTAAAAATTTAAAAATCAAAAATTATATACGTCTTCTTTTAGGAGGACGGCATCCGTTGTGAGGAATTGGAGTGATGTCTCTTAGAGAAGACACTCTTAATCCCGCACTAGCAACCGCTCTCACAGCAGGCTCACGTCCTGCACCAGGGCCATTGATAAAAACATCAACAGACTTCATGCCATTTTCTAAAGCTTTTTTTGCAGCATCTTCAGCAGCAACTTGAGCAGCAAAAGGAGTCCCTTTACGGCTTCCTTTAAAACCAAGAAACCCTGCTGATGACCAGCAAACAGCTCCACCACTTGGATCTGTTATAGTTACTATGGTATTACCAAATCCTGCCGCCACATAGCAACGTCCATGAGGTACATTCTTTTTAACTTTTCTTTTCGTAGTTTTTTTCGCAGCCATTCATCTTTCCTTTTATAATGAAGGATTACTTCTTCTTATTTGCAACAGTTTTCTTTGGACCTTTACGTGTTCTAGCATTCTGACGAGTACTTTGACCACGCACAGGAAGACCACGCTTATGTCTGATTCCACGGTAGCAACCTAAGTCCATGAGTCTTTTCATTGAAAGACCAAGATCTCTTCTTAGATCACCTTCTACTTTATAAGTTTCATCAATTAATGAACGCAGTTTTACAACTTGTTGTTCTGTCATCTGATGAGTGCGTAAGCTCTCTTCAAATCCAGCTTGCTTACAAAGATCTTTAGCGCGAGTTATTCCGATACCAAAGATGTAAGTCAGCGCAATTTCAATTCTTTTATTTTTTGGTAAATCTACACCTGCTATACGAGCCATTACTTACCCCTGTCTCTGTTTATGTTTAGGGTTATCACAAATTACACGAATAATGCCTTGTCTTTTAATCAGCTTGCAGTTTTTGCAAATTTTCTTTACTGATGGCCTTACTTTCATTGCCTACCTCTTAAGTCCTAGTTTTTTAATTAAATATTTGATTTTATTTAACAAATATCAATAATAAACATATAATATACAAAGCGATCGCAAAAACTACCATTTCATCCAAAAACTGTCCAGATAAAATGACAATATTATTACAATTACTTCGTTACAGCCTCTTTGATTCGTTCAAAAACAGCTTCTGTGGCTCCTGTCCCGTCTATATCAAGCAATTTGTTTTGCGCTTGATAATAATCAATCAACGGAGCCGTATTTTTGCGATAAACCTCAAGTCTATCCTTGATGACTTCTTCCTTGTCATCAGCTCTTTGAATTACTTCTCCACCACAAACATCACAAACACCCTCTTTTTGAGTCGGCTTGGAGTCAGTATGGTAAACTGCACCACAGGCTTTACAAACTCTTCGTCCTGTAAGACGAGAAATTAGGGTCTCATCTGGCACACTTAGAGAAACCACCCAATCTAACTTTAAGTTTAGCTGATCAAGTAACTTATCTAAGGCCTGAGCCTGAGGCTCAGTTCTTGGGAAACCATCTAAAATAAATGACTGCCCAGATAAGGATTTCAACTTTTCTTCAACCATTCCAATTACAATTTCATCAGGGACAAGCTGCCCTTTATCCATATACTGCTTTGCTTTTTGCCCAAGCTCTGTATTGTTTTTCATCGCTGAACGAAAAAGATCTCCAGTGCTAATATGACGCATATCTAACTTTTCTACTAAAAAAGTAGACTGCGTACCTTTTCCTGCTCCTGGAGGGCCAAACAATAACAGATTCATTAATATCTAACCCTTCTGCTTTTGGCTTTTGTGTTAGCCATCATTCCATCATATTTTGCAGTCAATAGATGTGATTGGATCTGTTGAGTCGTATCCAAAGCCACACCCACAAGGATTAATAAACTGGTACCACCGAAATAAAATGGAACATTAATTTTATCTATCAAAAGTGTAGGTATAATACACACCACAGACAGGTAAACTGCACCAGATACCGTTAAACGATCTAAAACATATTTTAAAAAGTCAGCAGTGCTTCGCCCAGCACGAATTCCAGGTATAAAGCTTCCATATTTTTTTAAGTTATCCGCCACTTCATTGTGGTTGAAAACAATTTCGGTATAGAAAAAACAAAAGAACACAATCAATGCTGTAAATAAAACGTTATAAATAGAGCCTGTTGGTGTTAATTGTTGCTGGATATTTTGAATCCATGGAGCATCAACAAATTGAGTGATCGTTGCTGGAAATGTTAATAAGCTTGATGCAAAAATTGGTGGAATCACATTGGCAAAGTTAATTTTTAATGGCAAGTGTGAGGCCTGTTGAGCCATAGCCGAATTCTTAGCCCCTCTTTGTGAGTGCTGAATAGGAATACGTCTTTGAGCCACTTCCATATAAATGATACCTGCAATCACAGCAATCATACCGATGACTAACACTAAAGCTAATAATGGGCTTAAGTTACCTTCACCAGTACCTATCATATTCCATAAACTTACAGCTCCACTTGGGATACCCGCTGCAATACCGGCAAAGATAATCAAACTGGCTCCGTTACCAATACCTTTTTCAGTGATTTGCTCACCTAACCACATGATAAAACAAGATCCCGCAGTAAGAGTTATTGTAGTCATAATCTCAAAGGGAACAATTCCAAAATAAGGTGTACTAACAAGAGGCTGACCTCCAGGAGCACTAGAGTTCATAAACCAACTAGACATCGCATAACCTTGCACAATTGCAATCGCGACTGTGGCAAAACGCGTGTATTGGTTTAATTTTTTTCGACCAGCCTCACCCTCTTTTTTTAATTGCTCAAGAGCAGGGACTGCGGACTGTAAAAGTTGAAAAATAATCGAAGCCGAAATGTAGGGCATGATTCCTAAAGCAAAAACAGAAAAACGCTCTAAAGCGCCTCCAGTAAATGTATTAAAAAGGCCAAACAAGCTTCCACTTGCCTGGTTAAAGAATTCCATCACAGCGTTACCATCAACTCCAGGAGTGGGCACGGCCACACCAAGGCGATATATGGCTAAAACACCAAGGGTAAATAAAATTCTGTTTCTTAATTGTACTGGAAATACGAAGTTTTGCTTTGCTGCCACAACTAGATGACCTCTACCTTTCCACCAGCTGCTTCAATGGCAGCTTTAGCTGTTTTACTAAATTTGTGTGCTTTAATATTAAGTGCTGACTTGATCTCACCTTGACCCAAGATTTTTACAGGTCCTTTATTAACAAGCCCTTTAGACTGTAATACTTCAGGAGTCACATCGCCAGAAAGACCTTCAAGGTCTTTTAAGTTCACTATTTCATAAACCTTTTTAAAGTTTGCATTTGAGAAGCCAAACTTAGGAAGACGACGAGCTAAAGGCATTTGACCACCTTCAAAACCTCTGATGATGCTTCCACCAGCACGAGCTTTCTGACCTTTATGACCTTTTCCAGCCGTTCCGCCAAGGCCAGACCCGTTGCCGCGTCCGATTCTTTTCTTTTTATGAGTAGCACCAGCTTTTGGGTGCAAAGTCGACAATAAGCTCATTTTATTTCTCCACAGTTACATCTAACATATGTTGTATTTTCATAATTTGACCACGGACAGCTGGGTTGTCTGCCACAACAACTTCTTGGCCAATTTTTCTAAGGCCAAGACATCTCACTGCGTCTTTTTGCTTTTGAGTTCGCCCGATCAAACTTTTCTTTAACTTCACTTTAAATGTCTTAGCCATAACATAACCTCTTATTTTATATCTTTAGCAGATGTACTAGTGAGTTGAGACAGTCCATTAATAGTGGCTCTAACCGCATTGTGGGGGTTGTTTGTACCAACACACTTTGTAAGAATATCTTTAATCCCAACAGACTCTAATACCGCACGAATTGGACCACCAGCAATAACACCTGTACCAGGAGCAGCTGGAAGCATAATAACTTTAGCCGCACCGTAGATGCCAACCACTTCATGAGGAATAGTTCTTCCCTCTTTCAGTTGATATGGCTCACTTTCTTTTTTAGCTGTTCTAGAAGCTTTATTACCAGCTTTTCCAGTTCCAAAACCTACTTTACCGTTGCCATCTCCAGCAACTACTAGGGCAGAGAAGGAAAATCGACGTCCACCTTTAACAACTTTTGCGACACGTCTGATTGATACAACTCTTTCTTGAAAATCTGAGTTTTGTTTTTCCACAGTATTTGCTCCTTCAATCCTTTTAGAAATTTAATCCGCCTTCTCTAGCACCCTCAGCTAAAGAACGAATACGACCATGATATATATATCCACTTCTATCAAACACAACTTTAGAAATATTCTTACCTTTAGCTGTTTCAGCTATCAGTTTACCAACTTCAAAAGCCGCATTTTTACTTGATTTAGACCCTTCAAGCTTTGCAGCAAGACTAGATGCTGAACAAAGAGTTGAACCTGTAGAGTCATCTACAATCTGAGCATAGATATGCTTTGTACTTCTATACACAGTAAGTCTAGGTCTTTCATCAGAACCAATAACTTTTTTTCTGATTCTAGCTTTATTTTTTAGTCTTGCTTTAACTCGGTTTGAAACCTTTTTCGAAAACTTGAGTTTCACAACAAACCTCTCTTTTTAATTAAATCAAATATTTATTTACCTGCCGACTTACCAGCTTTTCTTCTAATACGCTCATCAGAGTATTTAACACCCTTACCAAGAAATGGTTCTGGCTCTCTAAATCCACGAATCTTTGCAGCCACTTGACCAACAAGGCCTCTGTCTGCACCAGTAACGATAACTTTGGTCTGTTTGTCGACCTTAATCTCAATTCCTTCTGGAATGTCATAAATTATAGGGTGACTGTAACCTAAGTTTAGTTCTAGCTTTTTACCTGAAACAGCAGCTCTGTAACCAACACCGTTTAACTCAAGCTCTTTTGTCCAGCCATTTGTTACACCGGTCACAGCGTTTTGTATCAATGCTCTATATAAACCATGGAATGAACGATTCTTTGGTTCGTCATTCTCACGAGTGAGCATCACTTTTCCATCTTCAATACTAGCCTTAATAGTAGGCTGCATTTTAACTGATAATGTTTGTTTTGCTCCCTTAACCACGACTTCATTTTCAGGAGTTACATTCACCTGAACATTTTTATCGAAAAATACTGGAGCTCTTCCTATTCTTGACATAATTCACCTACCAAATTTTGCATAGAAGTTCGCCACCAACTTTTAAGTCAGTCGCTTGTTCACCACTTACAACACCTTTATTTGTACTTAAGATCGCAAGTCCATAACCAGATCTAACCTTAGGCACTTCATCTGACTTTACGTAAACTCGTTTTCCTGGACGGCTAATTCTTCTCATTGTTTTCAATGGAGAAGTGCCATCATTTAAGTACCTTAAATAAACACGCATAACACCTTGTTTTCCGTCGGGAACCACTCTGTAGCTTTTAATATACCCATACTCTTCAAGAATTTGAGCAATCCCTTTACGAATATTAGAGCTAGGAACATCTAGTTTATCGTGCTTTGAAGCACTTGCGTTTCTGATTCGTGTTAAAAAATCTGCGATTGTATCCATTAATCTACTCTCCTAAAACCAATTATTTTTTGAAAGGTATACCTAGAGCTTCTAGTAAAGCTTTACCTTCAGCATCTGTATTTGCAGAAGTACAAATTGTGATATTCATACCTCTTACTTTGTCCACTTTATCGTATTCAATTTCGGGAAATACTAACTGTTCTTTTAAGCCCATGTTGTAATTTCCGCGACCATCAAAACCCTTTGAAGGTAAACCTCTAAAGTCTCTTACACTTGGAATTGAAAAGTGCACTAATCTTTCAAGGAAAGCCCACATTCTGTCTTTTCTCAAAGTCACCATAGAGCCAAGTGGCATTCCTTCTCTAAGCTTAAAGTTTGCAATAGCCTTTTTGGCTTTAGTAACCACAGCTTTTTGCCCAGAAATAGCGGTAAGCTCATCAGTAATTGTGTTAAGAATTTTTGGATTCTTAACGGCTTCGCCTGTAGATACACTTAGTACAATCTTTTGTATTTTAGGCACTTGCATTGTGTTTTTCAGCTTTAAGTCTTTAATTAGCTGAGACACGATCTCTTGTTTGTATTTTTCTTCTAATAACGTCACGGCCATACTCCTAATGTTCTTTAAAGCACTTCAGGGGCTAAAGAAATAATTTTAATATACTTTTTTGCTCTTAGCTCCCTAGCGACAGGGCCAAAAATACGAGTTCCAATTGGTTCTTTGTTGTTGTTAATAAGCACAGCAGAGTTTTCATCAAAACGAATCATACTTCCATCTTGTCTGCGAAGCTTGTGAATAGTTCTCACAACAACAGCTTTTGCCACATCACCCTTTTTCACTTTAGAGTTAGGCAAAGCATCTTTTACCGATACAACAATGACATCACCAATTGAAGCGGTTCTACGTTTAGATCCACCTAATACTTTGATGCACATTACTTCTTTTGCACCTGAGTTATCTGCGACTTTTAGTCGTGTTTGCATTTGAATCATAACTCTACACCTTTACTGCTTACCAGCTGTTTCCATAACTTCAGCCAACTTCCATCTCTTGGTTTTACTCATTGGCCTAATTGAAAAAATCTTAACTTTATCACCTGTTTTAGCTTCATTCTTTTCATCATGAGCTTTAAAATATGATGAACGACGGATATACTTACCGTACTTAGTATGTTTCACCATGCGGTAGATTAGGACAGTGATAGTTTTATCCATTTTGTCACTAACTACTTTTCCAATAACTTCGTCTTTACGACCTCTTGTTTTTTCAGTCTTTTCCATCATCAACCTCTATTATCTACCGAGTTTTTGGTTTAAAGCCGTTTTAATACGAGCAATATCACGACGATGAGTTCTGATCTCCACAGGGTTGGCTAAATGCCCCATAGAGTGCTTCATTTTCATTTCGAATAATTCAAAGCGAGCCGCTCTGTATCGTTTATTTAATTCTTCTACTGTCAGGTCTTTAATATCTGTATATTTCACGACCTACTCCCTTGCTAGAAACTTTGTCTTAAATGGCAATTTATAAGCAGCTAATCTAAAAGCCGCCTCTGCTTGCTCACGAGTTACACCATTAATTTCAAAAATAATTCTTCCAGGCTGAATCATAGACACCCAGTACTCTGGACTCCCTTTACCTTTACCCATACGAGTTTCGGCAGGCTTTTTAGTGATTGAACGATCTGGAAAAACACGGATCCACAACTTTCCGCCTCTTTTTACAGATCTGCTGATTGCAATACGACCAGCTTCAATTTGACGAGCCGTCAAACGACCACGGCCTTGAGCAACTAGTGCAAAGTCACCGTTGTCTAATTCATTTCCGCGTGTGGCATAACCTGAAAAACCAATTCTATGTTGTTTTCTCCACTTTACTCTTTTAGGACTTAGCACGGCTGCCCTCCTCAACTTCTCTCTTAGTTAATACGTCACCACGATAGATCCATACTTTTAGACCAATAATTCCGTCAGTTGTTTTTGCCGACGCAGTTCCGTAATCAATATCAGCACGTAATGTGTGAAGCGGAACACTTTTTTCGTTGTACCATTCAGATCTGGCAATTTCTGCACCATCTAAACGACCACCAATTTTAATTTTAATACCACGCACACCACCACGAATGGCTGCTGCTATGGCTTTCTTTAGAGCTCTTCTCCAAGAAACACGCTTTTCAATCTGCATGGCTATGCTTTCAGCTACTAGCTGAGCATCTAAGTCTGGCTTTCTAACTTCTTGAATGTTTATAAAAACATCGTTTTTTGTTAGCTTTTGAACATCTGCTTTTAAGCCATCAATACCAGCACCTTTTTTACCAATAACAACACCAGGTCTTGCAGTAGAGATAATCACCTTTACTTTGTTATAAGCTCTTTCTAATTCAATTTTAGAAACACCAGCATGCTTAAGCTTATTCTTGATATATTCACGAAGCATAAAGTCTTCATGTAAATTATCAATATATTGCTTTCCCTTGGCATACCAACGGGAATCCCATGTTCTTATAACACCAACTCTTAATCCAATCGGGTTTACTTTTTGTCCCACGCTGATCCTTTCTTATCTTTCATCCAAAACAAGGTTAAGGTGACTTAACTTCTTCATTACAGGGAAGGCTCTTCCTTGGGCTCTTGGGCGAATTCTCTTCAAAGATGGCCCTTGATCCACTGTAATTTTCTTAATGTATAAATTATCGATATCAATCACTTTCTTTTGTTCTGCGTTTGCAATGGCAGACTCTAAAAGTTTTTTAACAATTCCAGAAGTTTTCTTCTTAGAAAAAGTTAAAATCTTGATCGCTTCATTGACATCTTTTCCACGTACCAGATCAGCAACTAATCTTGCTTTCTGCGCTCCAACTCTTGTGTTTTTTAATGACGCTTTTACTTCCATATCTTACCTCTTGGCACCTTTAGCTTTTTTCTCAGCATGACCTCTATAAGTACGAGTCAGCGCAAATTCACCTAATTTGTGTCCAATCATATTTTCATTAACCATCACAGGCACATGTTTGCGGCCATCATGAACAGCTATTGTTAAACCAATCATACTAGGTACGATAGTTGAGCGACGTGACCACGTTTTAATAACTTTTCTTTTTCCACCCTCATCGTTAGCAGCATCAACTGTGTTTAATAGATGATGATCTACAAAAGGACCTTTTTTTATCGATCTAGCCACGAGTTACTCCTATTTCTTATTTCTCTTACTTCTTCTTCTAACGATCATGTTGTCGGTACGCTTGTTTTTACGAGTCTTATGACCTTTACAAGGCTTACCCCATGGTGTCGTCGGATGGTTACCTTTACCACGACCTTCACCACCACCCATTGGATGATCGATTGGGTTCATACACATACCTCGAACAGTTGGTCTTTTGCCTTTCCAACGATTTCTACCAGCTTTACCGATAGTGTAGTTCTCGTTGTCAGTGTTTCCAACTTGACCAACAGAGGCATGACACTCTGATAAGATTCTTCTTACTTCACCAGAAGGCATTTTAACTTGAGCATACTGCTCACCTTTAGCAACTAATACAGCACTTGCGCCGGCACCACGAGCAAGCTGCCCACCGTTTCCTGGCTTTAATTCAATATTGTGAATGATAGTACCAACAGGCATATCTTTTAATTTTTTACAGTTACCTGGCTTAATATCAGCCTGCTCACTAGTAACAACTTTATCACCAACGCTTAATCCAACAGGAGCTATGATGTAACGTTTTTCACCGTCAGCATAATTTAAAAGAGCAATACGACAAGTTCTATTTGGATCATATTCAATAGAAACAACTTTTGCAGGAATTTCGAATTTGTTTCTTTTGAAATCTATCAAACGATAGCGTCGCTTGTGCCCACCACCATGATGTCTCATTGTTATGCGACCACGGTTGTTTCTTGCACCAGTTTTACTTAAAGATACTGTTAATGATTTTTCTGGTGTTGCTTTTGTCACCTCTGAAAAATCAGGACCAGTCATAAAACGACGACCTGGACTTCTTGGTTTAAATAGTTTGATACCCATAATTATACTCCCTCAAAGATGGAAATTTTCTCGCCCGGAGCAAGCCTAACCATGGCCTTCTTCCAGTACTTAGGCTTAACAAGACCAAATCTGTTTCTGCTCACTTTACCGCGACAAACAACAGTGTTCACACTTGAAACTTTCACTCTAAATGATTTTTCAACTGCAGCTTTAATATCAGTCTTTGTTGCTTTACGGTCTACCTCAAATGAGTAAACACCGTTTTCAGCATTCATTGTGGACTTTTCTGTGAGAATTGGTTTTTTAATTACATAAATCATTATTTAACCCCACATTTTTTTTCAATCACTTCAAGAGACTTAGGAGTTACAACTAAGCACTCATACTTTAGAAGGTCATAAACATTCACGGCTTGAGCTGGATAATAACGAACAGTTGGAATGTTTCTAGAAGCACGCTTAAAAAGGTCATTCTCTTGAGCATCTACTAAAACTGATTTAACTGCTCCCAAAGAGTTTAGCTTCTGAGCTAGATCTTTAGTTTTACCCTTTTCAGATTGCATATCTTCAACCACAAGTATTTTTCCCTCTTTCATCAAGTGAGATAAAGCTGACTTTAAACCAACCTGTCTTACTTTCTTAGGAACAGAAAACTCATAGTTTCTTGGTTGCGGACCAAAAGTAATACCACCACCAGGCATTAACGGAGATCTGTTAGAACCCTGCCTCGCATTACCAGTACCTTTTTGACGAAATGGCTTCTTACCACCACCGCTCACTTCACTACGAGTTTTTGTAGCATGAGTACCTTGTCTTCTTGCAGCCAGCTGCCATCTAACAATCTGATGCATAATATCTTTTTTAACTGGAGCTTCAAAAACTTGGCTGTTCAAATCAACACTGCCAACTTTCTTTTTATCCCAATTGACTATATCTACTGTTGCCATAGCCTACACCTTCATTAATTTAACAATTGAGTTTCTGCCACCAGGAACAGGGCCTTTAACTAAAACCACGCTCTCTTCTGGTATAACATCAACGATTTTTACATTTTTAATTGAAAACTGTTTGTCACCAAAATGACCAGGAAGCTTTCTTCCAGGCATTACACGGCCAGGAAATTCACAGTTACCGATAGAACCAGGAGCTCTATGAAAACCAGAACCGTGAGTGGCTCTACCACCTGCAAAGTTGTATCTTTTCATAACACCAGCAAAACCACGTCCTTTAGACTTTCCAGTCATTTGAACGGTATCGCCTTTTTGCAAACTATTAATTGATACGTGTTTTCCAACCTCTAAATCTTCTGACAAAGATTGACGAATCTCTTTTACAAGTCTTGCTCCATTTTCGAATCCAGCTTTTGCTAAATGCTGCTTATTCGCGGCTTTTGCATTCTTAGCTTTTTTAGGATCACAAGCAATCTGAACAGACTCATATCCATCAGTTTCAGATTTTTTAACCTGTGAAACAATCCAAGGCTTATATCTAAGAACAGTTACAGGTATTGAGCGCCCCTCTTCATCATAAACAGAGGACATACCCACTTTAAATGCATAAAGCCCATTTAACATGACTTCGTTGCTGTTAACAGCTTCAGTTTGTTGTTGCTCTTGAGTCTCTTCGCTCATCTTTTACTCCAAATTATGATTGGCTTAATTTAATTTCAACATCAACACCAGCAGATAGATCTAACTTCATAAGCTGATCTACAGTTTGCTGAGTGGGCTCTAAAATATCTAATAAACGTTTGTGAGTTCTGATTTCGAACTGCTCTCTTGATTTTTTATCAACGTGAGGAGAACGTAGAACTGTGTATCTATTGATACGTGTTGGCAAAGGAATTGGGCCAGCAATTCTAGCACCGGTTCTGCGCGCTGTTTCAACAATTTCACGAGTCGATTGATCAAGTAGTTTATGATCGAAAGCTCTTAGTCTGATTCGAATCTTCTGACTTTGCATCGTAATTACCTTTTATATACCCTTAAGTAGTTAAAGTTTCTTATGTCTAATCAATACGTTAGATTAATATTTAATTGTCTATTTTTACCCAAAAAAGCCTCAGTATCGATGGAGAAATCGACTTAAAGCTTTGAGAGAAAACAAAACTTGCGTTACAAGACGGCGAGTATGCAATGACTTTCGAAGTATTGTCAAAAAAAAATTTTATTTTTTTATGCTCTACCCATGCCTTGTAAAATTTCCTTTTCCACCTTCGGCGGAATTCGCTCATATTCCTTAAATTCCATGGAAAAACTAGCTCTTCCCTGCGAAATCGAACGTAGATCAGTCGCATAGCCAAAAAGACTCATCAAAGGAGCCTCGCCTTTGACCACCTGCAACGTACCTTTGGCATTCATACTGTCCACTCGGCCACGACGAGCATTCAAGTCCCCAATCACAGAGCCCATAAACTCCTCAGGAGTGGTGATTTCTAAGCTAAATATAGGTTCAAGCAAATGACTCTCATTGGCCTTCAGAGCCTCCCTTAGAGCCATTGAGGAGGCAATCTTAAAGGCTATCGGGAATAACGCCTCTTCTCGAACTTCAATATCAAGCAGCGTGGCTTTAATATCCACAATTTTATATCCAGCCAGCATTCCATTCTCACAGGACTCAAAAAAGCCCTCTTTAATGTTTCTCAAGACTTCAGCTGGAATTTCTGATTTAACCTCATTTTCAAAAATTAAACCTTCACTCTTACCTACTGGCTCAATTTGCAGCTTGCATCTAGCAAATTGGAGCTTGCCCCCAACCTCTCTCTCAAATGTAGAGCTACCCACACTTTTGCTAGCAATACACTCTCTGTAGGACACCTGAGGCTTACCAACATTTGCTTGGACTTTAAATTCCCTAAGAAGTCGATCCACCAATATTTCTAAATGTAACTCACCCATACCATGTATAAGCATTTGTCCCGTCTCAGGGTCTTCTTTGACATAGCAAGAAGGGTCTTCTTTTTGTAAACGCTCTAAAGCCTCGTTCATCTTTTTTTGTTCAGCTGTAGATTTAGCCTCAATAGCTAAGGCAATCACCGCCTCTGGCACCTGAATGGATTCTAGTGCTATAGGCGCTTTTGTTGAGCACAGAGTGTCCCCTGTGGTGGTGAACTTCAAACCCACAATGGCTCCGATGTCACCGGCTTTTAGCTCTGAAACTTCTTCGCGAGAGTTTGCATGCATCTTAACAATTTTTTGGATGCGTTCTTTTTTGCCGGTTCTAGGATTTAACAAAGCAACACCTTGCTTTACTATTCCTGAATACACTCTAGTGTAAACAAGACTGCCTGCAAACGGGTCGGTGGCAAGCTTAAAAGCAAGTGCCACAGGCTCTGCATCGAACTCTGTTTTACAAGGTATTTTCTTAGACTCGTCCTCTGGGTCCATCCCCTCAATTTCAGGCACCTCTAAGGGGCTCGGCAAATACTTTACCACAGCATCTAATAAAGGCTGCACACCTTTGTTTTTGAATGCGGAACCACAAAGTACAGGCGTTGCCTTTAAACTAAGAGTGGCTTTTCGAAGAGCAGAATATATTTTTTCTTCTGAAATATCTTCGCCCTCAAGGTAAGCCTCCATAAGCTCGTCATCAAATTCAGCCACAGCTTCTAAAAGCTCAGAACGAAAACTTGCCGTCTTTTCTCTCAAATCAGGAGGCACATCTTCAGTACGATAACTTTCACCCAAACCATCAGAATCCCAAAACAGGGCTTTGTTAGCGACTATGTCTACTATTCCCGTAAAATTTTCCTCAGAACCAATGGGCAAGTGAATAGCTATAGGGTTGGCTTGCAAACGGTCTTTAATAGTTCCAATGCTCATCTCAAAATCAGCACCCACTCGGTCCATTTTATTGATAAAACAAATTCTAGGCACTTTGTATCTATTGGCTTGATTCCAAACTGTTTCTGATTGCGGCTCCACGCCATTAACACCATCAAATACAGCAATCGCTCCATCTAAAACTCTAAGAGATCTTTCAACTTCAATGGTAAAATCAACATGCCCTGGAGTATCAATAATATTAATTCGGTGATCTTTCCAAGCACAAGTTGTGGCCGCTGAGGTGATAGTGATCCCACGCTCTTGCTCTTGCTCCATCCAATCCATAACAGCGTCACCGTCATGAACTTCACCGATTTTATGACTTTTACCTGTGTAGTATAAAATACGCTCTGTGGTTGTTGTTTTTCCAGCATCAATGTGAGCCATTATACCAATGTTTCTGGTATAGATAAGCTCATCGACGGTTTCTGGATTTAATGCGCTCATTTGAACTCCAATAACACTTTAGTTGCAAATCTTTGCCTAAGTACTCTTTAAACACCAGCTTATACATTACTTTTAGATATAAAAAAAGCTGCAGTTATTAACTGCAGCTTTTTTAAGCTCAAAATATAATATCAACTTACCAGTTGTAGTGAGAGAAGGCTTTGTTGGCATCAGCCATTTTATGAACATCGTCTCTCTTTTTAACTGAGTTACCACGGCTGTTGTAAGCATCTAACAATTCATTGGCTAAACGCTCATGCATAGTTTTTTCACCACGCTTTCTTGAATTGTCAGACAACCAACGCATAGCTAATGTTAAACGTCTGGCAGGACGCACATCAACTGGCACTTGGTATGTGGCACCACCAACACGACGAGATCTAACCTCTAGTGATGGCTTTACATTTTCAACAGCTTTTTTAAACACTGTTAATGGCTCTTCCGCTGGAACCTTTTCTTTCAGCTCATCTAAAGCTTTATAGAAAATGCCTTGAGCGACAGATTTTTTACCATCAATCATGATTTTGTTAACAAACTTTGCAACTGTAATATCGTTGTATACTGGATCAGGAATAATTTCTCTTTTATAATTACTTCTTCTTCTAGACATTATGAAATCCCTCTTAATTAAGCTTTAGGTCTCTTAGTTCCGTATTTTGAACGTCCTCTTTTACGATTGTTCACGCCTTGAGTATCAAGTACGCCACGAACAACGTGATAACGAACACCTGGTAAATCTTTAACACGACCACCTCTTACTAGAACCACACTGTGCTCTTGAAGGTTGTGACCAATACCTGGAATGTAAGAGTTTACTTCAAAACCGTTAGACAAACGCACACGAGCCACTTTTCTTAGGGCTGAGTTTGGTTTTTTTGGAGTTGTTGTAAAAACACGAGTGCAAACGCCTCTTCTTTGAGGGCACCCTGCAAGCGCTGGAGATTTTGATTTTTCTTTAGCTTGAGTTCTTTGTCTACGAATCAGCTGGTTAATTGTTGGCATTTTTACCTCTTGTTACGATTCATTATTTACTTAATTTTTAATTTGCAACTCGTTCACACCAGGTTAAGGAAACTAACCCCAAGCCTGTATCAACGTCAACTTTAAAAATAAAAAAACTGCTCAAAGCCCACAATGGCCTTGAGCAGGCTGTTTTTTCTACAAATTAGCGCTGAGTGGTCGTAAATTCAGCCCCACCAGAAAAGCCTGGCAAGTGAGCAAAGCTTTCCTCTTGCTGCTCTTCAACAACCACTTTCCATTTCTTATAAGCCGACAAGCCTGTTCCAGCTGGAATTAGACGACCCATAATAATGTTCTCTTTCAAGCCTCTTAAGAAGTCTGTTTTAGAGTTTAGAGCGGCCTCAGTAAGTACTTTTGTGGTCTCTTGGAAAGAGGCTGCTGAAATCCAGCTTTCAGTACTTAATGAAACTTTTGTAATACCTAAAAGAAGTGGCTCGGCTGTGGCCGGTTGTCCGCCCTCTTTCATGATTTGCTCGTTTTGCTCTTCAAATAAAACCTTCTCAACTTGTTCACCAATTAAGAAACTTGTGTCACCAGTATCAGTCACTTCTACTTTTCTTAACATCTGACGAACAATCACTTCAATATGACGATCATTGATGCTCACACCTTGTAATCTGTAAACCTCTTGGATTTCATTCACAAGATAAGCTGAAAGTTCTTTGTCACCCAATACTTTTAAGATGTCATGTGGGTTGGTTGGACCGTCCATAAGGGCCTCACCAGCTCTTACAAATTCCCCTTCACGAACTGCCACGTGCTTACCTGCAGGGATTAAGTATTCTTTTTGATCCCCAATTTCAGGAGTCACAATCACACGTTGCTTTCCTTTAACATCTTTACCAAAGGTTACGAAACCATCGATTTCAGTGATAATAGATGCCTCTTTTGGTTTACGTGCTTCAAAAAGCTCAGCCACACGAGGAAGACCACCCGTGATATCACGTGTTTTAGAAGTCTCTCTGTGAATCTTAGCAAGCACATCACCTGAGTGAATCTCAGCCCCATCTTGAATTAGAAGCTGGGCACCAACAGGCATAATATATCTTGCCGGAATATCTCGACCAGGAAGCATTAATTGCTCACCGTTGGCATCTTTTAAGTAGACCGTTGGCTTCTGATCAGAACCTTTACTTTCAGTAATTACTTTAGTTGCAAAACCAGTCACAGGGTCAACTTGCTCAGTCATTGAAACCCCTTCTTCGATAAACTCATAGTGAGCTGTACCGGAGACTTCAGCAACGATTGGGTTTGAGTAAGGATCCCATTCAGCAATAGTTTGACCAGGCTGAACTCTATCACCTTCTTTAAAGTTAATGATCGCCCCGTAAATCATTGGGAAACGCTCTCTCTCGCGTCCCTTATCATCAACAACAATCACTTCACCGTTACGGTTCATAACTGTCATTTTGTCTTTACGGTTTTCAACAGCATGGATACCTTCAAACTTCAAAGTACCTTCAAATCTAGTGGTGTGTACTGATTGTTCCACAGCACGAGATGCCGTACCACCTAAGTGGAAGGTTCTCATTGTAAGCTGTGTACCCGGCTCACCGATTGACTGTGCTGCAATAATACCAACAGCTTCACCTAAGTTTACTGTAGCACCACGAGACAGATCGCGACCATAACACTTCACACAAATGCCACGCTTAGAGTGACAAGTCAGTGGAGATCTTACGCGCACAGAATCGATTCCTGCGGCATCAATTTTATCTAAATAATCTTCATGAATTTCTTCACCAGCACTAATGATCACGTCATTGTTGTATGGGTCCACAACATCTTCTAAAGCTGTACGACCAACAATTCTTTCACCAAGTGGTTGGATGATTTCTCCACCTTCAACAAGTGGTTTGATCTCCATGCCATCATCAGTGCCGCAATCAAGCTCTGTTACAATTATGTCTTGTGCCACGTCCACTAAACGACGAGTTAAGTAACCCGAGTTAGCCGTTTTTAGGGCTGTATCGGCAAGACCCTTACGAGCACCGTGTGTAGAAATAAAGTATTGAAGAACTGAAAGACCTTCACGGAAGTTTGCCGTAATTGGTGTTTCAATAATTTCACCTGACGGTTTCGCCATCAGACCACGCATACCCGCAAGCTGTCTGATCTGCGCCGCTGAACCACGAGCACCCGAGTTGGCCATGATAAAAATTGGGTTAAAGCTTAAGTCATTAACCTTTTCACCATTCACATCAAAGCTTTGAGTTTCGATGATAGACAACATTTCTTTGGCCACCTTATCACCTGTCTGAGCCCAAATATCCACAACCTTGTTGTAGCGCTCACCATCAGTGATTAGACCTTCATCATATTGCTGACGAATTTCTGCCACTTCATTTTCAGCATCATCAATCATAGCTCTTTTATTTTCAGGAATAGTCATGTCATCAATACAGATTGAAATACCCGCTTTAGTTGAGTACTCAAAACCTTTTTGCATAACTTTATCGGCAAGAATAACTGTTGCTTTGGCTCCTGCTTTTCTAAAAGACACATCGATCAGGTTCGCAAGTTGTTTTTTATCCATCACTTTGTTGATGTTTTCAAAACCAACATCTTTTGGAAGAATATCGCTTAAGATAGCTCTACCAACAGTTGTATCTTCAAGTTTTCCATTAATACGCACTTTAACTTTTGCTTGCAGATCAACAAAGCCAGCTTCGTGGGCGTATTGCGCCTCTTGCGGGCTAAAGAAAGTCTTTCCAGCACCTTTGGCTCCCGGACGTAGGCGAGTCATCCAGTAACAACCTAAAACAATATCCTGCGTTGGGTTGATAATTGGCTTTCCGTTAGCCGGGCTTAAAATGTTATTTGTAGACATCATTAAAACACGAGTCTCAACTTGTGCTTCAATAGATAAAGGTACGTGAACCGCCATTTGGTCACCATCAAAGTCAGCGTTAAAAGCTGTACATACTAATGGGTGTAACTGAATGGCTTTACCTTCGTGAAGAACCGGTTCAAAAGCCTGAATACCAAGTCTGTGAAGAGTTGGAGCACGGTTAAGCATAACAGGGTGCTCTTTAACCACTTCCGATAGGATATCCCAAACTTCAACAGTTTCTTGTTCAACCAAACGTTTTGCTTGCTTAATTGTTTGAGCAAAACCACGCTCTTCAAGTTTGTTAAAAATAAATGGTTTGAAAAGTTCTAAAGCCATTTTCTTTGGAAGACCACATTGGTGAAGTCTTAAGTATGGACCCACAACAATTACTGAACGACCAGAGTAGTCCACACGCTTACCAAGTAAGTTTTGACGAAAACGCCCTTGCTTACCTTTAAGCATATCACTTAATGACTTTAATGGACGACGGTTAGGACCAGTAAAAGTCTTACCACGACGACCGTTATCAAGAAGTGCATCTACAGACTCTTGCAACATACGTTTTTCGTTACGAATAATAATGTATGGAGCGTTTAGTTCTTGCAGTCTTTTTAAACGGTTGTTTCTGTTAATCACACGACGATACAAATCGTTTAGATCTGAAGTGGCAAATCTTCCACCATCTAGTGGAACTAGAGGTCTAAGATCTGGTGGAATCACAGGAAGTGATTTTAACATCATCCACTCAGGCTTATTGATAGAAGACTTTAAGGCTTCAACCACTTTCAAACGCTTAGTGAGTTTTTTAATATTAGCTTCTGATTTTGTCTCTTTAAGTTCAATACGAAGCTTACGAGATAAGTAGTCCACATCGATCTTTTTAAGAAGTTCAAGTGCGGACTCCCCGCCCATTCCAGCTTTGAAGTTTGGACCAAATTCATTAAGAGCTGCTTGATAAGCCTCTTCTGAAAGAACTTGCCCCTCTTCTAAAGTGGTTTCCATTGGGTCCGTGACTATGTAAGCTTCACAGTAAAGAATTCTTTCAACGTCTTTCAGGGAAAGATTCAATAAATTCCCAATCCTACTTGGAAGAGAGCGTAAAAACCAAATATGAGCACAAGGAGATGAAAGCTCAATGTGTCCCATTCTTTCACGACGTACTTTTGTTTGAGTGACTTCAACGCCACACTTTTCACAAACAACACCGCGATACTTCATTCTTTTATATTTTCCACAAAGACACTCATAATCTTTGATCGGACCGAAAATTTTAGCACAGAACAAACCATCTCTTTCAGGTTTAAAAGTTCTGTAGTTTATGGTCTCTGGCTTTTTAACTTCGCCAAAAGACCATTCTCTAATCATCTCAGGTGAGGCCAAAGATATTCTTACAGCATCAAAGGATAACGGATCTTTAGGTTTATCAAAAAAGTTTAATAAGTCTTTCAAGGTATACTCCTTTTAAATTATTGCTGCATATCTTCAGACGAGTCATCAGATGGCTCATCCACTTTTTCTGTCAAAATATCTGATTCAATCAATTCAACGTTCATCGCCAAACTTTGCAGTTCTTTCACTAAAACGTTGAAAGATTCTGGAAGACCAGGTTCTAACACATTTTCACCTTTAACAATGCTTTCATACATACGAGTTCTACCAGCTACGTCATCTGACTTCACAGTTAAGAACTCTTGTAAGGCATAAGCAGCACCGTAGGCTTCAATGGCCCAAACTTCCATCTCCCCAAGTCTTTGACCACCAAACTGCGCCTTACCACCTAGTGGTTGCTGAGACACAAGTGAGTATGGCCCAATAGATCTTGCGTGAATCTTTTCTTCAATCAAGTGGTGAAGTTTCAGCATATACATAATACCAACAGTCACCGACATTTGAAATGGCTCACCCGTTCTTCCGTCAAACAGGATCGTTTGACCGGTCTCTGGGTACTGAGCTCGTTTCAGTAAGTCTTTAACGTCAGACTCTTTAGCTCCATCAAAAACTGGAGTGGCAATATGAATACCATCTTTTGCTTGCTCTAAATACTTCTTCACCGAAGCATCATCAGCATCTTCAATTTTCTTAGTGAAGTCTTCATTATTATAAGCCTTCTTTAAAGCCTCGCGAGCTTCACTGGCATCAAAGTTTTCAAGATAGGTTTGAAGCTGTTTACCAATACCGTAAGCTGCCCAACCTAAGTGAATCTCTAAGATCTGCCCAATGTTCATACGAGAAGGTACACCCAGTGGGTTTAGAACCATATCTACAGGTGTTCCATCGGCAAGGTAAGGCATATCTTCAACAGGAAGTACTCTTGAAACCACACCCTTGTTACCGTGACGACCGGCAAACTTATCACCTACCTGAAGTTTACGTTTAATGGCCACATAAACTTTAACCATTTTTATAACACCAGGAGGTAATTCATCACCTTTTTTCAGACGATCAATTTTTTCGTTAAACACCATTTTTACTGCATCAAGCTGGTTACGAGCACCATCAATAATACGAGTCACTTGGTATTCAACCTCGGACTCAAGAGGGACATAAGGAAGAAGCTCAAAAGGAATTGATTCAAGATCTTCATTTGTAATCTTTTGGCCTTTTTCAAGAAGCTTCTTTTCACCATCTTCACTGAGTAAAATGCCAGAAGTTTCTTTGCCCACAAGAATGTCTTTAAGTTTATCTAGAGCATTGTTACGGATTACGTTTTGCTCAATAGATAAATCTTTTTCTAGTTTCTTTTTCTTTTCAGCGATAATGGCCGACAAACGCTCATCATTTTCAGAGCCTTCACGGCTATAAACCTGAGCATCAATCACAGTTCCAGTAACACCAGAAGGAACTCTTAAAGAGGTATCTCTTACGTCTCCAGCTTTTTCACCAAAAATGGCTCTAAGAAGTTTCTCTTCTGGAGAAAGTTGAGTTTCACCCTTTGGAGTGACTTTACCGACGAGAATATTGCCTGGCTTAACTTCCGCACCTATTCTAATAACACCACTGTTATCAAGATCTTTAAGTGCTTCTTCACCAACATTGGCAATATCACGAGTGACTTCTTCTTTACCAAGCTTAGTATCACGAGCCACACACTCAAACTCTTCAACATGAACCGAAGTATAAACATCATCACGAATAAGACGTTCAGAAATAAGGATGGAATCCTCAAAGTTGTAGCCCATCCAAGGTGTGAAAGCGACAAGGATGTTCTGCCCAAGAGCCAATTCACCATACTCAGTAGAAGGACCATCAGCAATGATGTCGCCTTTTTTGATTGAATCACCAACTTTAACAATTGGCTTTTGGTTAAAGCATGTGTTTTGGTTGGTTCTTTGGAATTTTGTTAAGTTATAAATATCAACGTTGGCACCAAGTTGACCGCCTTTAGCATAACGACGAACAACAATTCGACTAGCATCGACTTCTTCAACGATACCATCGTTTGTAGCCACCATGCTTGTTCCCGAGTCACGAGCAACTAGCCTTTCAACACCAGTTCCAACAAGTGGTGCTTTTGATTTTAACAAAGGCACGGCTTGACGTTGCATGTTCGATCCCATCAAGGCACGGTTGGCATCATCGTGCTCAAGAAATGGAATTAATGAAGCGGCAATTGAAACCAACTGACTTGGAGAAACGTCCATCAAAGACACTTTGTCTTTTTCAACGACTTCGTATTCACCGTTAAAACGACAAGTTGTCATTCCTTCTGTAAAGTCACGCTCACGTGATGCCTGTGCAATGTAGTGACCTTTTTCTTCAAGGGCTGATTTGTATTTCACCTCTTGAGTCACTTCACCTTCTGCAACATCTCTATATGGAGTCTCAATAAAACCGTACTGGTTAATTCTTGCATATGTGGCAAGTGAAGCAATCAAACCAATGTTTGGACCTTCAGGAGTTTCAATCGGACAGATACGACCATAATGGGTTGGATGTACGTCACGAACCTCAAACCCGGCTCTGTCACGAGTTAAACCACCTGGGCCTAATGCTGACAGTCTTCTTTTGTGAGTGATTTCAGATAATGGGTTTGTTTGATCCATAAACTGTGAAAGCTGAGAAGAACCAAAAAACTCTTTAACCACTGCATTCACTGGCTTTGCATTCACAAGATCATGAGGCATCATAGTCTCGATGTCTTGAAGACTCATACGCTCACGAATAGCTCTTTCCATTCTTACAAGACCAATACGGTATTGGTTTTCTAAAAGCTCACCAACAGAACGAACACGACGGTTACCTAAGTGGTCAATATCATCCACTTGGCCAATCCCGTTTTTAAGATCAATAAGCGTTTTAACAACACTTAATATGTCTTTGTTAGTTAAAGTTCTGTGATCCACAGGGCACTCATCAAATGGAATGTTAAATCTGTGGTTAATTTTTAAACGACCCACTTCACTTAAATCATAAGTTTCAGGATCAAAAAACAATCTGTGGAAGAAAGCTTCTGCAGCCTCTATTGTTGGCGGCTCACCTGGGCGTAGTCTTTTGTAAACCTCAAGTAAAGACTCTTCTTTAGTGTTTACTTTGTCCACTAAAAGAGTGTTTCTTAAGTAAGGACCTACAGCCAATCCGTCAAAAAAGATCAGATGTAACTCATTAATTCCAGCCGCTTTAGTAGCTTCTAGAATTTCAAGTGTTAAATCAGTATTTGCGTCAGCAATAATCTCACCAGTTGATTCATCAATAATAGGACGAGCAATAACCTTTCCTACTAAGTCTTCTGATAAAATTTCTACTTCATCTATATTTGCAGAAGTTACTTTTTTAACAACAGCTCTAGTGATACGACGACCAGCTTTAACAAAAGCCTCTCCTGTTTTAGGATCCACAATATCAGACAGGGCTCTCTGACCTTGTAGTCGTTCAATATCTAGTTTTCTCATGTATTTGCCAGCTTTGCTGTCATAATTAACAACATCAATGTCATAAAAATGCTCAAGCATTTGCTCTGTATTGTAACCAAGAGCTTTTAATAAAATTGTTGCTGGGAATTTACGTCTACGATCAATTCTTACGTAAACTAAGTCTTTAGCATCAAATTCGAAATCAAGCCAAGAACCACGGTAAGGAATCACACGAGCAGAATAGATAAACTTTCCACTAGTGCTGGCTTTACCACGATCATGGTCAAAAAACACACCTGGTGAACGGTGCAACTGACTCACAACAACTCTTTCAGTTCCGTTTACAATAAAGGAACCGTTAGCAGTCATTAACGGAATCTCACCTAAATAGACCTCTTGCTCTTTAACATCTCTTACAGAGCGAGCATCAGTCTCTTCATCAACATCAAAAACTATGAGTCTTAATGTGACTTTAATTGGTGCTGCGAAAGTCATTCCTCTTTGACGACACTCTTCCACATCGTATTTTGGTGGTTCAAGAGTGTAACTTACAAACTCAAGGCTTGAAGTATTGTTAAAGTCAGAAATAGGAAAAACGGATTGAAAAACACCGTTAAGACCTTCTTCTCCACGACGGTCCGGATCCATTTCTTTCTGGATAAAACTTTCATATGATGATTTTTGCAGCTCAATCAGATTTGGTATTTCAATAAGTTCTTTATTTTTTGCAAATGAGTGGCGCAGTCTAACGTTTGAAGCGGTAACTGGAGTATTGCCCATTATATCTCCTTAATTAATTTTAAAACACTCAACAACGACAAAAGGCAGAAGCCTATTTTAGACCTCCACCTAATATTTTGCCGATTAAACAATAAGATGATTACTTAATTTCAACAGTAGCGCCAGCCTTTTCAAGGGCTTCTTTGATCTTCTCAGCTTCGTCTTTAGCGATACCTTCTTTAAGAGCTTTTGGAGCTCCCTCAACTAGGTCTTTTGCTTCTTTCAAGCCAAGGCCAGTGATTCCACGTACTTCTTTAATTACGTTGATCTTTTTGTCACCAGCGCTTGCAAGAATAACGTCAAACTCAGTCTTCTCTTCAGCAGCTTCGCCACCAGCACCAGGACCTGCAGCAACAGCAACAGCAGCCGCTTGAGCACTAACGCCCCACTTGTCTTCAAGTTCTTTAATAAGCTCAGCAAGTTCAATTACTGGCATGTTTGATAGAAAATCTACTACTTCGTCTTTTGATAAGGCCATTTTATTCCTCCATAGTTCCTTAAAAAATTATAAAATTAAATTACTTAGTATCTTTATAAGCGTTCAACACACGAGCAAAGCCAGTTGGGACTTCATTAAGCGTGCGAACAAATTTACCCATTGGAGCCGCAAGTGTTCCAAGTAGTTGTGCACGTAGCTCATCCATAGATGGTAGAGTTGCAAGATATTTGATCTTGTCTTGATCTAGGACTTGACCGTCCATAGTTCCAGACTTGATCTGCAACTGCTCTACATCTTTACTAAAGCTATCTAATGCTTTGGCTGATGAGCTGGCATCTCCGTAGGCAAAAACAAAAGCATTCGTACCAGTCATATGCTCACTTAAACCATCCTTAATATCAGGATGATCGTTAAGCGCAAGCTTAGCTAGCGTATTACGAACCACTTTCATTTCTGATTCGAGCGTGTGAAGGTTTTTTCGAAGCTGGGTGACTTGTTCGACATTCATGCCTTTATAGTCAACCAGAAACGCTGCCTTCGCGCGCCCAAACCTACCGGAAATGTCAGAAATCTCTTCAGCTTTTCTAGCTCTTGTCATCATAGAGATCTCTCCTTTCCTTTGTTGTTGGGCTTCGCGAGTCAGACCGATTGAAGACCAAATTTGGTTTTCTTTCGTGTCTCGGTAGGATTTATGTTTGCACCTACTGTCTCTGACCCGGAAATACCGTTAATTAATTTAAAAAACTTAAGCTGTTACTGTCGCATCGTTAACATCAACTTTAAGGCCAACACCCATTGTTGATGATAAGTTTACGTTTCTAAAGTAAATACCTTTGCTTGAAGCTGGTTTTGCTTTAGAAAGAGCACTCATTAGAGCTGAGAAGTTTTCTCTTAACTTTTCAGCACCCATTGACTTTCTGCCGATAGAAGCATGAACAATACCTGCTTTTTCTACACGAAATGCAAGCTTACCTTTTTTCTCAGTAGATACGGTTTGTCCAACGTTCATCGTTACGGTGCCCACTTTTGGGTTTGGCATTAATCCTCTAGGTCCTAATACCTTTGCGACTTTAGCAACTGTCGCCATCATATCAGGTGTGGCAATCGCTTTATCAAAATCAAGCCATCCACCTTTAATTTTTTCAACTAAGTCATCAGCACCGACAAAGTCAGCTCCAGCTTCTTTTGCTTCTTGCTCTTTAGGTCCTTTTGCAAAAACAATCACTCTTACATCTTTACCAAGACCATTTGGAAGAGAAACAGCACCACGAACCTGTTGATCAGACTGCTTAGGATCAACACCTAAACGAATTGATACATCTACAGACTCATCAAATTTTGCTTGAGCAGAATCAAGCACTAATTGAAAGGCCTCTTCCACTGAATATCTTTTATCTTTATCAACTTTGTCATAAGCTGATTTTAATTTTTTACCTTTTTTCGCCATTACTTACCGCCTTGTACTTCTAAACCCATACTTTTAGCCGTTCCAACAACTTGAGCCACTGCAGCTTCAACAGTCATGCAGTTTAAGTCAGGCATTTTAGTTTGAGCAATCTCAGTGATTTGCTCCATGCTGACCTTAGCCACCTTGTCTTTTTGCGGCATTTTAGATCCACTTTTAATGTTTACACTCTTTTTGAGTAGCACGGAAGCGGGCGGAGTCTTTGTAATAAAACTGAAGCTTCTGTCTTGATACACAGTGATGATTACAGGAATAATAGTATCCCCCATCTGCTGAGTCTTAGCATTAAACTGCTTACAGAACTCCATTATATTGACTCCATGCTGTCCGAGCGCCGGTCCAACGGGCGGAGCTGGATTCGCTTTCCCTGCCGGTATTTGTAATTTAATTTGGCCTGTTACTTTTTTTGCCACGGTCCCACTCCTACAAACATGGTTAATGATTAATGAACTCTATTTAATTGTTCAAAGTCTTGTACCGATACTTTATATGAAAGAAAAATGCAATTAACTTTTTTCAACTTGAATAAAATCTAACTCAACCGGTGTTGGGCGCCCAAAAATGCTCACCATCACCTTTACTTTGCCTTTTTCTTCGTTGATTTCCTCTACAGTGCCGTTGAAGTTACTAAATGGGCCATCGACCACCATAACCTCTTCACCCATTGTAAATTCTATCTTATGCTTAGGTTTTTCAGCTCCAGTTTCCATCTGCTGAGTCACTCTTTGTACTTCGTGCTCTGGAACTTCCGGCGGTTTAGCGGAGGCATTTGTTCCACCACCCACAAAACCAGTCACTTTAGACGAACCACGCACTAGATGCCACGTGTCATCATTCATCACCATATTTACAAAAATATAGCCCGGAAAGAATTTTTTATTACGAGTGGCTTTTTTTCCTTTTACCAACTGAACAACTGATTCTTGAGGAATTAAAATTTCACCAAAGTACTCATCCATACTTTTAGACTTAATACGCTCTTCAATAGCTGTTTTTGCCAAGGCTTCACAGCTAGTTTGAACATTTACAATGTACCATTTTTTTTCCACGATCATGTCCTTTATAAATAATTAAAGCTTTAAATTTATTAAGATATTTACAACTTCTTTTGAGACCATATCAAATAGTCCAAGTCCAACCCCAGCCACAAGAAGCATAATGCAGGTTACAAGAGTCATTGCCGTGGTTTCTTTGCGTGTTGGCCAAGTCACTTTACGAAGCTCAAGTAAAACCTCATCAGCCCACTTAACTGTTTTTGGGTTTAATTGCAGTATTAAAAAAGAAATCAATCCACAGACAATAGGCACACCATGCTGAACAGCAGTGATTGACCAATATTTACCAACAACACCTACGTTGGATGCAACAGTCTGAAATAGCACACTCACAACGTATGCCAGTATAAAAGAGAAAATAATAAAACTAAGAGTGATATATTTTTTGTTATCTTGTTCCACAGATCGACCCTTTATAAAATGTGAATCTGCCACTAAAAAAGTGGCAGGGCAGGAGGGATTCGAACCCACAACCCACGGATTTGGAGTCCGTTGCTCTACCAATTAGAGCTACTGCCCTATACCAAATAGTCTTAAACATTAAAAGGCAAAATTGCCCTAAAAAACCAAATCGATTCTACCAAGGCAAGACTATTAAAACCCCAATAGAATCGAATCAAAAAAAAGCGGAAGCATTTGCTTCCGCTTCCAAAAGACTAATATTACTCAACAATGTCAGTAACAACACCGGCACCAACAGTACGTCCACCTTCACGAATCGCAAAACGCAACTCTTTTTCCATCGCAATTGGAGCGATAAGTTCGATAGACATTTCAACACGGTCACCAGGCATAACCATTTCAGTACCTTCTTTAAGAGTACATACACCAGTTACGTCAGTTGTTCTGAAATAGAACTGAGGACGGTATCCGTTAAAGAATGGAGTGTGACGTCCACCTTCTTCTTTAGTTAAGATATAGGCTTCACACTTAAACTTTTTATGAGGAGTGATCGAACCAGGTACAGCAAGTACTTGACCTCTTTCAACATCGTCTTTTTTAAGACCACGAAGAAGAGCACCACAGTTGTCCCCTGCTTGACCTTCATCAAGAAGCTTACGGAACATCTCAATACCAGTTACAGTTGTTTTAGTTGTTGGACGAATACCAACGATTTCAACTTCACCACCAACTTTAATAATACCACGCTCGATACGGCCAGTAACAACTGTACCACGACCAGAAATTGAGAAAACGTCCTCAATTGGCATCAAGAAAGGCTTGTCCGTTGCACGTTGTGGCTCAGGAATGTAAGTGTCACAAGCTTCCATTAACTTCATAATTGACTCAGATCCAATCTCAGAAGTATCACCCTCAAGTGCCTTAAGAGCAGAACCTTTAACTATAGGAATGTCATCGCCAGGAAATTCATACTTAGAAAGTAGTTCACGAATTTCAAGCTCAACAAGCTCTAAAAGCTCTTCATCATCAACTTGGTCAACTTTGTTCATATACACAACAATCGCTGGTACACCAACCTGACGAGCAAGTAGGATGTGCTCACGAGTTTGTGGCATAGGCCCATCTGAAGCTGACACAACTAAGATCGCGCCGTCCATTTGAGCCGCACCAGTGATCATGTCTTTCACATAGTCAGCGTGACCAGGACAGTCAACGTGAGCATAGTGACGTTGATCAGTTTCATACTCAACGTGAGACGTTGAAATTGTAATACCACGCTCTTTTTCTTCAGGAGCTTTATCGATCATGTCATATGCCATGTTCTGAGCTTTACCTTGAGTCGCAAGAACAGTAGTAATTGCTGCTGTTAAAGTGGTTTTTCCATGGTCAACGTGACCAATTGTACCAATATTTACGTGAGGCTTGCCGCGCTCAAATTTTTCTTTTGCCATTTATTAAGTCCTCCTGAATTCAGGTTTATTATCTTTCTACTAATTTAAAAAAACTTATCGTTTTTTAATCACCAATACAATTAATTCAAGCCCTACCGCACAAAAAGTGACTTGGAGCCCATGGCGAGACTCGAACTCGCGACCCCACCCTTACCAAGGGTGTGCTCTACCCCTGAGCCACACGGGCTGAAGCTTCAGCAAAAAAATGGAGCGGGAGACGGGGGTCGAACCCGCAACCCTCGGCTTGGAAGGCCGATACTCTAGCCAATTGAGCTACTCCCGCAACAAATATAAGTGGTGGAGGGAGTAGGATTCGAACCTACGTAGGCGTAAGCCAGCGGATTTACAGTCCGCCCCCTTTAGCCACTCGGGCATCCCTCCACGTGGAGCTGGATATGGGACTCGAACCCGCAACCTGCTGATTACAAATCAGCTGCTCTACCAATTGAGCTAATCCAGCCTAACAGCTACCATGCTGTATGTAAGCGCCTGTTCTACTTGATAAGGTTATACCGAGTCAAAGAATTTTCTTTAGAAAAAACAAGATTTTCAAACTTTTTTTTAGAGAAAACAAAAGCTTAAGATTATTTGCTTAATCCATTAGCAAAATGCTGCTGACGGCTCGCCTCGCTGAGTATAATTGAGGTGGCCACTGAGGCATTGTAACTGGCACTGGACTCTATCTGAGGAATGTTAATAATATGATCGCAAGCTTTTAAAACAGGCTTACGAATGCCCTTATCTTCCGCTCCTATAACAATAACAACCTTTTCCGAGAACTCTGTTTGCCAAAGGCTTTCTGAGTTTTCAAAAGCCGCAGCATACACCCAAAAGCCTAAATCTTTAAATTTCGAGAGCTCGGCTGCAAGGTTTGAAACTTCTTCAACAGGAACATGCTCTGCAGCACCACTGGCCACTTTGTTTGCCGCAGGGCTTAGGCCCGCTGAGTTATAATGAGGTGTGTAAATAGCTTTCACCCCCATCAGCCAGCATGTTCTTAATATAGCCCCTAAGTTATGAGGATCTTCAATGCCATCTAAAAAAACAACTATGCAGCTCTTTTCATTTTTTAAACTTTGAATATCTAAGTGAGGACGCTCGTTAACAACCAAGCAGACACCTTGATGAGAATGGGCGATTTGATCAAAAAAGTATTTATCTTGCACACTTAAACGCACTGAGTTTTCTTGCGCCCATTGTTTTATCTTTTGAAGATCCCCATGCTTTTCCCACCCCTCTTTAAGCCAGACAGAATGGACAGCCTTTGGACGAACTTTTATGACCTCAAGACAGGAGTGAATGCCTACAACATGTCGCCCACGAGGGAGCTTCACCTGATCTTGTTTTTTATTCTTGGATCTTTTTTTATTTCTCATAAACACTCTCAAATATCTGACGAGCCGCAGCTTCTGCGTCATCAGCTTCATATATCGGACGCCCCACAACTAACATATCAGAGCCAGAATCAAGAGCCTGTCTTGGAGTGACCACTCTTTTTTGATCTGAATTGGAAGAATTAGACAGCCTAACTCCCGGGGTCACACAATACAGATCAGGATAAACAGTCTTTAGATTTTTAACTTCGACACCGGAGCAAACAATGCCTCGAAGCCCACTTTTAAAAACCTCACCAGCAAGAGCTTCTACACTTTTCTCAACACCACTGGTCTTCAACACAGCCGGTAGCGTGTCTTCACTGTAGCTTGTCAGTATCGTGACGGCCAAAACCTTAAAAGCTCGTTTTTTTGAAAGCTCATCTTCTAACTCTTTGATTTGCTTTAAAGCCTCAGGACCTGCAAGAGCATGAATGGTCACAAACTCGACCCCTAACTCAAATGATGAGCGAATCGATGAAAGCATTGTATTTGGTATGTCGTAGAATTTTAAATCTAAAAATACTCTATGCTTGTTACTAATAGACTTTACCCACTCAGTTCCTGCTGAAAACAGAAGACGAGGGCCAACCTTATATCCTCCCACCCAATTAGAAGTTTGGTGAATCAGTTCTTCAGCTCGCTGCTGACTGTCTACATCTAAAGCCAAAAAAATATTATTGCTCATTTAACTCTCTTACTAAATTTTGAATAAATTCAGCCGCTTTAGAAATTTCCACTTCATGCTTAGCCTTTGATTTGCGCACCACTACTTCAAAAACGCCATTTTCAAGGCCTCGCTTACCTGCAGTCACTCTGACGGGAAAGCCCAATAGGTCGGCGTCTTTAAACTTAACTCCTGGACGCGCTTTGCGCTCGTCAATAAAGACATCTATTTGAGAAGCCGCTAATGCCTGATTTAAAGCCTCAACTTTTTCATTGGCTGACTCATCGGCTGGATCTAAGTGACAGATATGTACATGAAAAGGCGCTAGCGCCATAGGCCAGATCATTCCATCTTTATCATGATTTTGCTCAATGGCGGCTTGAACAGTTCTGCCCACACCAATACCGTAACAGCCCATCTCAATAATTTGTGACTTTCCATTGGCATCTAAGTAATTAGCATTCATGGCTTTAGAGTACTTATTTCCTAAGTAAAACACATGCCCCACTTCAATACCGCGATAAGACTTTAAAGTGCCCCCATTGGGCCCCTTATCTCCAGGCTTTGCCAGTCTAAAATCTGCCACTTGCTTCACTTTAAAATCCCGCCCGGCAACAACATTTTTTAAATGTATGTCGTCTTTATTGGCCCCAACGACTATCTCAGGCAAAGACTCAACGGCTTTATCCATATACACATCACACTTAAGATTCACCGGCCCACAGCTGCCTGGCATCGCTCCAGTTAAGGCTTTTACTTGGGCTTCATTAATAGGCTCTGGCGGTAAATCCAGTTTTAATAAATTTTTAATTTTAACCGGATTGACCTCATCATCACCTAACACCAACACAGCAATCGGTTGGTGCTTTTTAGGATCACTAGAAATATCAAAAAACATTGTTTTCACTAAGTGGTTTGCAGGGACATTGAGATAAGAGCTTAAGCTTTCAATGGTGCGAATGCCTTTAGTTTCTATCTCTGCCATTTTTTCACCTGTGGCTTTTACACTCGGAGCAATAGAGGGCTGACTCATGCACACTTCAGAGTTGGCGGCATAATCACTCCCCTCTTCCACTAGCAAATGGTCTTCTCCACTTTCAGCAAGCACATGAAATTCGTGTGACTTGTCCCCACCAATGCTTCCGGAGTCGGCTTGAACCACACGGTAGTCAAGGCCCAAACGGTTAAAGATATTTTGATAGGCTTGATACATTTTTTCATAAGAATCGTGAGCGGCCTCTTGAGAGAGATCAAAACTATAAGCATCTTTCATAATAAACTCACGACCCCTCATCAGGCCAAAACGTGGTCTAATTTCATCGCGATACTTAGTTTGAACTTGATATATAATTTTAGGTAGATCTCTGTAACTTTTGATATCGTGTCTTATGTAATCAGTCACTGCCTCTTCATGGGTGGCTCCAAGACAAAATTCATGCTGGTTTCTGTTTTTAAACTTTAATAAACCATCTCCCATAGTTGTCCATCGACCAGTTTCTTGCCAAATCTCTTTCGGCTGAACAACAGGCATAAGAACTTCTACACAGCCCACCTTTTCAAGTTCTTGCCTTAATATTGCCTCAAATTTTCTTAAAGACCTTAAAGCCATCGCCCCATAGGTAAAAAGCCCGGGGGCTAGTTTTTTTATAAAGCCACTTCGAACAAGTAATTTATGACTCTCAATTTCAGCATCCGCTGGAGACTCTTTTAATGTGTAAAGATGAGTCTGACTCCATTTCATTTATGAACTCCTATTTATGTAAAATCTAAGCCGAAGGATTTTATTTTACGGTGAAGATAACTTCTTTCTAACCCAATCTGCTCTGCTGTTTTAGTGATATTGCCATCATTTTCATCAATCACTTTACTTAAAAATTCTTTTTCAAAACGTGACCTCGCCTCTCTGAAAGTCATTGCATCAGACATATCCGTTGAGGCTTCAATCATGGAAAGACCTGCAAACTTAAGATCATGAACGTCGACAAAATCACCCGGAGTTAAGATATAAATTCGCTCAATAAAATTTCTAAGCTCTCGCACATTGCCGGGCCATTTGTAATGAGTGAGTTTTATCGTGGCTTTGTCAGAGAAGATTTTCTTGCTGTAACCACCGCCGCGATAAAATTGCTCATAGAAATGATCCACAAGAATGTGAATATCTTGAGCTCGGTCTCTTAAAGCGGGCATTTGAAAAGGGATCACATTCAGTCTATAAAATAAATCTTCTCTAAAACGCCCAGATTTAATCTCAGTTTCTAAATCTTTATTAGTCGCAGCAACCACTCTTACATCGACTTTTATGTTTTCGTGGCCACCCACTCGATGAAAACTTTGCTCTTGAAGGATTCTTAAAATTTTTGCCTGAGCCTCTAAGCTCATATCTCCAATTTCATCTAAAAATAAGGTTCCTCCGTGAGCTAAATCAAATTTACCACGCTTCATTTTGTCAGCACCAGTGAAAGCTCCCTTTTCATAACCAAAAAGCTCACTTTCAATTAACTCATTCGGGATGGCGGCACAATTAACCTCAACAAAGGGTTGTCCAGCACGGGAGCTTAAATAATGAATATTTTGTGCCACAAGCTCTTTGCCCGTTCCATTTTCACCGGTGATCAAAACCCATGAGTTTGTCGGAGCCACACGAGCCACCATTTGCTTAAGCTTTACCATAGGTTCACTTTCACCAATTATGGCAAAGTTTTTACGAAGCCTATTAAGCAGGGCATTTTTTTCCACCCGCTCAGACTGATAGCTTAAAATGTTGGAAATAATAATTGAGACCTTATCAATAGAAAGAGGTTTTTCCACAAAATCCCAAGCCCCCAATTTAGTGGCCTGAACTGCGGTTTCAATAGTTCCGTGCCCTGACATAATAATGAACTCGGTGTGTGGATAAAGTTTGCGGGCCTCTCTTAAAACGTCAATGCCGTCTTTTTGGCCGGGCATCCAAATGTCTAAGAGCACAATATGTGGATGGAAGTCTTTCATCTTTTCGAGACCACTTTGACCATCTTCAGCAACTTCAAGAGTGTAGCCGTCATCTTTTAACGAGGCCGATAGAACTTCTCGGATGGCACTTTCATCATCTACCACTAAAATACGAGTGGAATTATTATTTATATTAGACATTCACATCCTCCCCATTTTGATTTTTTGAGGTTTGCTTCATTTTATTAGCATATATTAAAGGTATTTCAATTTTAATTACAGTTCCCTTGGGACTGACCGGCAAGGCACGAATAAAGCCCTGATGGTCCTCTACTGTTCTTTTAACTATCGCCAGCCCAAGCCCTGTGCCTTCCGCCTTAGTGGTCATATAGGGCTCAAACACACGATCAAGCAACTCTTTAGGAATCCCTTCACCGTTGTCAAAAACTTTGATCTCTGCCGACTGTAGAGATTTATTATAATGGGTAGACACTTTTATTTCAGGACTTTTTTCTGTATCAACGGCGCGCATAGCATTATCCAATAAATTAGTAATCACACGCTTAAACTGATCTGCATCAAATAAAAACTCAGGCAAGTCTGAATCTAGCTCTACGGAGATGGGAACCTTTGCGTCAGTGTTTTTAAAAAGTCGTGCGGCCTGTTCAATGATGCTGTTTAGCTGATTTGTTGTAGGTTGCGTCTGTGGCATTCTTGCAAACTGGCTAAATTCATTAACTAAAGACTTTAAGTCATCCACTTGCTCAATAATCATAGTTGTGCAGTCTTTAAAAGCAGGATCTTGTATGCTGGCACCAAACTTTTTTTGTAACCGTTCAGCCGACAACTTGATGGGTGTGAGTGGGTTTTTAATTTCATGTGCAATACGTTTGGCCACTTCAGTCCATGCTGCCGCTCTTTGAGCTCGCATGATATGAGTCAAATCATCAAACACAAAAACCTTACCAATAGGTTGGCCTTTTTCGTCCCACAAGAATGTCCACCTAATCTGCAGTGGTATATTTTTATTAACTAACCTTAGCTGCACTTCTTTTTCAATGTTCATGGCATGAAACTGTTTAAAGTGCTGAAAAAGTTGAGCCACAGCGGAAGACTCGCCCTCTTCAAGGACTTGAGTAAAAGTTTTCCCAATGTATTCATTAGCTTGCAGGTTTAATAACTCAGCCGCATGTTTGTTGATCACTGTGATTTTATTATCTGGATCTAATGAGATCACCCCTGTACTCACATGAGTAAGAAGCACGTTAGTGTAGCGGGACTGCTCATCTAAATTACTCAATGCTTTTCTTAAAGTGGCGTTAGCTTCACGCACTTCTTTTTCTGTGGCTTCAATGGTTCCTGTCATAGCGTTAAAACTATCGACAAGATGATTGATCTCTTGGCTTCCGGAGTTAGCCTTAACTTTTTTATAAAACCCCTGAGCAACCTGCTTTGTGGCATCCACTAATGCTTCTAGAGGGATGGAAAGTTGTCTTGCTAGATAAAAACCAAACCATGTGGCCCCTAATAAGATCACAATGGTCATCATGATCAATATCACAATATAAATAGACTTGATCGGATACTCCAAAGGGTTTTGATTTCTAAAGTCTTCATAGGTGGTTTGAATATCACCTATTTGAGAAATAAGTGAAAGCGGTACAAAAGTTGATATAACAACAGCACCTTTTTGTCCGTTTTGAACCGGCACAATGACTCTAACCAGATTTCCATCTTGATAGTGGTGTATCATACTAGCTTCAATGTTTTTCTTAATGCCTTTTTGCAAAAATTCTAACGAAACACGAGGCACCTTTAAATGAGATCTATTGCCATCAACAACAATGTGCCTTTTGTTAAATAAAGAAGGGTAGTACTCAACAGCATCTAGGGCGTATTTTTTTTGCAAAATTTTAATGCGAGAATCAATAGTTTTAGACTGATTAAGTGTTGCGACCTCATCAGCTACCTGATGTGCAAAATGATAGTTCTTTTTCTTAGAGTTCATGTAATAAGCATTTGTCACTTCAAGTGAGCTTTTTAAAACTCCAGAAATTTTTTGGCTAAACCATTTGTCGAAACTGTTATTGATATAAAACATTGAAACTAAAAACATCAATAACGTAGGTATAAAACTAAACAGCACAAAGGCAGCAATCAACTTACTCTTTAAAGTGCTTCCAAAAACACCTGTTTGTCTTTCCACAAAAGACTTTACGATATTTCTAAAAATCAGAAACATCATAAAAAGTAAAATGATGATATTAAAGTTAACTAGACCAAAAAAGAAAATGGAATGCACAAATGGGAGTGAGTCAGAATACTCAAAGAGATTAAACTCAACCCATGTGAGAATTAAAAAAATAAGGCCCAGAAAGAAAATAAGATACTTCTCTTTTTTCCGTCTTTGAGCCTCTTTTATTATTTTGTCATTATCAGCGGATGACTTGTTCACAAATAATTACTGGATCTGTTGATAAATCTCTTTACCGACGTAAAAAGCAGGTCCACCCTTTTTAATTAATTCTAGACAGATATTTTTAGCGTCATCAAGCTTTAATGGGTCAGCATTAATCTGATTAAATCCCACTTGAATCATGGCTGAGTTTAATAATAGCTTTGCATTGTAGCCACTCACCTTTTTAGAAAGGGCCGTGTAAAAATGCTGAGTGGTGATTTCTGACATTATCGCTTCTTGGTTTTCGCTCATAGCTTTCTCCTTATTTATAGCTTTTGTTTATTTAAAATTCCGTGCAAATCAATCATTTCAAGTAAAGTGTCGATGGCCTCTTTACCCTTGTGGCCTTTTTTGCCCCCACAACGATCATAGGCTTGTTCTGCGTTCTCAGTGGTGATTACTCCAAAAATTACGGGCTTTTTATAGTCCAATTGAAGGCGAGTGCATCCTCTTTCTACAGAGTTGCAAACATAATCAAAGTGAGAGGTGTCACCGCGAATAACAGCTCCAATAGCAGCCACGCCTTGGCATCCCTGTTCTAGTAAAAGCTGAACAGCCATTGGAACTTCAACAGCACCAGGTACGCGAACCAACATCATATGGTCTTCAGTTAAACCCAGTTCTTTGGCTCTTTCTATAGCTCCGGCTTCTAGTTTTTCTGTCACCGGAGTGTTAAACCTAGAAACCACGATTCCAATTTTATTCACATGTTTAGCACTGACTTCACCCTGAATGAAATTCATTATCTAGCTCCTTAGCTGAGGGGTGGTCCTGGTCAAATAATGGTTCGGCTTCTATAATTTCTAATCCATAGCCTTTTAGCCCCACCCGCTTTGATGGATTATTGGTTAATAAGTTAATTTTTCGAACACCTAAGGCTCTTAGAATTTGAGCCCCAACGCCGTAGTCTTTTTTGTCTGATTTGAGTTTTTGATAATAGGACTCTGGCACTGAGGCCTTTTGGTCCTCTAACCCCAAGACTTTGACTCTTTGAGACAGTCTTTGGTTCATGTCGTCCATTCTAAGGTACACGACAATGCCACTGCCAAAGTCACTGATCTTTTCCATGGCGCGTTTTAACTGCGATCCAGATGGAAATCTAGAGCTTTGAAATACATCACCTAATACACTTTCAGCATGCACTCTAACCATGGTGGGAGTTTCGCTATTGATCTCGCCTTTTACAAGAGCTAAGTGCTCTCTGTTATCAAGGGTGTTTCTAAAAACTTTGATTTTAAAGCCATCTGCAATTTCAGATTTAAGTTCAGCACTAGCGACCTCTTCGACAAAACTCTCTGTATCTATGCGGTACTGAATTAAATCCTCAATGGTTCCAATTTTTAAATCATGCTCTTTAGCAAACTCGCTCAGGTTAGGCATTCGGGCCATAGTTCCATCATGATTCATAATTTCGCAAATGACTGCCGCAGGGTTAAGTCCCGCCAAAGCACACAAGTCCACACTACCCTCGGTGTGACCGGCTCTTTTTAAAACACCACCAACTTTAGAGCGAATAGGAAACACGTGACCAGGCACGGTGATATCAGCTGAGGTGGATTTAGGGCTTGCCGCCACCCTAACAGTATGAGCTCTGTCGGCAGCCGATATTCCAGTGGACACTCCATTGGAAGCTTCAATACTTACGGTGAAGGCGGTTTTATTGGGAGAGGTGTTGATATCTTCTTTAACCATTAAAGGAATGCCTAAGTTATCAATTTGTTTGGGAGTTAAAGCCAAGCAAATAAGGCCTCTGGCTTCTTTAGCCATAAAGTTAATCACCTCTGGTGTGATGTGATCTGCCCCTATAACTAAATCCCCTTCATTCTCTCGATCTTCGTCGTCAACAAGAATCACCATCTTGCCATTTTTAATATCTTCAATCAGCTCTTGTGGGGTATTTAAATTCATAGCTTTCCTTTATATTTTATCTTTAATCAAGTGGGCGACGGACCTGTTTAAAAAGTCCACTTCAACATTAATGGGATCAGCTTTTTTTAATTGTTTTAAATTAGTTCTTTGAAGGGTTTCTGGTATTAAACAAACCTGAAGTTTGTTCGCTTCAACTTCATTGATAGTGAGGCTTACACCATTTAAAATCACGCTCGACTTTTTCCACATAAACTTCATATAATCCTCAGGAATTTCCACCCATATAAACCAGCTTTCACCCTCTTCAATAATGTCCGCAATATGTCCCACAGTGTCCACATGACCTGTCATAATAGATCCATGTAAACGATCACCAAAACGAAGGGACCTTTCAAGATTGACCTCTTGGCCCTTTAGGTTTTCAGCCTTCCATCCTGTTACTTGCAAAGTCTCTGCCGCTAAGGCGAATTGCACAGAGTTGTCGTCATAAGCTTCAACAGTTAAGCAGATGCCATTCACAGCAATGCTATCACCCTCTTTAATGTCATTGAAATCATTAGGCTTTTTAATTTTAATTTGAATAACACCGGGTCGCTTTTGAGCTTCAAGAATTTGGCCTGTGGCCTCAACAATGCCTGAAAACATTGCAAACACATCCTTTGACTGTTGTATTTACCTGTCATTATTATGCTTTGACGGTAAAAATTTCATAAATTGTGAGATAATTCACCGGCATTGTTACAGGCTAAAACGCGTTTGGTCAAGCGCGCATCTAGGTGTGTTTAATCTAAACTACAGTATTCCAATTGTATCACTGAACCAGCAGAACCCGCTGATGAAAGCTTTACAGCTTGAAGGCTTGAGTTGAACTCAAAATTATAAATAGGCTTTCCATCCACAAAGACTCTTACACTCTGCTGATCCACTTGATCTGTTGCACTTAAATCAAACTGTGTTTTTAAATAACCCAATTGCTTTTGAGTGAGTTCTCCGATTTTAGCAAGCGCTCTGGGAATATGATCTTTATCATTGGTGGCCCTTCCCATGTCTACTTTCACACCACCCATTTGGTCTACTAAATCAATCACTCCATAACCAATTTCATTCTCTCCTCTGTTTGGAACAAGATCTGGGTCTAAGTATGAAATGGAGTGCACATAGACCTGTGCATTGGATTTAATATCAGCAAAACCATTTTTAATCGCCATAGGAGTGACTATGGCGCGTCCTGATGAGTCTACACAGTATTTTTGATAAGCATCATCTTCTCGCTGTTCTGGATCATAAACAGGAGTGGCGCGCTCTGGTCTTGGGTAGCTCCCCAGTGAACAGATGTCGTTTTCGTCTGTGATCATAATCACCACAAGGTTTGTGTCTTGCCTATAAAAACCTTGTGATTGAATTGAAAGATAATTGTTAAACAGAGATGAGTATAAACTGTAGAGTAAGACCTCTCCCCCATCAGTGTCATTGTCTGCTGGTAAGGAGCTGGCTAAGTTTTCTAAAATATAATTGCTCACTTGTTGCCGGGTTTTATTCTGGGCCCTAAAAACAATGTCAGAAGATCTTTTCGCAAAGAGCTTTCCACCATAAGAAGAGCGATCCCCATGAGCTAACATCACGGACATATTAATGTTCGCAGACTCTGGAAGTTGTTGAAGAAGCAGACTCATCCCTTCAGCCACTTGTCTTCGCTCATCCGCTAAAGACCCTGAGGTGTCTGTGACCATCAGTATATCAAGGGCTTGATTTTCAGTCACAGTACTTGGTTGAGTGTAAGTTTGCTCAAAGCATTTGCCACCAGGCAAACTGTTTGTACAAACCTCACCTTCTGCACACAATGAGCTTGTGGTTTTAAACTCCACATCAGAACAGTTTTGAAAACCAAAACTCAAAATTACAACACCAAATCCCAATAAAATGGGCTTATTTGCTTTTTTCATACTCTATATAAGTAGCAATTTAGGGACCAGCTTAGAACAAATACATTAGGTATGCAGCATTAGAGAGCTAACATGTGTAAAGATAATTAACAAAAGTAATGCCTCATTATGAGTCAATAGGATACGTACGGGTACGTGCGTACAAAAACACTTAACACTTAACAACTTAAATAGGGTTAAAAAAAGGGTAAGGAGCTAAATAACGAAGGCCTTATAATCAATTGCCAATTAGCTTGGGCCAAACAACACTTTCTTGAGTCCTTTGAATTAATTTAGATTTTTTATCTTGCACATCATTTCCATGACAGCCATTAAGACACTTTGTAGCTTGATGATGATTGTAGGCATCATCAAGTTGCACAGAACACGACTTTAAAACACTTTTTAAAGCATTTAGTTCTCGAATGTGAACTTCAGAGTATTCCTTATTATCATTTGTTATATAATCAACCATCCCCATTGATTTTTGAATTAATGGCTCTAGTATATCTTCAGGATAAAGGGGTTCACCAACAAAGCTTATCCCCACTTCTGCAGCAATAGTTTTAACTAGGCCAAACTTTGGCATCAGTAAAAGTGTAAGAGATAAGACTGTGACATCGTGAAGGCTATTCAGATGACCAAAATTCATACATCTATTAAAAAAGAAGTTCCAGTCTTCTTTTGTTCCTCGAAAGTCGTGATTATTTAACTGGGGATAAATACTACAAGAAATTTGATCTTGAAATTTGCTGCAAATTTCAATTTTTGATTCAAATCTATTACCTCGAATTATAGTGTCTGCAGGCTTAGCTGTTACTTTTAAGATTTTATCCGTTGTTGACAAAGTGTTCGCTAAGACGACACCTGTAAAAGGCAGTGATATAAATATAACAGTTAAAATTTTACGTATCATAAATTTCCAATATATCTTGAAGATAGCTCCCATCTTTTTTTGATAATTACTTTTCACTAGAATAATCTATGAATCTTTTTATTTCGGGCATAACACTATCTAAAACTTTTTCAGGGTTTTCTCCATCCGCTATTCTCTCCATAATGATTATTGCTTGGTCGGCCCCAACAATATTTACTAAATTTCTAAAGTCTTCATTATTTTCAATAGCATATATCGGATCATCTAGAATAGATGAAGCCTCGGCACTTTTAGCCGCTACCGCACATACAGCAGCAAAAATACCTGTGTAAACACGGTGTGAGTAAGCCTGCAATTTTCGCAATCTTAAATTATTGGTCAACTTGTTTAAAAGCATAAATACTCTATATGCTCTTCCTTTTGGCATCTTTTGATTTTTAAGTTTTTCTAAAAAAGAATTTCTTCTTGAGTTTAGTTCATTTAATGGTTTTGTCTCAAAATAGGAAATAGCAGCCAAAGAAACGGCAGAGCCACAGCTAGCAACGGTCAGAAGGTTTTCAGCTTGCCCATTTAAAGAAAAAGACATAATTACTGTGATCAAGAAAATTCTAAAATTACTCATATTAATCGCCTTAATTTTATTCGCTTTCTTTATCTAATTTGGTTCATTACTTTTTCGATTTCAGGCATAAGGCTATCTAAGACCCGCTCTGACTCTTCACCATCAGCAATTCTTTCCATACTTATTATGGCTTTATCTGCACCGACAACACTCGCTAAAGCTTGAAAGTCCTCATTCGTTTCAAGCGCATTTAATGGATCATCTAAGATAGTAGCAGCTTCAGCTCTTGACGCAGAGATAGCACAGATAGAACCATTAAAGGCTGCTATTCCTCCATACATCAAGGTAATATTTGAAGCACTATTTACACCCTTAGATAACTTATCAATAAGTTTCACTACCCTGTAGGCTCGGACTTTAGGTAAATTCACTTTCTTAAGCTTTTCGATAAACATTTTTTTTCTAAAATTTAAATCGCTTTTTCTTTTTGAAGAATATGCTGCTAAGCCTGCAGTTCCAACAGCCATCCCACAACTTAAAGGATTCGCGGCTTGAACATTAAATGAAAAGAGCATAGTTAAGATTAAAAACATAATTTTAATTTGGGTCATATACATTTCCTCACTCTAATGTAATTTTCAAATTGGCATCAAAAAAACAAACGTTTATGACAATTTTTGTCTAAAGTATTGCTTGTTATTTTAAATAAGCCATATATACATTAAATAATTCAATATATATGCCATCTTAGGTATAACCGAATTGCCTCATAATAAATGATACCGAAAGACGGGGTTGCGTCGCATTGCGACCACTGAAAGGCCCCGTTGAGTCATGGCCAGAGCCCACTTAAGATTGTTTTGTCGAGAAACAATTACAAGGGGGAAAACCATGCCCATCGGGGTAAAGAAAATACTATTAGAGAAGATACGTTTACGCTACCTAAAATCTTCTAAACATCAGAAAACATTAATATTAGACGAGTTTTGTGCCACAACAGATTTAACTCGTAAACATGCCATTCGCCTTTTAAATAACGAGATTAAAGCTCCAATGGCTCATCCTGGGCCCAAATATCTATACGGTCCAGAGGTCAGAGCCCATGTGGTAAAAATATGGGAGGCTATGGGGCAGATATGTTCAAAGAACATGAAAGCAGCTCTTCCATTGTGGCTTG
>JAKUPT010000140.1 GCA_022450595.1 Bdellovibrionales bacterium
GGAGTTCATCACTTTATGGGAGTCGATGTGTTTAGGCAGTGGAAGTTGAACTAAAATCGCATCCACTTCAGGGTTTTCATTTAAGGCCTTAACTTGGCTTAAAACCTCATTTTCAGTGGTTGAAGTCTTTAAGTTGATCAACATGGAGCCAATGCCTGCTTTCTCACAAGCCTTCACTTTGTGCCCCACATAGACTTGGCTGGCGGGGTCCTCACCTACAAGAACTACGGCCAGACAGGGTGGCCTTTTATGTAGACTACTAATTTCACTGACTTTTTCTTTAATTTCTGCTTGCAGCTTTTGTGAGCTTTTACGGCCATCAAGAATCTTCATAGTGCACCTTTAGTGTTTGACGTGATTCCCCTAGAAAGTTTATCTTAGAGTCCTAAATACGTTCAGATTTGTAAAGCTCTAATTTGAGGAGATCTTATGGCAGCCAAAGTAAAAGTCAATCAAGATGGTGGTATTAATTTCACGGCAAGTGAGTCCATCCCAACATCACCTAAAAAGTTTAGAAAAAGTCATGAAGTGGCTGCATTTTATAAATTTATTTACGAGCATGATCTTCGCCAAGAGGCTTTTGATGTTATTGATGATCAACTTCAGATTAGAAAACAAAAAAACGTTAAAAAGAAAAAGTAACTCTTCGATATCCGGACATTTGTTCGGACATATTTTTATTCATTCCTATCTAATTTCCATCTAAAGTGGCGTTTCATCTTGCATCCTTCTTTTAGCTTAAATTGCTAAGGAGGAGCTTGGTGAAGTTTTTGAAGAACAAAAAGGGACAAGGGCTTGTAGAATATCTACTACTTGTGGCATTGATGGCTGTGGCATCTATTGCCGTGCTTAAAGTCTTACAAAAAACCATGAACGTGCAATACGCCAATATCATAAAAAGCCTACAAGGCGAAGACGGCGGCAAAATTCAACACGAAAGAGTGCGCGACTCACATTACAAGAAAAAAGATCTCAACGACTTTATGCAAGGGGCTGTGAATAAAGGCGGTAACGAATGACTTCTCAGTCTGGGCAAGGAGTTATAGAGCTAATCATTGCACTTACTAGTGTTACTTCAATTGTGAGTTTTTGCTTTATAATTACACTTATAGGCTTCACAAAAACCTATATACAGCATGTGGGCTACCAAAGCCTTATTTGTACTAATACTGATGGCCTAAACAAAAGTATCTGTAAAAAACAAACTCGTGAACTTTTAAAGCTTTTGCCTTTTGGCAACTTAGACCGACTCACAATCACTCAAAAAAAAGTATTCATTCAGTGGCAATTAATTGTAGTTAACAGATCTCTGTTCCTTTCAAGCTCACAAAGTTTGACTCTGAAGGAGTGGTTATGAGCCTAAGTAATCGTGGGCAGACCTTACTCCTTGTTTTACTAGTGGCAGGATTGCTCTCCGGCATGTTGATGTTTTCGGCAGGATTTATAAAGTGGACTCAAGTCAAAAATCATACGGAAAGCCTATGTAGAAGGCACTACTTAAAGGCTCAGTCCTATGTGGTCAAATATGCCAAAAGAATAAAAAAGCTCAATCCAAAGGCTACAAAACTTCGCTTTCGCTTAGGAGTGTTATACGCAAAGTTGGCGTTAATGAAAGACCCGGTGAGTATTTCAGCCACTTTATGGCAAATCAAAAAAGTTAAGTCCAAGCAAAAGCTTTTACATGCCAAACAAAAGGGCTTAATTGAAATGGCTCGATATAAAATAGCTCTTGAGGTGAGTGAGTTAAAAAAAGAATTAGTGCAAAAGCACACAATCACACCTTTAAAGCTTTCTGACGTTCACTTTAATATGGAGGCAAAGCCTATAAATTCGACAGCACCTACTTATCATTTACCACCCCAGTTTTATAAGACACAAACAGCCAGCGCATCATGGACCTGGATGGACTTTGATTTCTTTAAAGGTTTTTTTAATTTTTCATGCAGTGTTGGAGTTAAAAAGAAAGGACTAAAATGGAAGCCCGCTCTCAAAAAGGACAGTCCATTATTGAGTTACTTATAGTGGTTCTTATTATTTTTCAATTTTTAATATTTAGTAAAACTATGTGGTTAAAAGCTCATAAAGATTTTTATCACTACACTTTATCAAAAAAGGAGTCTTAATGGATTTAAAAAAATTGATAAAAAATAATGATGCTAAAATCTACCTTGCTCTGTTTTTAATGTGTTTTATTGTCAGCTTATTATTTCGACCAGAAAATAAACCTATTAATAACATTGAAAACTTGCCCGAAATATCTACCTTTATTCCCAATGGCTTTAGTTTAATCACTTGTAATATTAAAAACATTGATAAGATCAAGTCATTGATTGGACAACAAGGGGTTGTAGATCTTTTTCATGTGCTCTCAAAAAAACGAGTGGCAAAAAACATTCGTATCATTAAAGCACCTCACGCTGACGACTACGGAATTTTGTGCCCTACAAAGCTTTGTCCTGAACTTTTAAAATACTCAGATGTCTATGCCGTAGTAAAAAACCCAAGTGCTCAAAACACCGTGATTTCATCCACACCTAAAAAAACCAAAAGGAAATTAATTTTTTATGAGGAGGAACCCTAATGCTTACTTTGATTTTTTTAAGCCTACAGGCCACAGCCAGTGTACTCATTCCTACCCCTAATGCTAAATCATTTGAGTTCAAAGCCCATATGTATAGCAAAGACTATCAAAGCTACACTCAGTGGTACCTAGAAAATCGAACTCAACTGCAAGAGGAACTCGTATTGATTGAGTTATTTAATGAGGCTCAAAAACATTTTTTGGCAGGTGACACCCATGAAGCTTTAAGTCTTTACTTAAAAGTCATAAATATGGAGCATGACAGGGATTGGAAAAAGCCTCAACGTGATCTGATTGTAGATAGTTATTTTCAAGTTTTAAAATTAAACAAACATAACAAAAAAGTCTATGAAGATCGGCTGGGCGCCTATGTTAATTCCTACTCCATGAATCAAGCCAGTCAAAATCATGATTTTTTTCAGCCAAAGTATTTAAACAACTGGGAGTCTATTTTGATTAATGGTGTTCATTACGACATTAAAGATTTAAATCAACTTAAACTCTACAACACACCTTACAGATGGACCCTTCTGTCTGATAAGTCTTGGCCACATACAGTTGTTGCAACCCCAAATGAGTTTTTCAACAAGCACTATCCGAGTAGCTACTTTTACTCGCAAAACGCTAAGTGCCAATTTAACAAAGCCAAAGGACTGGATATGGATCATCTAATTTTTGCTAATATGGATTGCGTGGTGGGTCCTAATAAAAATAAATCAAAAGCTAAAATGGATGCAGCAAAGCCAATCAAAACTTCTCTCAAGCCTGTTAGTTTGAAAACTAAAAAGTGGTATCACTCAAAGTGGCTCTGGGTGGGCGTAAGTGCTGTTACAGGGTATCTAATTTATGAAAATCAAAAGGGTCAAAATACACAGGCACCAAAGCCCACACACACAGAGGGCTTTTAAGGCTGAAGCCCTGCTTCAGCCAACTTTGTTTATCTATGAGACCCGGGACGTGTTGGAATATTAGAGTTTAACTGAATACCATTAACCAAGGTGTTGCTGTTAAAAGAGGCTCCACCACCCATATAAGAGTCTGAGAAAAGCCCTTGGTAAGTTGTATTAATTTGCAGTTGCAGTTGTTGTATCTGCTGAGCCAAAGTGGAAATTGTTTGCATAGCCTGTTGTTGCTGCTGTGCTTTTCGCATTTGTGTTTCCATTTGAATCTGCATTTGTCGTTGCTGCTGCTCCATCATCTGCATTTGCATTTGCAAGTATGCGCTGTTGCCGCCTCCAGGCATTCCCACTCCTCCGCCATACATACCAGGCATTCCAGCTCCTCCGCCATACATACCAGGCATTCCAACTCCTCCAGCATACATACCAGGCATTCCGGCTACTACAGCATACATACCAGACATACAACGCATACCACCATTAACACCACCAAGACGGGAAAGACAAC
>JAKUPT010000141.1 GCA_022450595.1 Bdellovibrionales bacterium
AAAATGCCGGTGGAAGAAGTCGTTGGAAGATTTATGACAATGCTATCTCCAGAAGTGTTCGGCAATCAAGAACGTAAACCAATAGCATCATCAGAAGTGTTGGGCTCTCGTAGTGGGTCGTCGTCATCAGATGGCGGTGGTCGTAGTAGATCTGGCCGTGGACGTAGAGATAGACGAGAGAGAAGTGATGGTGGCAGTAGTGGTCGTCGTAGATCTCGTAGCGGTAGAGGTCATTCATCCTCAAGAGGTGGAAAAAGTAACACTCGCTCTAAACACTAGTTTTGGCAGAAGCTTAGTCAACTTTTTCGTTTTATTAACCTGATACGAAATCTTGAAATCTTCGGATATTCATCTAGGACTCATTTTATTTAAAAAGTGAGTAATTTTTATATGCGACATGGGTTTGGCGCACTTTGTGGTCAAAATTCTATCTTTTTCGAGTTCGGTTTGATAAACCGCTTTTATGGAAATGAGCGAAGAGTTTTATTTAGTAGAATTAAAAAACGAGCTGGCAAATAGACAGCGCCATAATCCGAGTTACTCTATAAGAGCCTTTGCAAAAGACTTAAAGATAGACTCGTCTAATTTAAGTGCGATCTTAAATAAGAAACGAGGACTGCCGGCAAAACGTGCAAAAGATATATCAAAGAAGCTCGGCCTCTCACCTCAAAAAGAAATGCTTTTCTTGGGAAGTATTTATAAAAGCAAAAGCCAGCTGGATAAAATTAAAACTTTAAAACAGGTACGAAAATATTTATTAGACGATGCTTATTTTCATGTTTTGTCTGAGTGGGAGTACTTTGCCTTTCTGCAGCTTTTAAATACTCATGACTTTAGGTCCAATATAGCATGGATTGCCCAACGATTGGGAATTACAAAAGTACGTGCAGAAGTGGTGATCTTCGATTTACAAAAGCTTGGTATTATTGAAAAAACAAAACAAGGACGTTTTAAGCGTTTAGTGGCAGGTATTGAAACCTCCGAAGATGTCGAATCCTTAGCTCTGCAAAAATCTCATCAAGAAAATTTAGACCTTGCTAAGAAAAAACTTACTGAAGTGCCTGTAAAGGAAAGGGATTTCAGCTCTGTCACCATGGCAGTTGACCCTGATAAGCTGCCTGAAGCAAAGGCCATCATCAGAGAGTTTCAAGAAAAACTTTATACACTTATGTCTGATAGTAAAAATAAAGAAGTCTATATGTTTAACACACAACTTTTTCCTGTTACCAAAGGGGGAGAAAATGAAGATAATAAATAACCTGACGTTAGTCGTATTCACAATGTGTTTTGCTTTTATAGCCAACGCCAGTTTTGATCGAAAAGGTAACGGTGGAGATGCTTTAGTCTGCTATAATTCAAATGGTAACATTCGCTCTGTAGAACTTTTAGATTATTATGAGGCTCTACAAAAACAAAGAATTGAGTCCATTGAATTAGGTGAGAAGGAATGGGGCTTTCATGAAAAAGTGCTTTACGCTTTAAATCGACTAGAGGCTATTGATTATCTTCGGGCTCAAAAATATAAACAGTGGTATAAGGATTTCTTTAATCAAGATGAATTGACTTGGGGTGAAAACCTGGTCAATATCGCCGACACAGGTGCACTTTCAATACCCAATAATTGTGAAATAAAACAAATTGCTGTTCAAGAATCACCAAGCCTGCCAGGTGATAAAAGATATATCATAAGCAAAAGCTTGTGGAGTTTGATGGATGAAGATAATAAAGCCGGTTTAATATTGCATGAATTAATATACCGAGAAGTTATTTCTGAGGAAAGATGTGGCGGTTTGGATGATATAGAAGAAAAACATGTATGTAGCCAGCTGCACTTAAACTCAAAAAGAGTGAGGTACTACAATTCACTTATTTCTAGCTCTGCAATGGCTGAAATGTCAGAGAGAGAATATCATCAATTTCTGATAGAGGCCTTAATTCAAAGGGCAAGTAAAAACTCACTTCCATTGTTTGTGTTTCGTTTTAAAGATAATGGAATATTGCCTGCGTATGGTACTAGTTATGATAAAAATGGAAATGTACATATAGTTGATGAAATAGACACTATTTTAAATCCAGAGGATAAATCTATTTCTACTTTTTATAAAAACTATGTTTATAAACTTAATACTAAGTTTTTAAACGGTATGAAGACATTTATTTATAAATATGCCCATAACGATAGAAATGCTTGCGAATACGAAATTACTTTTTTTAAGAGTGGAGTGATTAAATGTCATCTAACTGTATGGCCTTTAGAGTCACAAAGTACACCTTATTCTTTAGAGGTCTCGACTTATACAAAACTTAAAGTTTCTAAAAATGATAGTCGACCTCCAGAATATCCAGGTATTTTCTCGATAAAATTGAACTCTGATGGAATGGTTGAAGACTTATTATTATATGGTTATGGCATCGAAGTGAATGCTAGTTTTTTTAATGAAAATATCAGATATGTATTTCGTTATCCTGGTACCACGATAAAGCTTAATCGTAATGGCATTGTAGATTTCAAGCAATACTATATAACTAGGTTTAATGGAAAGTATTATGATAAAGATGGCATATTATATGATGTTCAATATGTACCTTATGTTGATAGTGAAGGCCGAATTGAAAAGTTTTGTACAAAAGAGACTTGTATTGATGCTCCATCAAATAAGATAAATTTTCTAAAACTTGCAAGCAAAGAGGAAGACTTTAAGGTAGACCTCCCATCAGGTTGGTATTTAACTTTTGAAAAAAAGGAAAAGAGGGCCCTAGCTAAAGCCAATAAATTGTGTGAATCATATATTTTAAATAAAATACCTGCACAAAATCAAAAGCAATTTGAATGTAAACATTTAGTTACCTACTCAGGCCCTAAGAGTCAGTACGTAAAGGTTCGCACAACTTTAAAAGGTCAGCCAAATGTTCACATGTTAAGTTATAAAAATTAATATAATATTTTTTTAGCTTGGTATTTTATAAGTACAACTGCTGTTAATTTTAACAGGCAGTTGTAATTATAATAAATAAATTTATGTTGATGGAAACTTTAAAATCTCACTATTTGTATATGACACCTCAATAGTATAACCAGTTGGATCTTTCACATACCACGAACACGAATTTGGGTATTCATTAATTCCTCCATAATAAAGCTTCAACTTATGTTTGTTAATTTTATCTTCCCATATTTTTCGATCAGGAACTCTAAATCCAAAGTGATTAATATGATGATACTGCTCAATTTTATCATTAGATGGGCTTAATCTATTTTTTTGTTCTGTCATACATATCATGCTGTCATTACGACCTATAATGGCCCATCTATTATTCTCATTATTTATCCCATTTTCTAGAAGTTTAAGGTCAAATACTTTGGCGTACCATTCGATGGTTTCTTCGATATTGTTTACAGTTAGGTTTATGTGATCTAGTTTAAAATTCATTTTTTCCTCCTGCTTATCAGCATATTTATTTATAGACATTTTGGTAACAAAAATGTTATTTAAATAACATATGGCTATTCTAATGAACAAAATTGCCAATAACTTGGCTCAGAACATTATAAGTTTGAGGAAAAATCGAGGTTTAACACAAGCGATGTTTGGAATTCCCCAAAAAAAGTGGACACTCTATGGGGTAGGTCGTTTAGCTAGTTTATAATCTTTTGGACTTAAATAATCAAGCGAAGAATGTCTCCTTTTTGTGTTGTACCAAGTTTCAATATATTCAAAAACTAATGCTCTTAACTCTGATTCTGTTGAATAAATATGTCGATA